>CAJUNJ010000004.1 GCA_910587825.1 uncultured Christensenellaceae bacterium
TTTCTATACCATAGTTTAACAGCTGTTTTCCAAATCATTTTCCTCTTTCACCATCTTCTAATATTTGACTTATTAGTGATGAATTTCTATCTTTAATCTATTTTATATTCATTTTTTAATATCCAATCATAACTACAAATTACTGTTTATCACTCTGCTATTATACAACAATCAATTAAATCAGTAAAGCAAAAGCGCACTGCCTTGATTGATAGGTATAGTGCGCTATACTTATGTAGAAAATTCTCTGCGGGCATTACATTAAATACGTTCGTCTTTTATTATTGCATACATCTTCATATCTTCGATAACGCCGTTTTTAACCGCATTGGCTTTAAGCGTTCCTTCATATTCAAACCCCGCTTTTTCAAGAACTCTGCAAGAAGCGATATTCCGCGCAAAAGGTTCGGCATAAATTCTTACTATGTCAGAATTATCAAAGACATACTTGCAAATTTGCTTTACCGCTTGCGTAGCCACTCCTTTGTTCCAGTATTCTTCGCCTATGTAATAGCCGAGTTCGGCTGTACGCGAGTGAATATTTTCCTGCCTGAAAACGCCTATGCTTCCCGCTAATTTACCGCAATATTCCACAGCATAAGCAAACACATCGTCTTTATCGGAACCGAGCATCGAATCTATATACCAACGCGCGTCTCTCAAAGTATACGGATACGGCAACCCATCGCGCAGGTTATCAAGAATTTTACGGTTATTTAAAATTTGCGACAAGACCACGGCATCGGAAAGCCTCCACCATCTTAATATTACTTCCATAATTATACCCTCAATTTATTTAAAATACGTTCAAGCGCATATCTGCTGTGTTCATATGTCAAACCGCCTTGGAAATATGCAATGTATGGCGGTTTAACGGGACCGTCCGCAGATAATTCAATCGATGCGCCGGACACAAAAGTTCCCGCCGCCATTATTATAGGCTCGTCGTATCCGGGCATATCCCAAGGTTCACAGGTTACAAAGCCGTCTATCGGTGAAGCATACTGCACTTCCCTGATAAAATTAATCATCTTTTCAGAACTGTCGAATTGAATTGCTCGCGTTATATCGTAAGGAATTTTATCTAATGAAGGAAAGTTGATAAACCCGAGTTCACCCATAGCCTGACCTATGAGCAAACTGCTTTTCAAAGCTTGTGCGACAACGTGAGGAGCCATAAAAAGCCCCTGATAAAAGTACTGATATCCGCCCGAATAGGAACCGACTTCCAACCCGATAGACGGCGCAGTAAGCCTTTTACCTATCAAATCAACGTAAAGACTTCTGCCGCAAATATATCCGCCGCTCGGCGCCAATCCACCGCCGGCATTTTTAATTAACGAACCGACAATTAAATCCGCGCCACATTCGGTAGGCTCGGTCTTTTCGACAAATTCACCGTAACAATTATCCACGAAGATGCAGCCGCCAAACCCCAACTCTCTTACAAACTTACACGCTTCGCCTATCTCACTGCAAGAAAACGCATCACGGAGTTCATATCCTCTCGAACGCTGAATATATACGACTTTAACGGATTTATTAAACTTTTCCGCAATAGCATTAAAATCAAATTTGTCATCCTTTAAATCGCAATATTCGAACTTAACGCCGAAATCTTCGAGAGAGCCGTTGTTTTTACCGAATATAACCCCTCTTATCGTATCATACGGCATACCGCTTATACAGAGAAGTGTATCACCGGGGCGAAGCAGACCGAACAATGCAACCGTGAGAGCGTGCGTACCCGACACGATATGCGGACTGACTATACCGCTTTCTGCACCGAAAACATCGGAATACAATTTCCCGAGACAATCCCTTCCCTGGTCGTCATACCCGTATCCCGTGGTACCGTTAAAATGCCGCAGAGCAACTTGTCTTTCCTTAAAAGCGTTTAAAACTTTTTTTTGATTAAAATAAGCGATTGCGTCAATATAATCGTATTTATCTTTTAACTTTTTTTCACATTTTTCTATAAATTCTATGTTATCCATTTAACAACCCCAACACGTAATCTGCCGTCGCCTGTTCCGGACTCAGCCAGACCAAACCTTTAAGTTTTTTAAAGAAAGTTATCTGACGTTTAGCATAACGGCGTGTATTTTGCTTAATTATGTCACGCATAGTACTTCGATAATTGCTATTTTTTAAATATTCAAGGACTTCTTTATAGCCAATCGCCTGCATACATTGATTTTTTTCGGTAATTCCCCGATTAACCAAACTTTCCACCTCTTCAACCAACCCGTTATCGAACATTACGTCAACGCGTCTGTTTATTCTGTCGTACAGCTCATCCCGCGGATAATCTACCGCAACGGCAAGATAAGCGTGTTTTGGTGTAAAAGCGTCGTTTATTTCCGACTTCTTCTTACCGCTTATTTCGTAAATTTCCAAGGCGCGTATAACTCTTACCGTATCGTTTGGATGAAGCTTTTCGGCGGTCTGAGCGTCAACGCTTTCAAGCAACGAGTGTAAATATGCTTTCCCTTTACTATTTAAAATTTCGCTATATTTCTCACGCACCGCCTTATCCGCAGGCGCGTTTCCATAACTTAAATCAAACAAAAGGGAATTAATATAAAACCCCGTACCTCCGCATACCACGGGAGTTTTTCCGTTTTTTAAAATATTTTCGATAATCGGTTCGGCAATAGACACATAGTCCGACACGCTGAAATTTTCTGACGGCTCGGCAATGTCAATCATATGATGTTTTATCCCTCGCATTTCTTCAACGTCAGGTTTTGCCGTGCCTATGTCAAGTCCTTTATAAATCAACTGTGAATCCGCGGAAACAACTTCACTTTTCAACTTTTCCGCGCAATCGACCGCAAGTTTGGTTTTGCCGGTCGCAGTCGCTCCGCATATTACGAGAAGCTTATCCAAACTAAACTATCCTTTTAAACATTTTTTCTATTTCGGTTTTCTTTAACATTACGCAAATAGGTCTGCCGTGAGGACATTTCAGCCCCATATTCCCTTTAAGCATTTTAAATAACGCATCAACCTCTTCCTTCGTAAGTTCCATACCGCCTTTAACAGCGTGCTTACAAGCCGTCATAGCAATTTTATCTTTAAGTATATCTTCAATCTTTATATCTTTTAAACCTTTCACATCGGATAAAAGCTCGTCAAAAAATTCTTTTAAATTAATTTCACGCAAATCCGCGGGAACTTCGTCAACCCTGTAAGAAGCCAATCCGAAAGGCTTTAAGTCAAAACCCATACTTCTTATAAGAGAAATGTTGTTTTCTATAAATTCTTTTTCCTGCGGATTGACGTTAAACAGATAAGATATTATAAGCCCCTGCCTGTCGATATTTCTGTTTGACAATTTTTCACGCAAACGATCGTAAATCAACCGTTCGTGCGCGGCGTGCTGGTCAATTAGATAAACCTTGTCGCACATTTCATAAATCAAGTATGTATTGAACAGATTACCCTTATATTTGCAAGACTCGTACTCAATCATCTGCTGTTCGCGCAGATGGCGTTCACGAGCTTCTTCGACTCTTTTATCGGCGTTAAATCCGCCTGATACCGATTTGTCCGACACTATCAAGTCAATGAAACTTATTTCAGTTTTATCTGGAACAGCCTCCTTCAAAAGCGGGTCATAATACTTTAAAGGTTTTTTCTCCTGTAAACTTTCCTTATTTACTGCAATATTATCTGTTTTAATTTCATTAGACGGGTTTAATGAAGACATCTTTTCTTCATTAAAAAAAGTCTTCTGTTCGGAATAAACTTTATTGTTATCCGCGTCTTTGGCAGACTTTATTTCCGGAATTCTGACACTGTCCGCAACAAACTGCGCCGCGGAAGCCGTTCCGTCAAGAACCAAAGATAAAACCGAATAGATTGCGCCGAAAATTTTACGGTTGTCTACAAATCTAACGTCTGCCTTATTCGGATGCACGTTTACGTCGACAAAATCCGACGGCACTTCGATAAAAAGCACGTAAAACGGATACTGTCTTTTCATTGCATAACTTGCATAAGCATTCGATATTGCTGTCGAAATAGTATTATTTAAAATGTATCTTCCGTTCAAAAAAGTACTTTGATAAGTTTTATTGGGTTTAAAAAAGTTTTGGTTGCCTATAAAACCGTTTATCTTTATCCCGTCTTTTTCCGCATTGATTTTAAAGCACTGCGGAATTACTTTTGCGCCGTAAACCTGCGCCATTGCTTCGTCCAACCCACCGCCGTGAGATTGAAGAATAAGCTTACCGTCCGCAAAATACCTGAAAGATATATTCGGATTACCCAAAATGTATCTTGTAATAAAGTTGGTTATATCGCTTTCTTCTTTCTTGTCCGGTTTAAGAAATTTTGCCCTGACGGGGGTATTGTAAAATAAATCTCTTACGCAGATTTCTGTGCCCCTTTCAAGAACAGATTGTTCAACCGCACCGATATTTCCGTCTTCACAGACGACTTTATAAGCAGAGTTGCCTTCCGTTACGGACGTAAGCTCAACGCGTGAAATCACGGAAATACTTGCAAGCGCTTCTCCCCTGAACCCGAGCGTTGTTATTTTATCAAGGTCGTCGGCGCAGGAAATCTTACTCGTTGCGTGAGGGAAAAAAGCCGCGCGCATATCGTCGCGCTCTATACCGCCGCCGTTATCAACGACTTTGATTAGCTGTTTGCCGCCGCGCTCGATACTAATTTCAATTTCGGTAGCGCCCGCATCGATAGCGTTTTCAATCAGCTCCTTAACCGCCGAGTACGGACGGTCGATAACTTCTCCCGCGGCAATTCTGTTATAAATACTTTTTGTCAGAATGTTAATTTTCTTCATAATTTAACTTTCTCCACTAAATCGCCGAGAAGCAAAAACGCCTGCATCGGCGACATAGTATTCATATCGACTTCGCTTAAAATCTTTTCGACTTCGGACACGGTCTGCTCAGCTTCGTCTTCCCTACATACGTTAAACTGTCTGTCGCCGTGTTCGATGCTGTTTAAAATTTCTTTTGCCCTTTCTGTAACAGCCTCAGGCACGCCCGCAAGCGAGGCAACCTCTATACCGAAGCTTCTGTTTGCTCCCCCACGCATAATTTTTCGCATAAACACAACTTTACCGTTAATTTCTTTAACCGATATCTTATAATTTTTTACGCCGTCAAGCTTAGATTCAAGTTCGGTAAGTTCGTGATAATGAGTTGCAAACATCGTTTTTGCGCCTATCTTTTCCGTAATATGCTCGATAACCGCCCAAGCAATGCTAAGCCCGTCGTAAGTACTTGTTCCCCTTCCGACCTCATCGAGTATAAGCAAGCTGTTTTTAGTCGCATTTTGTAAAATTGATGCCACTTCAATCATTTCGACCATAAAAGTACTCTGATCCGAAATAAGATTATCACTTGCCCCTACGCGTGTAAACACTCTGTCTATAAGCGGAATTTGAGCTGATTTTGCAGGCACAAAACTTCCCAAATGCGCCATAATCGCAATTATAGCGGTCTGTCGCATATAAGTGCTTTTACCTGCCATATTAGGACCGGTAAGAATCATTGTTCTGTTGCCGTTTTCATCAAGCGCGGTATCGTTGGGAATAAATCTTTCCTTTGATATAACTTCGACAACGGGATGTCTTCCGTCTTTAATAATCAAAGGTTTGTCGCTTTCCACAATCTGCGGACGAACGTACTTGTTGGTTTTTGCAACTTCGGCAAAACAAACAAGCATATCAAGTAAACCAACCGCAGAAGAAATTACTTTAAACTTATTTATATTCTGCGCAAGCACAGATTTGACGTACTCGAAAAGTTCGGCTTCGAGTTTTAACGAAGCTTCTTCACTGCCCAAAATTTTACATTCAAGTTCCTTTAACTCATCGGTGGTATATCTTTCGGCGTTAGCTATCGTCTGCCTGCGCTGGTAATGCAGCGGAACCTTATCTTTGAACGATTTGGATACTTCAATATAATATCCGAATACGCGGTTATACCCCGTCTTCAAAGTCCTGATGCCGGTAATATCACGCTCGCGGGATTCAAGCTCTACGATAAGATTGCCACCCGTCTTTTTTATACGCCTTAATTCGTCAAGCTGACTGCTGTAACCCTCCCTTATATATCCGCCGTCTTTCATCTGGGCCGGCGGTTTAGGCTCTATTGCGCTGTCTATCAATTCCGCAATTTCCGACAAATCGTATAAGTTATCTGAAATATCTTTTATTACGCTTGACAGAAAACCCGAAAGCTGAAACTTGATATTCGGTACAGCCGAAAGCGACTGCGCAAGCACAAGGCAATCTTTGGGTTGAACGTTATTGTTGCTGATTTTCCCCGCAAGCCTTTCAATATCTTTAACACTTTTCAATAATTCCGCAATACTTAACCTTACGACAGTGGAATTAAAAAGTTCCTCAACTCCGTCAAGACGATAGTCTATATCGCTTTTTGTTGCAAACGGATAAACGATACTGTTAAGAAGCAACCTTGCACCCATAGCCGTACAGGTCTTGTCCATAAGCCACAAAAGCGAGCCGTATTTTTTACCGCCGCCGAGCGATTTGACAAGTTCGAGATTTTTTACGGCAGTACTGTCAAGCTGCATAACGCCGTCGTTATTGAAGTATTTAACCGCATCTATGTTTTTTAATGCGTGCATTTGCGTATCCTTTAAATACTGCAAAAGCGCGCCTGCCGCACAGACGGCATTTTCTTTCCCTGCCACCGGATAAGCCGAAAGAGTTTTCGCCTTTAACTGTTCCAAAAGAGTTCTTTCGGCAGAACTGTAATTGAAAGCCCAGGCGGGATAATTCGAAAAATAAGGAAGAATACCGCGCGATAATTCAGGTTCGTTTTTAGAGGCAAGCAACATATCGTCGTTACAGATAATTTCTTTAACGTTCAATTTCAACATTTGAGTTATCGCTTGTCTGACTGCCTCACTTCCGCAAATGTCGGCAACCGTAAGTTCGCCCGTAGTTATATCAGCCCAGGCGAGAGCAATTTCATCGCCGTTTTTAAAAGCGCAACAAATATAATTGCTTGATTTTTCGTCAAGATGTTCGTCGTCCGTAATAGTCCCCGCCGTAACGACCCTTACAACGCCGCGCCGGACCATTCCTTTTGCTTCCGACGGCGTTTCAAGCTGTTCGCAAATCGCAACTTTTTCACCGAGAGATACAAGTTTTGCGATATACCCGTCTGCGGCGTGAAACGGTACCCCGCACATAGGCGCACGTTCTTTAAGACCGCAGTCGCGTCCGGTAAGGGTGAGATCAAGAAGTTTTGACGCCTTTTCCGCGTCTTCGAAAAACATTTCGTAAAAATCTCCGAGCCTGTAAAAAACGATACAGTCTTTATACTTTTCCTTTACGGACAAGTAATGTTGCATCATCAGTGAAAGCGCCATATTTTCTCCTTAAACGCGCCTGCCTATAAGCGACACGCCGTTTGCCTTTTGTACTTTTAAATTTATAAACTGTCCTTTAACGTCCGTACTGCTTTCAAAATACCCCATTCTGCCGAATTCGTCTCTGCCGAGATACATTCCTTTCTTCTCATCGTACCCTTCGCACAGAATTTCAACTTCTTTTCCGAAATACTTTGCCGAATGTTCTCTCGTAAGACTGTTTACAAGTTCGACAAGAGTCATTATGCGCCTTTTAGACACTTCTTCCGGAATTTGGTTATCCATTCGGGCGGCAACGGTTCCTTCGCGCTTAGAATATACGAAAGTAAACGCCGAAGAATAATTCACCTTTTTGACAAGGTCAAGCGTAGCCCTAAAATCGTCTTCCGTCTCCCCCGGGAACCCTACTATCAAATCCGTCGTAACGGCACAATCCGGAATATATTTTTTCAAAATTTCGATTTTTTTAAGATAATCTGCGGAAGTATATTTTCTGTTCATCGCTTTCAGAATACTGTCCGAACCGCTTTGAACCGGCAAATGCAGGCAACGGCAAATTTTCGGGTTATCGCGCATAACCCGCGCAAGCCCTTCTGAAAAATCTTTGGGATGGCTTGTCATAAAACGCAGTCTGAATTTACCGTCTATCTGCGCTATCTTTTCAAGCAACCGCGGAAAAGATATTTCATCGGTACCGTTACCGTAAGAATTTACGTTCTGTCCCAATAGCGTTATTTCTTTATAACCTTCGCTTACAAGCTGTTTAACTTCCGTTATTATGTTTTCGGACTTTCGGCTTCTCTCCCTCCCGCGGACGTACGGAACTATGCAGTAACTGCAAAAATTATTGCACCCGTACGTTATGTTAACCCAGGCATTGGGATAGCTTGTCCTTAACGGCTTTTCGCCTTCGCAAATAAAACCGCCGTCTTCTTCTATTCTTATTACAGGTTTACTTTTTTTCTGTTTTTCGAGTATATAATCTTTAAGCTTATATAAATTATGCGTACCGAAAATTATATCGACATAAGGAAACTTATCGTGCAGGTTTTCGGCCTTTCCCATCTGTTGCGTAAGACAGCCCCCCACGGCAATTATCATATCGCGCCGTTCGGCTTTTAGTTTTTTCAGCATACCGATATTGCCGAAAGCGTGATTTTCGGCGTTTTCCCTGATACAGCAGGTGTTAAATACGACTATATCTGCTTTGAACATATCGTCGCAATAAGCGTAACCGAGTTCATCCAAAAGCCCCGCAATTTTTTCGGATTCGTGTACGTTCATCTGACAGCCGTACGTTACAATGTTAAAATACTTTTGCATATATACAGAATTATATAATTTTTTACATTTTTTTTCAAATGTTTTGCAACAATTATTTAAATTTATAAATACTAAATTTAATGAACAAGGCAATTAAAATCATAGCAATAATATTTTTAAGCTTTATAACCGTAATAGCGGGATTATACTTTACCTATCTGATTATCACAAAAGACGCGGTTTTAGACAGCAATAAACTTATAGGCGCAAGCCGTAACGTCCTTATTTACGATGACGACGGCAACGAACTTACAAGCGCTTCACTTGACGCCCAGAAAAAAAGCGTTGCCGTAAGCAGTTTGCAAAAACATACAGTCAATGCGTTTATCGCCTCCGAAGACAGAACGTTTTACCGTCACAACGGCTTAAATTACAAAAGAATGCTAAAAGCCCTATATAAAAACATAACTTCGGGTTCATTTAAGGAAGGAGCTTCAACGATAAGTCAGCAGTTGATTAAAAACACTCATTTGTCCAACAACAAAACCATAAAACGCAAACTCAACGAAATAAGACTTACCAAACAGCTTGAAAAACGGTATGAAAAAGACGAAATACTCGAAATGTATCTCAACACAATTTACTTCGGACACAACTGTTACGGACTTCAAAGCGCGGCGGAATTTTATTTCAATAAAAAAGCCGAAAATCTGGATATTGCCGAAAGTGCAACTATAGTCGGACTTCTCACATCACCGAACAATTACTCTCCGTTTAAGAACCCGGAAAAAAGTCTTAAACGCAGGAATATCGTCCTCGGAAGTATGCTCGAATGCGGTTATATAGACCAACAGACTTATAACGAAACAATCGAAATGCCGTTAAACACCGTTCGCACCTTGTCGGAAAACAACTTCGGGGATTATGTAGACGGCGTTTTTGACGAACTTGAAGAATTAAATCTCAATTATTATTCTTTAAACGACGGTTGTAAAATCCATACCTATATGAACCGTAACGTCCAGTCGTTTATAGAGAATTTGAACTATCCGTGCGACAATGCGGTTATAGTAAACGATAACTCCACTTCCGGAGTTAAAGCTTACAAATCCGTTCTGAACGGAGCCAAACGTCAACCGGGGTCAACCGTAAAACCTATTTTTGTCTACGCCCCTGCCATCGAAGAAAAAAATATAAGCCCGTTCAGTAAAATTCAAGACGAAAAAGTCGACTTTAACGGATACTCGCCCGAAAATTACGATAAAAAATATCACGGAACTGTTACAGTTACCGAAAGTATTAAAAACAGTTATAACGTACCCGCGGTTAAAACACTTAACTCGCTTACGATAAAAAAATGCGAAAAATATCTTGCGGCAATGGACATAGAACTCGATAACGACGAAAAAAACCTGTCGCTTGCACTCGGCGGAATGAAATACGGACTAAGCATCAAAGAAATTGCGGATAAATATTCGGTCTTCCCGAACGGCGGAAACTACCGCCCCTCGCGCTTTATAAAAAAAATAACGGACAAGGACGGTAAAACTATTTATAAAAACGACGTCACGGCAAATAACGTCTTCTCGGAAGGAACCTGTTCGCTTGTAAACGAAATGCTTATCGAAACAACAAAAAGCGGAACAGCAAAAAAACTTAAAGAATTTCAATTTGACATAGCTTCGAAAACAGGTACTTGCGGAAATGCGGAAGGCAACACGGACGCTTATGCGGTCAGTTATACAAGCGACAGCTGCATAGCCGTTTGGCTTGGGAATAAGGATAACAGCCGCACGGAAATAACAGGCGGCAACGACTGCTGTAAAATTATGAAATCTATAATTACCAATATTTATGACGGGCGAACGCCCGCCCCGCTTGAAACTGAAAAGGGTACCGTAAAAATCGATATCGACCGCGAAGAATATTCCGAAAACGATAAAGTAATACTTGCCGACCCCGTTTGCCCGAAATTGAACATAATGACGGTTAAGGTATTAAAAGGCAACCGACCCTCTATTCAGTCCGACAGATTTTCACACCCGACGATTCCCAAACCCGATATAAAAGTTGAAAATAACACTGTAAATATTCAATTATGTCAGACAAAGTACTATTCATTTATTATAAAAAGAGTAAATAACGGCAAAACTGACATCATTTATGACGGAAAATGGCAAAAATGCGTTACAGATTCCCCCAAGGAAGGAATATATACCTACTCTGTAACACCATACTATGATAACGGTAAAGAAAAATTTGTGGGCGCCGAAATCAAACTTTCACCTGTAAATATTTCGTTCGGCGACGGAAATGAACCGCAAATTAAAATTCCCGACATAGCAAATAAAGATTGGTACAACCAATAAATATGAAAACAGCCCGTGCATAGACATAAAGCACAGGCTGTTTAAGTTAATCTATTTTAATAACGTCGTCATCGTCGGATATAAAATCAGGAAGCTCATAACCGTCTTCGGTAACGTTGGGTTTAGGCGATGGCATATCCTGATTATCCGGTTCCGCAACCGTTTGGGCGGCTTCTTCGACATATTCGTCTTTACGGTATAAATAGTTGCCGTCGTCTTCGTCGGATAACAGCGAACTGTTAAGCTCTGCTATCTGTGCCATAAGTTCATCGTAATCAGGAAGTTCGTCTATGGAATTTAGCTTAAAGCGTTTGAGAAAATTGTCCGTCGTAGCGTACAGTATCGGTTTACCAACAGCATCCTTCCTTCCGCACGGAACTATCATTTCAAGCTCTAAAAGCGTATGTATCGCATAATCACAGCTTACCTGTCTTATTTCTTCAAGCTCCGGTTTAGTTATGGGTTGCTTATAAGCGATAATTGCGGCACATTCCAAAATGGTCTTTGTAAACTCTTTTTCCTTTATAGGCGTCAACACGTCAGATACGGGTTTTTTATATTCCGGGTTTGTCGCAAACTGCAATTTACCGTTAAAAGTCAGAAGATGTATTCCGTTATTACCGCTATGTTTTTCTTTTAGTTCGCTTACGGCTGAATTAACTTCTTTTAGCGAGCACCCAAGCTTTTCCACTATGACTTTAACAGGCACCGCTTCACCCGAAGCAAATACTATTGCCTCAATTATATTCGTCAAATTGTCCACTTGATACGTCCTCTAAATCCCAAGACGGGTTAAGTTTTATATTTATTGTTCCGAAAGAACATTCCTGTTCCACAGTAATGAACTGATGTTTGAGCATTTCGAGAAGAGCCTGAAATGTCGTAATAATCTCGTTACGTGAATAAGTTGTAAAAAGGCTGTCAAACCGTACTTCTTTTTTTTCGATTAGCCTGTCGCGGATAAGCGCCACTTTATCTTCTACTGTATGAACGTCTTTCGGAATTTCTTTAATGTTTGCCTGTTCGTGCCGCAAACTTTCGTTCCTCAGCATAAGATTTGCAAACGCTTCCAAAAGCGCGTGCACGTTAAAATCTTTATAAACCACCTTTACTTTACTGAAATCGGTATCGGGATCTTTAAAATAATACCCGATTGTTTCAAGGTTTTTAAGCTTTGGTGTTTCGCTCTTTATTAATTCATATTCGCGCTGTTTAAGCTGTTCGATTAAAGCCTGTTCTTCTTCGTATGCCCCGCCGATTTCTTCGCCGTCTATTTCAACGACGGGAACCATACTTTTCGATTTAATATAAATAATCTGTGCCGCAAGAGCGAGGTACTCGCTTTCTTTGTCAACGTCACGGTGCGGCTGGGTTTTCATAAACTCTATATAATTAAGAAATTGTTCGGTAACTTTTGATACGAATACATCTTCGATTCTTATTTTTGCAATATTTATGAGATGCAACAGCAGGTCGAGAGGACCTTCAAAGTCATCAAGTACCGTGTTATAATCAACAACCGATTCAAAATTTTCGTAATTTTCCGCCATAGCCATATCCAAAATTTATATTCCGCTTATAATCGGTAGCGGCAGACCGAAAATCAAATTCCAGATTGCCGTTATGGGATATCCGATAATATTTCTTGCAAACCACTGCAAATATCCAAGTATATCAAGATACTTTACAAACGTCAGATTAGTGTATTCAAGTAAAACTCCGCACAAGAAGCTTTCCACAACAAGTATTATCAGAATATAATAACCGTAATTTCTCAAAAATCTTCTTACGGGATTAACTTCTCTCGTCAACGATTCCACCACTCTGAATCCGTCAAGCGGATACAGCGGTAAAAGATTGAACATTATCACCGATAAGCTGTAAAGAAAAATGAGAAAAAACACATAATTGAAAAAAGTTATCAGGTAACTTAATGCGACGCTTTCAGTCACGGCGTAAGTCGCTATTAACAAGTACAGCGGGTAAGCAATAAATGCAATAATGTAATTTGCCGTCACTCCCGCTATTGCGGTCGTAAACAAGCCTACCCTGTATCGCCGAAAATTGTAAGGATTGATAGGCACGGGTTTTGCCCAACCGAATCCGGTAAAAATACATAAAACCATACCGACGGGATCGATATGTTTTATAGGGTTCAGCGTAAGTCTTCCGTACATTTTTGCAGTACCGTCACCGTTTTTATAAGCAATAAAAGCGTGTGCAAGTTCGTGAGGCACGAAAACAAAAAATACAGCAATAACAGACGCCAATAGGGAAAGCACTCTTGTCATTTTTATTTCAGATACTCCGGAACAACGTCATTTCTGACTAAATCTTCATAATTTTGAGGTTTAACTATGTATTCTGCTTTACCGTCTTTTACAAGAACCGCAGGCGGTATAAAATTTCTGTTATAATTGCTTGCCATTGAATAATTATAAGCGCCCGTAGAAAGTACCGCCAAAATATCTCCGCTTTCAGCCTTAGGCAAAGGTACGTCGACGGCAATCAAATCCCCGCTTTCGCAACATTTACCCGCTATGGATACTTTTTCGGTACACGGCTCGCAGGCTCTGTTTGCCAGCAAAGCGGTATATTTTGACTGATATAAAGCGTATCTCGGATTATCGAACATACCGCCGTCTACCGCCACATACTTCTTTACGCCGGGTATTTCCTTAATTGCCCCTACGGTATAAAGAGTAATACCGGCTTCGCCTATTATCGACCTGCCGGGCTCGATTACAAGATAAGGCAGGTTTAAATTGTTTTCTTTCGATTTGATTTTTACGGCTTTTATCAAAGTTTTCAAATAATCCGCATAATCGTTTAATTTAAGTTTAGGGTCTTCGGAATTATACCATATTCCGAACCCGCCGCCGATATTAAGAGTTGCCGCCTCGTATTTAAGCGTTTTCTTAATATCCGCCATAAAGTCCATAACTTTGTTTACTGCGAGCACAAAGGACTGTTTTTCGAATATCTGTGAACCGATATGACAATGAAATCCCTTTAAATTCAAATTATTTTTTGACAAAATATATGCCGTGATTTCACTTGCTGTTCCGTCGGCAACCGAAAAACCGAACTTGCTGTCGGTTCTTGCCGTTTGAACAAATTCATGGGTATGCGCTTCGATACCGGGGTTTATTCTTATCAAAACATCCTGTTTAACTTTTTTTGCCGAACACAGACTGTCAAGTAAATCAGCTTCACGGTAAGAGTCGACAACTATTGTCCCCACTTTACTTTCAAGCGCAAATTCAAGCTCGTTTACAAGCTTATTATTGCCGTGCATATAAATTTTTTCGGCAGGAAAACCCGCCTTTAATGCTGTATACAGTTCCCCGCCGGACACAACGTCTATGCCTATATTTTCCTGTTTTGCAATCGCATAAATCGCCGTACAGGAAAAAGCTTTCGAAGCATACAATACAAGACCGTTACCCTCATATTCTTTTGCTATGGTTTCACGGTAAACACTCATCATATCTCTTATATGACGTTCGTCAAAAACGTATAACGGTGTGCCGAATTTAACGGTAATATCCGTTGTATCCATTCCGCCAATTTCCAAATGACCTCGGCTGTTAATTTTTAACGTATCTCTTTCGTTCATTTTAGCCCTGCTATTAATTTATTGCTTATCGGTATTTTAACAAAATATAGAAAAATAGTCAAATAAATTGCGGATTTAAAATAAAAATACGACTCCTTGTACAGGAAGCCGTATTTTTATCAAAATGCCAGATTATATAGCCCAGTTTTCAGCCACTATGCCGAAATAGTCGACGAATCCCGCCTTTTTTACATCTTCCGCAGATACTACGTTAACCGTATCATAAAGTACGCCGTCTTTGAAAATTTCTATTTTACCAACGTTCTGCCCCTTTGATACGGGGGCTTTTACTTTTTCCGCAACAACGTTAAAAGTCACGTCGGGCGTTTGGTCTACGGCAGAGAAAACAAAAGAATTACGTTCGGGGCATACCGCGAACGAGGCTTTCTTTCCTCCGCAAAGTTCGAATTCGTCGTTAAGCGTTACGTCCTTATCGAGAACGATTTTATTCTTATAATTTGCAAATCCGAAATTGAACATATTAATTGTAGATGAAAAACGGTTATCGCTGCTGTCTGCGCCCAAAATAACCGAAATAAGCCTTAAATTATCCTTTTTTGCCGTCGCGGCAAGACAGAACCCCGCCTCGTTGGTAAAGCCCGTCTTTCCCCCGTCGCATAACGAATACTTTTTAAGCAACTTATTTGTATTGGTTATCGTCGTCGTTCTGTTATCGGGATGAACGAAATCTTCAAGCCAGATTTTACTGTAATTAAAGTAATTTTCGTACGATAACAGGTTCTTAAACATAAGCGCCACGTCGTGCGCACACGAATATTGGTTTTCTTTGGGAAGCCCGGTACAGTTGGCAAACAAAGTATCTTTACATCCCAATTCTTCCGCCTTTTTATTCATTTGCATTACAAAGCTATCTTCGCTGCCGGAAATAGTTTCAGAAATGGCTACGCAACTGTCATTGGCAGAACAAACGACTATGCTTTTTAAAAGCTGGTCAACCGAATATTGGCATCCCGCCCCCAAAAATACCTGCGAACCCCCCATCCCCGCGGCGCGTTCACTTGCGGTTACTATACTGTCGGGCGAAAGATTGCCGCAGTTTACAGCATCCATTGCAAGGGTTAAAGTCATAACCTTGCAAACGCTTGCAATAGGCATACGCTTGAATTCATTTTGCTTAAATATACACTCTCCGGAATCATAATCAATAAGATATGCCGACTTACAACCCTGCGTAAGCTGACTGTCGGACGACTGAATTTTAAATCCCGCCGAAGAAATACTGCCCGCAATCAAAGTAGCGGCGCATAATACGGTAAAAATCTTTTTCATACCAATATTATGCGAAATAATCAGATTATTATACAATAACTATTACTACCCTGAAAAGAACGTTTATCAATAAAAGTAATATAAGCATATTTATCAACGCCAGCGCTGCGGGTATTAAAAAAACATATTTTTTGTTTACCGATCTGCAACAATCGCATATCATACAGCTGAATATCAGTGACAATAACGAAATTGGTATAAAAACCAAAACCGCCACCGTTATGCCGCCAAATGAAATTACCGTAAATAATATTGAGGCATAAACCGCAAAATATATTCCGCGTATAAAGATAAAAATTAAAGTTAAATATTTGAATTTAGTAAAATAACTTATCAGGAAAAAGATATAAAAATAGAACAAATCGCTTAGCAAATGCGAAAAAATTATCGACGTGTTTTGAAAACCAAAAACATAATAAACGTAATCTTCCGCAAAATTAATGAAGTAAACGTGCACATCGATAGTTATGTAAAGTACTATTCCACATATAATACTACACAAAAGTACTATTAATGCGGCAATAAAATACTTTTTATCCCATTTAATACCTTTAAAAGATAAATTCCTCATATACAATTATATGAGGAATTTGTAATTAATATGAACTTAACATTTTATCTATCGCAATTCCGTATCCCCTCGTCGGGTCGTTTACAAACACGTGGGTCACAGCGCCTATCAATTTGCCGTTCTGCACAATGGGACTTCCACTCATTCCCTGCACTATTCCGCCCGATTTTTCAATTAATTCGTTATCTTCTATTTTTATTACAAAATTTCTGTTATCTTTATTGTGTTTATCCGTTTTGACTATCGATATATCGTATTTCTTGATTTCATTTCCGTGCAGCGTGGAATAAATACAGGCTTTACCGATTTTTACGTCGTCTATCGCCCCTCTTTCCACTTTAATCAATTTTGTAGTATCAAAAGAATCTGCTAAGTCGCCGTAAACCCCGCACGCGCAATTAAGTTTTGCATTACCTATGACGTTACCGTTTTCAAAGACGCCTTTCAATTCACCGGGAGTTCCCTTAACGCCCTTTTTAATATCGTAAATTATACATCCGTAAACGGTTCCTCCGTTTATTTCCATAAGATTATTCTTTAAATCCGTCACGGGATGACCAAGAGAAGCAAACTTTTTATTTGCTTTATCTATATAAGTTACAGTGCCGACCCCGTTTATACTGTCTTTCACCAGCACTCCGAGCCTTTTGCCGTTGGAAGAAAGTTCTCTTGCAGGAACAACGTCGAAATTCATTAACTCTCCATCACGGGTTATGCCAATATTAAACTTTTTATAATCTTCTGAAAGTATTTTATTGATGTCTTCCGTACGGTTTACTTCAACGCCGTTTATATTTTCTATAATATCACCGGCTTTTATGCCGCACTCTCTTGCCGGCGAACGCAAACCGTCTGATGTGAGAACGTCGCAAATGCCGATGACCTCTACGGTAGTAGTACTTAAATTGAATCCTGCGGAAAAACCTCCGAGATACAAGGATTGCGTTGCGGCGCTTGCATTAATCGGTGAAGCCGATATAGCGCAAATAACCGCTGTAATCAATATTAAAAGAGTTCTTACAAATTTTTTTCTTAAAAGCATAACAGTATTGTGTGCAAGACTCTTTTTTATATACAATAAAAACGGCAGTTGCCTGCCGTTTAATTATTTTTTAAACTGCTTAATCAATTCTTCCGCGTGCAACTTTGCAACGTCGGAATTTACGCTGCCGGTAAGCCGTACAATCTCGTCAATTTTCTCTTTGTTGTCCAATTTCCTTATTTTAGTATAGGTTTTTCCGCCCTCTTCTATTTTATATATTAAAAACTGGCTGTCGCTTGCGGCACAAACCTGCGGCAAATGCGATACGGCTAAAATTTGTGTGGATTGGGATATTTCCATAAATTTTCTGGCTACGGTTCCCGCAGTATAACCGCTTATTCCCGCGTCGATTTCATCGAAAATGTATGTAGAAATTCCGTTAACGTTTTTAAGTTTGGTTTTTACGGCAAGCATAAATCTGCTCATTTCTCCTCCGCTGATAACCTTGTTCAAAGTTTTAAGCGGTTCGCCCTTATTTGCCGAAAATTCAAAACTGATTTCGTCGCAACCGTTTGAAGACTGTAAATTCGCACTTTCTCTGTTATATTCGTTGAATTTTACACCGAATTTCGCATCGGGAATATTCAATGTTTGAAGCTCCTTAACAACGCCGTCGCAAAAAATTTGTGCGGATTGCTTTCTTAAAATTGTTAATTTAGTACAAATGTCAAAAATCTTGTCGTCGCACTCTTCGATTTTTTTTGTATATTTATCAATCATTGCGGCGTTATCGGAAATTAAATCAAACTCAGCCTGAGCTTTATCTTTGTACGCTAAAATTTCTTTTTCGTCGGCTCCGTACTTCTTTTTCAGTGTTTTAATAAGCGTAAGCCGCTCGTCAATATGTTGCGCTTCTTTTTCGTCAAACGTAAGCCCGTCGGCAATATCTGAAAGACTTTCCGACAAATCCGCAACTTCTGCGCCCAGACCTTCAAGACGGGCTGAAATTTGGGCATATTCGTCGCCCAACCCCGAAATTCTGTTCAATTCGTGCACAGCCGAAGAAAGCCCGTCGCCGCACCCACCTTCGCCGTCAAGAATATTTTTAACGCAATTTACCGTAGATAAAATTCTTTCGGAATTAATCACAATATTTTGTCGTGATTTCAAATCTTCAAATTCCCCTACTTTCAATTCTGCGCTTTCGATTTCGTTAATCTGAAAACCAAGCAAATCAAGCTTTCGCGCACGTTCGGCTTCATCACCGCCGAGAACCGATATTTTTGCTTTGTATTCCTTTTTTTCCGAAATAAGATTTGATAGCTTTGCCTTTAAATCTATTGAGCTTTCACCGAGTAGCCCGTCAATAACTTTCAACTGATTTTCTTCGTTTAACAGAAAAAAATGTTCACTTTGACCGTGAACGTCCACAAGGTGTTGTGTAATATTTCTAAGCATTGACACAGTAACGGCATTACCGTTTATTTTAATAGAACCTTTACCGTCGGCGTTAAGCTTACGTGAAATTATAATAGCGCCGTCGCACTCTATATCATATTCTCCAAGTTTGGCTACGGCTTCCGAATTGTCCTCAACGGAAAATTCGGCTTTAACAAACGCTTCGTGTTCTCCGTATCTAATCATAGTTCTGTCCGCTTTGCAGCCCAAAACAAAATTAACCGAGTCGAGAATTACCGATTTACCCGACCCCGTTTCTCCGGATAATACGTTTAATCCCCCGTCGAATAAAATATCGGCTTCGGAAATAAGCGCAACATTTTTAACGTACAATCTGCTTAACATTTTATATGTACTCTTTAAGCCTGTCCGCAATAAGTTTTGTATTTTCGTTACTGTCGACAACAATAAGCAAAGTATCGTCACCAGCAACGCTTCCTATTATCTCTTTAAGTTGAAGCGAATCGACAAACATTCCCGCCGAAGAGCCGTTACCTCGCATAGTTTTGATTACGATAATATTATTTGCATAACTTATAGTCTGAACGCACTCGCGGAACAAGGTCTTCATCTTACCTCTTACCGAATCGTCGTCGCTTTCAAGACATGCATATTTATACTTTTTGGTAGTGCCTGAAATTTTATATAATTTCAATTCTTTGATATCGCGTGAAATGGTTGCTTGCGTAACGTTAAAATTAAGTCTGTTAAGTTCTTCGCAAAGTTCTTCCTGCGTGTCAATTTCCTTTACTGAAATAATTTCCAAAATTTTCTGTTGTCTTGCGTTCCTATGCATCATTTGCTCCATTTATTAAGTTTAATTAATAGCTTTTTAAAGAAATCTTTATCGCCTCTTGTAATGAATTCGACAAAGTATTTCGATTTTTTGACTTTAATTACCTCTAAGTCTATTACATCTACAATTTTTCCGTCAACAACGAGATTTAAAGCCGACCTGCAACTCTTCGGCTCAATTCTAAGCACAGAATTATCATTGAAAACTACCGGTCTTGAATGTAATGAATGTGCGCAAATCGGCGTCATAATAAAAGCGCTTAAATCCGGCGTAAGTATGGAGCCGCCCGCAGATAACGAATAAGCCGTAGACCCTGTCGGCGTGCTTACTATAATGCCGTCAGACAAATAATTATCGACGGTAATTCCGTCAATTTCAGCCCGAAGTTCAACTGTATTGCTGAAATTCTGTAAACCTGTGCTTCTTTGGATTACAAGGTCGTTTAAAGCAAGATAAGTTTTGCCTTTACAACATATTTCAAGCATTGCGCGTCTGTTTACGACATAATTGCCATCACAGACCAGCTTAACGGCTTCCACATATTTTTCAGGTTCGAACTCCGCCAAAAAACCGAGATGCCCGTAATTTATACCTAAAATTTTAATACCGCGCAACGCGCACTCCGACGCAATATTTAAAATAGTTCCGTCTCCGCCGAGAACAAACAAAACGTCTAACCCGTCAAGATTCGAACCGTCCTTTACAACCGTGCAAGAACAAGAATATTCTTCAAGCATTTGCATCATCGGTTTGAGATAGCGCTCTATTAATGATAATCGGTTTTTATTATAATATATGCCCGCTTTCATCTGTATCATTATATATCTTTTTATACAAATATGCAAACAAAAAGCCTATTAAATTCATAATTTAATAGACTTTATTAATAATTTATCAAATTTTTGAGTAATTGCACTTTTTTCAAACAATGCGAGATACTCAATATTTTTACCTGCAACAACGGGCGCATTGGTAAGTTTCAACGGTTTTAAGTTACAGCTTTCCGCGAAATCCAAAACTTTGAATAATATTTTTCTATGCATTTCGGCATCCTTAACAATGCCGTTTTTACCTACGCTTCTGCTTTCACATTCGAATTGCGGTTTAATCAACGCAATTACATTTGCACCGTCTTTAATTATATTGCTTACACCTTCGAGTATATAAGTCAAAGAAATAAAACTTACGTCTATCACCACGCAGTCAAGCTCTTCTTCAAACAAGTCTTTCGATAAATTTCTTGCATTGAAATTGTCTATAACCCTTATATTGGGTCCGATAAGGCTTTTATCTAACTGGCTTTCCCCCACGTCAATGCAATAAACTTTTTTCGCCCCGTTTTGTAAAAGACAGTCGGTAAAGCCTCCCGTACTCGCCCCGATGTCTGCAAAAACTTTGCCTTTTACCGAAAAATTGAAATCCTTTAATGCTTTACTCAGTTTAAAACCGCCAACGGAAACATAACTTTCTGCGGCGGTCAATATTTCAATTTTATCGTTTTCACGGTATTCGCAGGAAGGTTCGGCAGGCTTTCCGTTTACAAGAACTAACCATTTGCGTATAGCAAAAGCGGCTTTTGTGCGCGAGCCGAAATTCTCTGCTAAAAATTTATCCAATCTCATTTTCTATATATTCCGCTATTGCGCCGCAGTTAAGCCCAAGTCCGTCCATAAGTTCACCTACGCCGCCGTGAGCAATAAATTCGTCGCCGTAAGCAAAGTTTTTTATTCTTTTATCTTTGTCCGAATAATAACAGTCTATCAGTGAACCCAGCCCGCCAGCAAGCATATTGTCTTCAATAGTTACTATACGGTTTTCGGACAGACTATCAAGCATTGCTTTATCAAGCGGTTTAACAAACCTTGCGTTGATAACTTTTACGGCAATATTTTTTTCTTCGAGAATTTGAGAAGCAGCTAACGCAAGAGATACGGCGCGTTCGCCGCAGGCGATGACTGCGCATTTTCCATCGCCTTTTTTAAGAATTTCCCACTTCCCCAAAACGATTTCGGACTGTTGACGGAAAACCCTTACCCCTTCGCGCGGATAACGAATAGCCAGAGGCGCATTATAACCCGCACTGAATTTAACCATCGCTTCGAATTCTTTAACGTCTTTCGGTACGGCAATGGCAAGATTGGGTACAGAACTTAAAAAAGATATATCAAAGACGCCCTGATGTGTCTCTCCGTCCGAACCGGAAATTCCCGCCCTGTCGATACACAAGGTCACAGGTAGGTTTTGACTGCATATATCGATAACTATTTCATCGTAAGAACGCTGTAAAAAAGTAGAATAGACGGCATAATAAGGTTTAAGCCCTGCAGCCGCCATAGACGCGCACAGTATTGTTGCGTGTTCTTCGCAAATGCCGACGTCAACCGAACGCCCGGGATATTTTTCAAAGAAACCGCCAAGTCCCAAGCTCGAAGTCATTGCCGCCGTAACGGCCACTATCCTTTCGTCCTTTTCAGCAAGCCCACTAAGCGTTGCCCCCAAAACTTCAGAATACTCTTTTGAATAATTGTCCGAACTCGAAATGGAAATTCCGTGCGTGGCTTCGGGGTTTTCTTCACAGAATTCATATCCCTTTCCCTTTTGGGTCATTACGTGTAAAATTACAGACTGCGTCTTTAATGCTTCTTTAATTTCGGTAAGTTTTTCAATCATACCGACGAGATTGTTACCGTCGTATACACCGTCATATTTAAACCCGAAACGTTCGAAAATAGTCGCGTGCCTTTGGCGCTTGGCGTTATGTGCACTGTCGTTACTAAGTATTTCAAGATATTCGTGCATACTTCCCACCGTCGGGGAAATCGACATCCCGTTATCGTTCAATATTACCAGAATGCGGGTATTCAACAGTCTTAAACTGTTAAAAGCTTCGTAAATAAGACCGTTATTAAAGGAACCGTCGCCTATTAAGGCAATTACATTAAAATCTTCACCTTTCACATCGCGTGCTTTGGCTATGCCGAGCGCGGCTGATACCGAAGTACCCGCGTGACCGGTGTTATAGCAGTCGTATTCACTTTCTTCGCGTTTGGGAAAACCCGAAAGCCCGCCCTTCTTCCTTATCGTAGAAAATTTATCCGCTCTTCCCGACAATAATTTATGCGTGTAGCACTGATGACCTACGTCGAATACTATTTTATCCCGCGGAAAATCGAATACGTAATGCAAGGCAACCGTTAATTCCACGGTTCCGAGATTTGAAGAAAGATGTCCGCCGTTTTTGAAGACGGTGGAAATAATTTCCTGACGGGCTTTATCGCACAGTTGCGAAAGCTCGGATAAATTCATACTCTTTATTTGCCCTGCATTAAGTTCAAGCATCATTTTTCCTTTTTAAAGAACGTAGTAAATTTGGCAAAACCGAAAACTATCTGCTTGTTATATTTAATAGCAAAATGTTTTGAAATAGCTTTACCGCCGACAGTCAAAGCGCCTATCAATGCGCTTATGCCTATCGACACTATAATCTCCCAAACAGTGCCTTTATTTGCGGCAATGTATACGACAAGCACGGTACCCGCGGCTCCGCTGACGATACCGCAGATATCGCCTATTACATCGGCAAAAATACTGCCGAGTTTAGTAGCGTTACGGCAGAAAGTAACGGCACGTTTTGCCCCCTTAATTTTGTTTGACGCCATTGCGTGAAAAGCTTCCGCATTACTTGTAAGTATTGCGTTTGCCAGAATGTCGCAACCGATATTCAGAACAAGCAGCACAAGCAAAACTATAACGCAAATATAAACAGGACTGTTTTTTATGGAAATTTCAGTCAAAGCACTGAAAATTACCGTAAGAGCAAATGAAAGGAATAATACTCCCAACCCCCAGGCAAGCCAGTCGGGAACAACTTTTTTCTTCTTGCCTGTTTTTTTCTTTTTAGCTTGATTGTCGTTTTTATTTAAATCGTCGTCTTTTTCCATAAATTTTATAACTATTAAAAATACGCACAATCCGTGTGCGTAAAAAAATAAATATAGTGGTTTATATTAAATAAACTTTGCGGCTTAGGTCCGGTAGGATTTCCCTCAGTCCCACTCCCCGTCGCCGAAGAAGCAGTTTCCTTTTAAGGGACTGAATGCAAAATTACATCACCGAATCACCACTTAGTCCACACCGTAATCTCTAATATAAAAACAGTCTAGAAGCTTTCCTTGACAATTACCACCAAGCTTATCTTCTTTTGCAAAATCAATTTCAAGCGGCAATGGATAACAAACGTTTGGCCGAACAAATGCTATCGTAAATTCCGCTATCCGCTGTTTTCACTCAAAGCAGGCTACTCTGTACCAAGCTTTCGCCTGATAGCAGGTTTATACTGTCAGAATTTTGTTTCTGCCAGCCTCCACGGTAAATGGGTTAGGCTGCGGTATGCCGTTACCAAGCTCCCATAAACCTTTACTCCCAGCATCCACCCACTTTTGGCAAAAGCAAGCAAACACCAGAAACTTCATCGATATGCCCTTTGACGGTATTTTACCCCCGCCTTCGCATCAATGGTTATTGACTAGAATACTGCACCACTATATATCACACAGATTATATCATAATATTATATTAAAGTCAATAGAAAATCAGTTAATTCTTTGCCTCACGAAATTAACTAAATCTTTTAAAAACTCTGTATTGCCGTTAAAACTTTCAAGTATCTTTACGCATCTTTCGCAAAGCAAATCGGCTTTGACGTTACTTTTATCAAGCCCGTATAGTCTTACACTTGTATATTTGCCTTCCGCGCTGTCCTTGCCAACGCTTTTGCCTAAATTTTCGAAATTGCCTTCGACGTCGAGAATATCGTCTGTTATCTGGAACAAAAAACCAAGGTCGCGCCCGAACAGTTTCAATTCGGAATAATATTTGCCCCCGCATAGGATACTGGGTACTACGACTGCCGCCATAATAAGTTTTGAAGTCTTGTTTTCGTAAATGAAATCAAGAACGTCTTCATCTATTTCGCTATCGTTTTGATGCAATAAATCTGCGGATTGCCCCGCAATCATTCCTTTTATACCCGCGCAGTCGCAGATATATTTTGCCGCAGACACATACTCGCTGCCGTTGAAACATTCGCCGAATAAAACCGAATATGCAGTATTTAACAGCCCGTCGCCCGCAAGTACGGCATTGCCCGTACCGTATACTTTATGGTTGGAAGGTTTTCCGCGCCTGAAATCGTCATTATCCATTTCGGGCAAATCGTCGTGAATTAATGAATAAGTATGAATAAGCTCCAACGCAAGCGCAAAATTTTTAAGTTTTTGGCTATCAAGCCCTAAAAGTTTGCCTACGGCAAACATAAGAACGGGGCGTATGCGCTTACCGCCAAGTCTGAGACTGTAAATTAAACTGTCGTTCAATATTTCGGGTTTGCAGTCAAGTCCGGCACAGAAGCTGTCCAAAATACCGTCAAACGATTTTTTTAAATTTTCGTAATTTAATTCAAATTCAGTCAATTACATCTCCTTACAGCCGCAAGATAAGTATTATACATAAGCATAGTTATAGTCATCGGGCCCACTCCGCCGGGAACAGGCGTGATATAGGAACACTTTTCTTTAACGTTTTCAAAGTCAACGTCGCCGCAAAGTTTACCGTTTTTGTCCCTGTTCATTCCTACGTCAACTACTATTGCACCCTGTTTTATCATATCGGCGGTTATAAATTTCGCCTTGCCGATTGCCGCCACAATTATATCGGCTTTTAAACACTCATCTTTCAAATTTTCCGTTTTGCTGTGACATACAGTAACGGTTGCGTCTGCGTTAAGCAACAGCATTGCCATAGGCTTGCCTACGATATTAGACCTGCCTACAACTACTGCCTTTTTACCTTTGACGGATATATTTTCGTGTTCAAGCATTTTCATAACACCGTAAGGCGTACACGCGACAAGGCTTTGGCTGTTAATACACAAACTACCTATGTTCTCGGCAGAAAATCCGTCAACGTCCTTATGCTTAGGGATAAGCTTTAAAACTTTTTCGCTGTCTATATGCTTAGGCAACGGTAATTGCACAAGTATTCCGTGAACGTTGTTATCTTCCGCAAGTTCGGAAATAAGACCGCATAAATCATTTTGCGGGGTTTCCGCAGGCAAATAGTATGCATAAGATTTTATACCAACCTCTTCACAGGCTTTTATTTTATTTCTTACGTAAACCTGCGATGCCTGGTTATCGCCGACAAGAATTACGGCAAGCCCTATCTCCTTACCTTCTTTTGCTTGTTCCGCTACGTCGCTTTTAATTTTTTTGCGCATTTCCGAGGCAATAAGTTTTCCGTCGATAATCTTATACATTCTTTTTCTCTCTGATAATTTCCGAAAGTATTCCGCTTACAAACGACGCGCTCTTTTCGGAAGAATACTTAGATGCTATGTTAGCCGCTTCGTTGACAGCTACCGCATCCGGTATATCGTCCGTATAAAGTATTTCGGCAAGCGCAATAAACAATATGCTCTTGTCGGCGGGGAATAAACCGGATTCCGGAAACAAACGCGAGTGTTTATCGAGAATTACGGTAAATTCTTCCCTTTTCGCGTCAATAATATTTAATACTCTATCGCAGTATTCCGCGTCGTTGCCGGCAACCTTTTCCGCCTTGTATAGCGCGCTTTTAAAGCCGCTGTCAACGCCGCCAGTAAATTGTGAAGCAAATATAATTTTAAAAAGTGTTTCTCTTGCTAACGTTCTCATAAATTTAAAAAGCAAATATTCCCTTAAAAAACTTTAAGGGAATAAACGTAATATTTACAATGCCGAATTTTCGGGGAAATGTACGTCCTGAATATGAACGTTTACCTTCGCAACCTTATATTTCGTCATCGACTCGACGTTGTGTTTTATAGACTGCTGAATTTTGAATGCAAGCGACGGGACGTTATAATTTGCGTCTACTTTAACGCTTATGTCCGCAATTATCCCCTCTTTGTCGAAATTCAGTTTTACACCCTTGTTCTTGTTGTTGAGAAGCATAACGCCATCAACTTCGCTTATAGCAAGAGCGACAATTCCGCTGACTATATTCGAATTGTAGATTACGTTACCCTTTTGCGTAGAAGTAGGGTCGTGTCTTATATGTGCCATATCTGTCTCCTTAATCATTAGTATACCACAGTATTTTTAATTTTGCAACTACAATATTATATTTGTGAGTAAACAGGCATAATTATTATGTTTAAAGGGTCAACTCCCGCTTCGTCTTTAAGACAAGTGTAAATGGAAAGCGCAGTGGTCATATCCAGTTCATTAGAATTGATAAATACGTTTACGTTATCGGAATCAACGCCTATCGACACTACGGCGTCCGCAAAACCCTTAGATTTAATCATAGTTTCGAGAACGAGTTCCTTTTCCATAATTTCTACTATTTTCATTTTAAGGTTAACGGCTTCGGTATACTTTTCGCTGTCTTTGTCATACAGAGCGATGACGCTATCCAGCTGAACAAGTTCTTCACTTCTGGTTGTCGTTCTTTCCGAACGGTATGTTGTGAAGTAGTTTGATGTTGCAACAGCCGTATCGCCGTTGGCAGATCTGTTTTTTGCAAGCAATACGTTGAGAACCGCCGTTACCGCTAACAAAAGTACGAGTGATGACATTACGATAATTTTTTTGGTTTTAGACATAATTTCTCCTTATACAGTCATTGAATAGATTGCAATTAATTTTTTTTGTATATTAAGCGCAGTTGACACCGCGTTTAATATATTGTTTCTCGTCATTATATTGTCTGCACCTTCGCACACAATAACCACGCCGAGAATTTCGCTTTCGTTTTCCGTTATCATTACGTCGGTGCTTCCAACTCCTTCGATACTGCTTAAAATATTAATCAGTTTGACTTCGGTCCGGCTTTTATTTGCATTGACAGAAGTCGAAGCCGAATTAGTTTTTTCTCCTTTGTCTATTATGTAAACGGCGCCGATCAGCAATACGATAAGCAGGATTACTATAATTATTTTTTTATGTTCGTTAACGTAATCAATAACTTTTCGCATATACTGTTATATTTATATTTCAGGAAAATCCCAAATATTCATAGAAAATATCATTATTTTAAGGCATTTTTTGCCTAAATTTCAAAGGTAAATTCACTTATTATCATTTAGAGTCATTAGCTGTCACTTGTGCAGCGTGGACAAACTGTGGACAAATGAGGTCAAAATGAAACGCACAGAAACAATAAATTTGCAGCAACTTAGAGAGGAATATAAAGTTAAGATTATTGAGTTCCTCAACGGCAAGGAAGTCGAATTAAAGTTTGACTTCGCACCATTCGATATAATTGTATCTATGATTGAACAGATACTTTTAGAACTAAATTACAAAGCCGATTATGACTATGTACAGAATACAAAAAGCTTAGGTAACTATACCTGCTATACCATATTTATAAATGAAAGCACCGCCGCTTGCCTCACTCTTACCTGCGGCGCATACATAAATCTTTGCAAGTACAATGTACTTGATACATTAAATAAGGAGGAAACGCAAGTAGAAAATAATGTTGTTCAAAAGAAAGAAAAAGGTTCTACGAAGATTTAGCATCGTAAACCTTGAGCAAGACACTATTCTTCAACGAAGGAATGACAGAACTCGCTCTTTTGACGTAATAAAAGTAGCTGAAAGCGATGAAGAAAAAACCGTATTAATGATTACAGAAAAAAAAGCGAACAAGATTGTTAAGTGTCTGAACGAAATATTTGACGAAATGTTTAACGAACAAGGTTGGTTTGCCAAATGTTTAGATGAGCCAGACCCGTTCGACTTGTAGGTAGCTTATGACATTATTTCTTATAGTAGCACTTATAGTTTTAGTCATCTCCTTCTCTCAATCAGTCAACAACAGCTACGCTAATGAACAGTACCGACAGAGTACAATAACAAATGTGAAGCTCGAACGGCAACTTAAAGACGAGTGGCGTGAGAAAATTGATAAAAAGATTGATGAGCTTAACCCACCGGCTGGCGAGATGTTCGCCACCCTCATCTCTCTCTACAATTATTATGATGTTCCTCTGTACGGATTGGTAATTGGAAATATTGCTGATGCTGAGAAACAGCTTGAAGAAACAAAGGTTAAAGCTAAGGAAGATGAGACATACGCAGCGGAAAACTTATATAGTTTTGACGAGCTCGGGTTTGCTGTTCACGACCTTTCATTCCCCGCCGTCGTTTATGACTACGGAAAAGACCCACCATCAACCCTTCTTCACATCTTTATAAGCAAGTTTGCATTTACCGATGGTTGGAGAAAATATTATGAAGACCTTGTTACTCTTCTAACTCGACGCTCCTTAAAAGCTAAGGGATTCAACCTCTCTCGGGATGGTGTTCACGATTCAGAGTGGCAAGAGCGCGAGAAACAACAAAAGAAGCTACAGGAATTACGGGACAAGTACCCGTGGAACTACCCAAAAAAATAAGGAGAATTATGAAAAAGACTAAAGACTCGCTTGGCGATAGGATGAAAGCTTATGAAACATCTCTCGTATCTATTTGACAAAACGTAGCCCCGTCATCATCCGTATAGATGGTAAAGCGTTCCACACCTTCACACGAGGTTTTGCTAAACCGTTTGATAAATTCTTTATGACGGCAATGCAGGAAACAGCCAAGCATTTATGTAAAGAGATTGTAGGTTGTAAGCTCGCTTATGTTCAGTCAGATGAAATAAGCCTTCTGCTCACAGACTACGACACCATCAGTACTCAGCCGTGGTTTGAGAACAATCTTCAAAAACTCGTAAGTGTTTCAGCAAGCATCGCCACTCTTGCTTTTAATAGAGCGTTCGCCTCACTAACTCGTGACCTTAGCGATAAATACGCCTATCACGCCGTAACAATGAAAAATCTGTGGGGCGAAAGAGACGAAAAGAACTTCGACGCATACTCTACTGCTTATAGCAGAGGTGCAACATTCGATGCCAGAGCGTTCATCCTCCCAAAAGAAGAAGTTTGCAACTACTTCATTTGGCGACAACAGGATGCAACAAGGAACTCTATTTTGGCGGTTGCTCAATCCGTTCTATCTCATAAGGAAATGCAAGGTAAGAAATGCACTGAGTTACAAGACATCATCTTCACCCAGAAGGGTATTAATTGGAACCACCTCCCCACTACTGAAAAGCGCGGTGCCTGTATAGTGAAGACAATAGTTGATAAGAACGGTGTAGAGCGGCGCGAATGGACAACGGACAACGACATCCCTATTTTCTCTAAAGATAGAGACTACATAGATAATAAGGTTTACATTAAGGAAGTATGAAATGCAAGATAGAAAATTTGGTGTTTTATGTGAATGGAACTATAGAGGCAGCCCAGAAGAACAATTCGAGCATTGTTGTATATCTCCTTCCTCCAAGGAGGCTGAAGAATATGATGGCGACAACTGTATAAGTGGTACTGGTTATGATGGATACCGTTTCGACATCTATCCTTCATTAAAAGAAGCTATTGCAAATGCTGGCTTTAATCCTTTTGCTATTGACTTTTTTGACTTAACCAATGAAGAGAAAAACTTTAAAGATGATTTCTTGGCTAAATGTACTTGGACATCAAAAGATGGGCTAAAAATTTCGGAGTGATTATGGCATTTAAAATAGTTAATGAAACTTATGAGTGTTCTCCCGATGAGAACCCTGAACGATATGGTTACATTGAGGGCTACACCTCCAACACTGTTGGCGAAACCTTTCTACGCATCAATTGCAAATCTCTTGTTGATGAAGAAAAACTTGATTGGTATGAGCGCTGCTATGGCGAAGTTCCCACAATTATAAACGGGCTTGGTCGCAGAGGGTGCCGTCCACTAAAAGCTGGTGATATCATCGGCGAGGGCGTTAGACTTAACCAAGAACAAGTCAAGCAACTTATCAAAGAACTTAAACTTTGGTTAAAAAAAGGATATTAAAATAGGAAACAAAATGAAAGTTTACAATTTAAAGCGCGGTCACGGTAAGACGACACGCCTAATATACATAAGTGAGTTCACTGGCACTCCCATTCTTTGTGTTGATGAAAACCATAAGAAGCTAATACAAGACATTGCCGACCAGAACGACGCTAAAATCCCTGTTCCTATTACTATCAATGATTTATCAAGAATTGTAGGTAGTAATGTCCAGCCAGACTACTTACTCGATGAAGCAACACTTTATTTAAAGGCAGTAATTAGCAAGCTCTCGAGCGGCAAACTAACCAATCCATTAGCTATCACTCTGTCCGAGCAGGGATAAAATTCACAATAAAAGATGCCTTTTATTTAAAATTTTAAGGAGAAAATATATGCCACCTCGTTTAGATGAAGCGTTTTTGCGAGCGATTAGAGCTCAGATTGCTGAAATGCCAGCACAAAGGTTTTACCTTAACGGTGAGCCGTTTGGTGAAATCGCAAACTTATGGCAAACCCCTGCCCCCGAACCAGAGGCTGAGCCCGAGTTACCATTCGAGCCAGATTATAGTTTCATTGAAAGAGACCGTATTGATAGTCGGATTTGGAGAGCATATCAGACGCCAGTCACTCTTGGGGTAGATTTGGCAGTAGCACCAGTACAACCGGCAGAAGAAAACAAACAAGAGCTTGATAGACAATGGAAAGAATTGATGTTTGGCAAGGCACAAGCATAATTTTTTTGAAATCAACAAGCCACTTGTGAACTAATAAGGATAAGAATGGAACACATTGATAAACCAATATTATACTTCCGTATCCCAACGACAGCCGATGGCGAGCCCATCATTGACGCCTCTTGTGTCGCAGACTTCGTTAAAGCTGTGAAAGCAATGACGCAGGACAAATACATAGTACTTGCTTCACCTTTTGAGATAGCTGTGCTCGGCGATGGCTCACAAATTAAAAGCGTTCTCTTGGATGCAATAACCCTTACTGAATTTATGGATACATATGGGGTGTCATCCGAACCCAATATTACTTTTGAAGAGCTTATGTTCGGCGACAGTAAAGATAATAAGGAAAAATAATGACCAATAAAGAAAGATTTTTAGATATATGTAGGACTCATATACATCGTGAAGGAATTGAAACACTGTTAAAGTGGCTCGTAAATTCAGATTTCTTCACTGCTCCCGCCTCTACCAGATTTCACGGTTGCTATGAGGGTTGTCTGTGCGAACATTCACTGAACGTATATGACACTCTTAGAGAACTGCGTGATAAGTACGCTCCCGAAATCTCGGATGAGACAATTGCGATTGTAGCCCTCTTCCACGACGTTTGCAAAATTAACTTCTACAAGATTGAGAAGAAAAATGTTAAGGAAGATGGTCGCTGGATTGAAAAAGATGTATATGTCATTGACGAAAAAGTCCCGCTTGGACACGGAGAAAAAAGTTGCATACTTCTGCAATGGTATATCCATCTCACCGTCGAAGAACTGCTTGCCATTCGTTGGCATATGGGTGAATTCGATTGTGCTGTCAAAGGCGGTGACTACGGACTGAACAACGCAAGAGATATGTCAAAACTGATACCACTTCTGCACATTGCAGATTTGATAGCTTCTTCTCTCCTCGAATCGAATGAGAAGAAAGCATTATAAATTTCGATAAAGATAAAATCTTTAAATACATAATCGGAGGATTAAAAAATTGGAAGAAAACAAAAATGTTTTCGAAACACTCAGGGCAATTAACCTCGAAAGCAAACACAAGCAAAAAGGTAAATTGACCTACCTGCCTTGGGCTACGGCTTGGGCAACAGTAAAGCTCGCTTTCCCCGACGCGAACTACGAAACCATTAAAGATGAAAATGGTAATCGCTATCATGTTGAAGGCAAGACTTGCTATGTTGAAACTCAGGTCACAATTCAAGGTGAAACCATCAGCGAAACTCTGGCAATTATGGACAACGCTAATAAAGCCATACTCGCTAACGACGTTACTTCTACCAACGTTGACAAATCCATCAAGAGATGCTTAACGAAAAATTTAGGCTTATTTGGATTAGACCTCAACCTTTGGGAAGGAGAAGAACTCAGCGACGAGGCTAAGGAGCTTAAAGAACAAAAAGCCGAAGCTGATAAGAAAGCAAAGAATGAACTTACCAAAGCCATCAAGGAAGTCGTTGACTTGGGTAATGAGCTCATTAAGAGCGGCGTAGCGAAAGAAACTATGATGGAAATTATCCAAAAGCATAACGATGGCAACGGCAACCCCACCGCTCTTAAGACGGTTAAAATGTGCGCTGCGGCAAAAGCAGATTTGCTGAAGCTCAAGAAAGCTGGGAAAACTACACCGGCACCCAAACAACAGGAGACAAAATAAGATGATATTTTTCAAAGGCACAATGTATGCAAAAGTTTGGAAAGTCTCTCCGGAAGCCAAATATATAGATTTGCGCGTTTCTACTTCGGAGAAGAAAGACGACGGAACTTTCGCAAGTTCAACTTGGTTCCCTCGTGTAATTGGACACGCCTTCAATACCCTTAAAGATGTAAAAGAAGGTGACAGAATTTGCATAACAAAAGCAAAGTTCACCAACGAAAATTATACGAAAAAGGGCACCGACGAAATAAGGTCAGTATTCAAGTTCCTCATTCTTGAAGCGACTATTGAAGGCGCGCAAGCCGACAACAATCAGGCAACACCCCCTCCCGCACCTGAAACGGCAACACCACAAGTAAGTGAATCTGCGGTGAACGGCGACGAGCAAGAAGAAGATTGTCCTTGGTAAACAAGGATAAAGAACGGTATAGTTTTTCAAAATTATCGACATTCAACGATTGTAAGTATGCCTACTGGCTCACTTACATCGAACATCAGAAAGGCGTTGGGAACTGTTTTAGCTCCTTCGGTACGGAAGTTCACTCGATTATGGAACGCTACGCAAAAGGTAGTTTAAGCCTTTGGGATTTAGCTTCTACATATGAAAAGGAATTTGACACCGCAGTTCCAGAAGAGTTCCCTTCCTTCCCTTTCTGCCAAGATATGCGAGGATTATATTACGAGCAGGGATTGAATTACCTTAGAAATTTCGGCGGATATCCAAAGTACAAAATTCTCGGCGTAGAAAGTCAATTCGATATTGCTATTGACGACTGGGTTTTTAACGGAATTATAGATTTAGTATACGAGGATGAACAAGGAAGACTTGTAGTTCACGATTACAAATCGAAAAGTTCCTTTAAAAACAAGGCAGAGCAAAAAAAGTATGCTCGTCAGCTCTACCTTTATTCATTACATATCAAAGAAAAATACGGAAAGTATCCAGACCTACTTAGGTTTATGATGTTCCGCAAGGAAACTTCCGTAGACATACCGTTTAAAACAGATGATTTAAACGAAGCGGTAAATTGGGCAAAAAATACGGTTAAAGCAATTAGAACTTGTTGGGATTACTCCCCTTCATGCGAAGAATTCTTCGGCAATTATTTGTGCAATCATCGCAAAGACTGCGAGCACAAAATTTAAAAGGAGGTAATCTTCATGTTTGTCGAAAAGGAACAAATTTTAAAAGCTAAAACGAAACTTGGTGATAGAAACGCAGATTTAATTGCAGAGTTATTGCAGTTAGAAAAATATGACGCAATAAATAAAAAGGCTTTATGTCCTTGGCATAACGAAGATACGCCGAGTTTTATTTATAACCCCAAAACATTCCAATTCCACTGTTTTGGGTGCTCAAAGAACACAGATATTATTGACGCTTATATGTACACCGGAATGACTTATCTTGAAGCTTTGCAACAGTTATTTAAGGAAGCGAAGATACAGTACTCATTCGGCGAAAAAGGCGTTAAAACAAAATACCAATATAGATATCCAAAAGCAGAACCGTTAAACGATAAGGAGCACACTTATAAGTATCTTGCGCAACGCTGCATTTCAAAAGAGACTGTTGACTTGCTCGATGTACGAGAGGATGCCCAAGGAAATATCAGTTTTAATTATTACGATACAAACGATGTTTTGTGTTTGGTAAAGTACAGACCATCACACAAAATAGATAAGAACAAGGGCGAAGTAAAAGCTTGGTGCCAAAAAGACGCTGATACTACTCCTCTGCTGTTTAATATGAACCGCATCAACATAACTGCACCGCTTCTCATTTGCGAAGGTGAAATTGACTGTATGGCGGCGGTTGAAGCTGGATACACAAATGCGGTTTCAGTTCCGCTCGGCGCTCAGAATTATGGCTGGATTGAGGAAAACTTCGATTGGCTGGAACAATTCGATAACATAATTATTTGTGCTGACAACGACGAAGCTGGAACTAAGATGCAAAAGGAATGTGTCTTCAGGCTCGGTTCTTGGAGAACAAAGTTTATCGACATCCCTCGCTATCACTACGATGCGGAGAAAGATAAACAGATACCTATGAAAGACCTCAACCACGTTCTCTACTATGAGGGCAAGCAAGCGGTCTTAGATTTAATACATAATGCAAAAGACTCACCAGTAGATAGCGTTGCCGACTTTGCAGATATAACTAATGTTGATTTAGATGAACTTGATGGTATCAAAACAGGAATTCCAGAAATTGACAAGCGTTTAATGCGATTATTTTATGGCACATTCACTATTGTAACTGGCGTAAACGGTAGTGGAAAATCTTCCTTCTTATCTCAGTTGATATGCAATGCAATAGACGATGATAAAAATGCTTTCCTCTACTCGGGCGAATTACCCAACTTCCAAAGTAAAAACTGGGTTAACTACATATTAGCTGGACAGCGCAATGTCAAAGAATATTGCTCAAACGGTGCGACTTATTGGAAAGTAACTCCTGAAGCACAGAAAGCAATAAATGACTACTACCGCGGACGACTCTTCATTTATAAGGATGGCTACAACCACAAGGTCGATACAATTCTAAAATCTATGGAAGATACGACTCGCAAATATGGTTGCAAACTCCACATCATAGATAACTTAACATCAGTTGATTTGGAAGCGAACGAAAACACAAAATACCAGAAACAAGAAGAATTTGTAACAAGACTTATTGATTTCGCTAAGAAATTTAATGTTGCCGTTGTACTTGTTGTCCACCCCCATAAAATCGAAACAATGCGTAGATTAAGCAAGATGGACATTCAAGGCATATCTGCCATTATAGACCTTGCCCATAGGATATTAAGCTTGTACAGAGTAACCAGCGCAGACCATATTGGTGAGCCGAAACGAAACGGCGCAGGCTGGTTTAAAGAGCCTATCCCTTACGATGTTATCTGCGATATTTTAAAGGACAGATTGCTCGGATTTGAGGGTAGCTCGGCTGGATTATACTACGATAGACCGAGCAGAAGGTTCTTTGTGGATGAAGCATCATTAGACAAGAATTACAAGTGGGATACAACGAACTACTCCTCCCCATTACCGTTCCCTCCCCAACAATTACTTCAATATGATGCCGAAGAAATTTACGGTAACAGAATTACTGGAGAACAATAATGAAAACTTATTGCAACTATCATTGCCATAAGGAGTACACAAACGTAAAGATTTCCGATAGTGTTGCGAAATTAACACAATACGCAGACCGAGCCTTAGAGCTCGGTCACGGAATACTTTCGTCTATGGAACACGGTTGGCAAGGCAACTATTATGAAACGGTTAGGCTGGCGAAAGAAAAAGGTTTAAAGCCAGTCATCGGTGCCGAAGCTTACTGGGTAAGAGATAGGTTTGAAAAAGATAACAGCAATTGTCACATTTACTTAGGAGCTAAAAATGAAAATGGTCGGCAAGCCATAAATGATATTATTTCGGAAGCAAATCTTACAGGCTTTTATAGGCAAGCGAGAATAGACTTACCCCTCATCTTATCTCTCCCCAAAGATGATGTAATCATAACTACTGCTTGTTTAGCCTATTGGAAGTATCAAGACATTGATGAAATAACAAAAGAGTTTGCCAAACATTTCGGTAAGAATTTCTTCTTAGAAGTGCAGTATCACAACACAGACTCGCAACGAGCTATCAATAAGCACATTTTGAAACTGCATAATGAGCTCAAAATTCCTTTAATTATGGGATGCGATAGTCACTACATACATAGCAATCAAGCACAAAATAGAACCGATTTCTTATTCTCGAAAGGTATTGAATATCCTGACGAGGAAGGTTGGTATCTCGATTATCCAAATGGCGACGAGGCTTACGATAGATTTGCAAGACAATGTGTTTTAAGCCATACAGAGATTAACGATGCCATAGACAATACTCAGGTATTTATGGATGTCGAAGAATATGATAGTCCAATTTTTAACACAGACATTAAGATGCCGTCCCTCTATCCTACATACACTCAGGAACAAAAAAATGAGGAATATAAAAAGTTGGTTTGGCAGGGATGGTCGGAATACAAAGATAAAGTTCCTAAAGATAAATGGGAATTTTATGAAAGTGAAATCAACAAAGAAATACAAACCGTAGTCGATACGAAGATGGCTGACTACTTCATCGACAACTACTATATCATAAGACAAGGGAAAGCGAACGGCGGTTGGCTCACGAAAACCGGCAGAGGTTCTGCCGTAAGTTTCATAACGAATATGCTACTCGGCTTCACCGAAGTTGATAGAATCGCCGCTAAAGTTCATATGTATCCAGAGCGTTTTATGAGCGCAACGAGAATACTACAAAGTGGCTCCTTGCCCGATATAGACTTCAACTGCGCACCCGTAGAACCATTCGCCAGAGGGCAACAGCAAGTTTTAGGTGAAGACCACGCCTATCCTATGGTTGCGTATGGCACAATGCAAAAATCCGCTGCGTGGAAATTGTATGCAAAATCTCAAGGTATTACTTTTGAAATTGCGAACGCCGTTTCTGACCAGCTAAAAAAATATGAAACAGCAGTTAAGCACGCATCCGAAGATGATAAAGACTCAATTGATGTGTTTGAGTACATCGATAAGGAGTTTCACGAAATATATGCAAAAAGCAAAGATTATCTTGGCTTAATAACTTCGTGGAGTATAGCCCCCTGTTCTTACTTGCTGTATGCGGGAAGCATACGTAAAGAAATCGGCTTGGTAAAAATTAAAGACCACATCTGTTGTTTAATGGATGGTCACTGGGCTGAAGCCTGCCACTTCCTTAAAAATGACTTATTAAAGGTTTCGGTTGTTGACGGTATATATAGAATTTATCATCGTATCGGGAAAGAACCGCCGACAGTGCAAGAGCTGTTGGCTCAATGCCCCCCTACTGACCCCGCTTGGGACATCTACAAAAAAGGTTGCACAATAGGTATCAATCAATGTGAACAGACTGGTACAGCTTCAAGGGTTGCTAAATATGCGCCGAGAAATATATCGGAACTTGGAGCTTTCGTTGCAGCGATTCGCCCCGGATTTAAGTCGATGTACAAATCGTTTGAAAGTAGACAGCCTTTTGCTTATGGCATCAAAGCGTTTGACAATTTGATACAGACGGACGAAATGCCGAACAGCTTCCTACTCTATCAGGAGCAAGAAATGGCGGCGCTGAACTATGCTGGAATTGACATGAGCGACTGCTACACGGCAATAAAGAATATAGCCAAAAAGCGTGCTGATAAAGTACTTGCTTATAAGGACAAGTTCACACAAGGCTTTGCCAAAACAATTGTAGCTAACGAGGGCAAAACCGAAAAGGAAGCAAACGAGTTAGCTCAGAATTTGTGGCAGATAATTGAAGACTCGGCGAGATATTCATTTAATGCTTCACACTCCTACTGTGTCGCGTTGGATAGTTTGTACGGGGCTTGGTTAAAAGCTCATCATCCGCTTGAATTCTATGAGGTATTGATAACCTTGTCGGAAGAAAAAGGCGATAAAGATAAAATGAACGCTTTAAAGGCTGAGGCGGAAGATTACTTTGGAATTAAATTCCCTCCTTTTCGCTTCGGACAAGATAACCGTTCAATTAAATGCAACAACGAAACAAATACAATCGTCAACTCGATTGGCGCGATAAAAGGCTATGGCTCAACTATCGGTGCTATTTTATATGATTGCAGTCTTCAAAACTTTAAATACTTTATTGACGTTTTGCAATTTCTTGATGTTAAAGCAGTAAAAGCGGCAAAAGTTCGTCCTTTAATATGTATTGACTATTTCAACCAATATGGGAATATTAACGAACTCCTCACTATCCTTGACACTTGGGAATTCTTTAAACAAGGTGAAGCTAAGACGCTTCGTAAAGATAAGGTTACCTCTCCTATATTGCAAGAAATACTTAAAAGAAATTGCAGTAGCTTGAATAAAGACGGGTCGGAGTCGGCATCTTTCAAAGTCAACGATAAAGCAATGCAGTGCCTTTATGATTTTGAAACCTACATAAAAAACAATCCGCTGGAAGACATCTCAATGAAACAAAGAATTGACTACACAATGGAAATTCTCGGCTACACAGATGTCGTTACTGGTAAGGAATGTGACCGACGCAGACTTCTCATAAATGACTGCATAGCAATTCCCGATAAGCAAGGTAAAATATGGGCTTACAGAATTGGTACACGGAGCTTAGGAAGCGGTAAGACAGCTCGATTGACTGTCAGAGATAATGTATATCAAGCTAACCCTCTTGCTGTCGGCGACATAATATATGCCGCCGAATTATTCAAAAATCAGAGTGGTTACTGGTATCTAATCAAGTACAACATAGAACACAAGGAGAAATTATGGTAAATAAGTTTCCTCTGATATATCAAATAAATATCCCAACTACTGGGTCGGTGAGCAAAGGCGCACTCAGCGTCGTGGGTTGACATCCTTTATTGCGCAATGGTGATTAAAATATCCGTAAAGTCTTGATAGAAATTGCGTTGCAAAGTCAATTGTGGCACGGGTAGCCATCAAGACATCCTTGATAAATGAGTAAAAACATTTATTAAGGAGAATTTATGAGATATATCGCAAGCTGTAGCTGTGGCAAGGATAGTCTTGCTATGGTCTACAAAATCATAGAAGAACAACTCCCTCTCGATGAAATCGTATTTTATGATACGGGAATGGAGTTTCAATCAATTTATAACAACTGGAATAAATTAACTAACTACGCTCAACAGCGTGGGATAAAATGTGTAACCCTTCATCCAAAGTGTCCGTTCTTATACTCAATGTTTGAGCAACCGCATAAGTCGCGAAAAGACGGCATTGTGAGATACGGATACTCTTGGTGCGGCGGGCGTTGCCGTTGGGGTACAAGTGAAAAATTAAAAGCGATTGATAAGTATTGCGAACAGCAAGATACAATTTGCTATATAGGCATTGCTGTAGACGAAGTTCAAAGGCTCCAAAAAGAACGAAAGCCATACAAACGCTTTCCTCTTGCTGATTGGAATATGACGGAAGCTGACTGCCTACAATATTGTCGCAAACACGATATTGGATGGATTGAGAAATGCCGAACTGGTTATATCGACCTCTACTCCATTCTCGACAGAGTTTCTTGCTGGTGCTGTGCCAATAAAAATCATTGGGAACTTTACAACTATTGGAAATATCTCCCCGAATATTGGGACAAGCTCAAAGACTTGCAACGCAAAGCACAACGCCCATTCAATAAATATACGATATTTGAGTTTGAAGAGCGTTTTAACAATGGATATGTTCCAACTCATCGTAAAAAATAAGGAGAATTAAATGATAACAACTTGTTTAATTATTACTGCTTGGACGGCTGGTATGCCTCTCTGGGCATCTGTTACTGTAACTGTTCTCGCCGGCGTACGTTTCTTTTTTAAATGTTTGGTAAGTTCAATCAAGTTTGCGCAGGATAACGTCAAGGGCTAAAAATATGGATAGCATTTTGAAACTTGTAATGTTTTCTCGCGAGCATCCTGACTTAGAGCTTTACAAAAAGTTCGCCGAGTCAGTTACCATCGAGGGTAGCAATAAATACGAGAAAGCAGTTGAAGAATCGAAAATTAACTATTTGAAACTTTTATGCACTAAAAGCACAATGACCGACAAGGAAGTACTTGACTCATATAAGTTCTCAAAAAAATATGAGTTTTTAGTAATGGCTCGCGAATATAAAAAGCTTGCTAAAAAAGTTTTAAAGTACGGCAAAAAAGTTCTGAGGATTAAAAAGAGGTCAAAGCATTGAAACAAATTCTCATAATAAATGGCTCTGGCGGCGTCGGCAAAGACACTTTTGTGGACTTGCTTGGGAAATTCGTCCCAGTGATACACGACAGTATTGTGAACCCTACTAAGGTTCTTGCCAAACAACTTGGTTGGGATGGCAAAAAAGATGAAAGAGACCGCAAGTTTCTTGCTGAACTCAAATCTTTAATTGACGAATACAACAACTATAATTATAAGGAAATGGAAAACTTAATGTCTTCCTTCCTCTCAGGCAACTTAAACTGCGACTTGCTTTGTATCGATATGAGAGAAAAATATCAGATTGAAAGAGCAAAAAAAGAGTTTGGTGCTAAGACGGTTTTGGTAACAAGAAACTCTGTTGAACACATAACTTCGAACCACGCGGACGCGGATGTCTTTAATGTAAACTACGATTACCATATACATAACGATGGGTCATTAGATGACCTCAAAGAAACAGCAAGAAAATTTAAGGAGCAACTCGAAAATGAGCAAGAATAAAATCGATAGTTTTAAAGGCAAATACTTCTTCCTGAGCAACTTTTATGAGCGAAGGATTATTTGTTTCGGGATGGCATTTAAAAACAACGAAGCCGCTTTCCAAGCTATGAAATGCCCCGAGCGGATGAAGGAATTTTGTTCCCTCTCCGCCTCTGAGGCTAAGGCTCTTGGCAGAAAAGTTCAACTTCGTTCAGATTGGGAAGAAGTTAAAGAAGATATTATGTATAGCGTATGTTATGCTAAGTTCGCCCAAAACGCTGATTTGGGGCAAAGGCTCATCAACACTGGTGAGGCTGAACTGGTAGAAGGAAACGACTGGGGCGATACCACTTGGGGTGTCTGCAACGGCGTGGGTGAAAATAAACTCGGAAAAATTCTTATGAGATTACGATTAACATTAAGGAGCTACAATGAAAGTAATTAAACGAAACGGAACTGAGGTTGCATTTGATATTGATAAGATAATAAACGCTTTAAGAAAAGCTAACAACGAAGTTGAAAGTCGCAACCAGCTTTCTGACAAGGATATCATCGCGATTGCCAACGACGTAAGGCAGAAATGCAACAGCTATGGCAGAGTAGTTTCCGTTGAAAAAGACATTCAAAACCTTGTGGAAGACGCTCTGATGACATACAACCACAGCGTTGCTCAAAAGTACATAAGGTATCGCTATCAGCACGAAATTGACCGCAAAAAGAACACAACCGATGCAAAAATAATGTCGGTTGTTGACCTTCAAAACGAAGAAGTTATTGAAGAGAATAGCAATAAAGACCCTGTCATTTTACCGACACAAAGAGACTATATCGCTGGTGAAGTAAGCAAGGATTTGACGGAAAGGTATTTGCTCCCTCGTGAAATCAGCGAGGCACATAAAGCTGGTATCATCCACTTCCACGACTCCGATTACTTCATACAGCACTCCCATAACTGTGACTTAATTAACCTTGAAGATATGCTTCAGAACGGCACAGTCATCAATAAGACGTTGATTGAGAAACCTCACAGCTTCGCTACGGCTTGCAATGTGGCAACTCAGATTATGGCACAGGTTGCTTCTTGTCAGTACGGTGGACAGACAATATCTCTCTCTCACCTTGCTCCGTTCGTAGACGTAAGTCGTAAAAAAATTCGTAGCGAAGTCGAACAAGAAATTGCTACATTCCCTCTCACTATTACATTTGATAAGGTTTCCGACTTAAACGATTATATAGCCAACATAACAGAGCGGCGTGTAAAAGCTGAAATAAAACGCGGTGTGCAAACTATTCAGTATCAAGTGAACACGCTTATGACAACGAACGGTCAGACACCATTTGTTTCGGTGAATATGTACCTCGGCGAAGTGTCCGATGAGAAAACAAAAGCTGACTTAGCACTTATTATAGAAGAAGTTTTGAACCAGCGTATCGAGGGCGTTAAAAATGAAAAAGGTATTTGGATAACCCCCTCCTTCCCTAAGCTCTTATATGTTCTTGAAGAAGACAACATTCACGAAGATAGCAAGTACTACTATTTGACAAAACTTGCCGCTAAATGTACGTCTAAAAGAATGGTTCCAGACTATATCTCTGAAAAAGTAATGAAGCAGAATAAGGTAGATAAGAATGGCAATGGCAACTGCTACCCTTGTATGGGATGTCGAAGTTTCCTTACCCCTTATGTCGATGAAAATGGAAAGCCTAAATATTATGGTCGCTTCAATCAAGGCGTCGTAACAATCAACCTCGTTGATGTCGCTTGCTCAAGCGAGAAAGATATGGATAAATTCTGGGAAATCTTCGAAGAGCGCTTGGAGTTATGCCACCGCGCTCTAAGAATAAGACACGAAAGATTGTTAGGTACAATATCGGATGTCGCTCCTATTTTGTGGCAACACGGCGCAATAGCTCGTCTTGGCAAGGGTGAAAAAATCGATAGACTTTTATATGGTGGCTACTCCACCATCTCGCTCGGCTACGCTGGCTTGTGGGAATGCGTCTATTATATGACTGGCAAAAAGTTGACTGAAACGGCTGGTAAGGATTTCGGCTTAGAAGTTATGAAGGCAATGAATACAGCAACTGCTAAGTGGAAAGCGATGGAAAATATTGACTATTCGCTTTACGGCACTCCCATTGAAAGCACTACATACAAATTTGCGAAATGCTTGCAGGAAAGATTTGGCATAATTGAGGGTGTTACGGATAAGAACTATATAACCAATAGCTACCATATAAAAGTTACAGAACCAGTCGATGCGTTCAGTAAGTTGGCTATTGAAAGTGAGTTCCAACTCCTCTCTCCGGGCGGTGCAATTTCATACGTCGAAGTGCCTAACTTGCAAAATAATATCGAGGCAGTTCTCTCGGTTATTAAATTCATCTATGACAATATCATCTACGCAAAACTGAATACTAAGTTCCCTGATTGGATAATAAAAACTGACGAAACCCGCATACAAAATATGCCTTGGGTTATCAGCGACTACGCTGGAAAGCCTATGGTCGTGACTGAAAAGATTGACGGCACTTCCACTACATTCGGTCTTAGAAAAGAAAAGAAAAGAAAAGAATTCGTGGTTTGCTCTCGCAATGTTCGGCAAGCTACACCGTCTCAAAAGTGTTTCTACGACGACAATGTTTATCATATCATAGCCAAAAAATACAACGTCGAAGAAGTACTAAGGCGGTTAATGGATACTTATAAGGCGAAAATGATTGTCTTACAGGGCGAAACTATCGGCGAAGGAATTCAAAAGAACAAATACGGAATAAAAGGTTTCGACTTCTACGCTTTCAACTTAATTATCGATGGCAAAAAGGTTGACAGTTGCGAAGCTGCTGAAATTGTAAAAATATTTGGTATTAAATGGGTTCCTATCCTTGACAAAAACTTCATACTACTCTCTTCGGTAGATGAAATGTTGAAGTATGCGGAAAGTAACTCGGTGTTAAAAGATACTCTTAGGGAAGGCGTTGTTATAAGAGACCACGACAATACAACGAGCTTTAAATGTATCAGCAACGCCTTTTTGCTGAAGCACAATATATGACATCTTTGTCATATATGGCAAGAAAAATTAAAAATCGACAAAGATTTTTATTAAAAAATTAATTTTATCATTTGACAAACAAATTAAGGAGTGTTAATATTATAGCCCAAACAAAAATAAACAAATGTTTGTATTGCATTAAATTATGAATAAGGAAATTAGAAAAAGAATCAGTGAAGTTACAGTTAAACTGTCAAGTTGCTCATCCGAGCTGCAATCAATTTGCGACGACGAAGATTATGCTCGCAACCGAATGCCTGAAAATCTTGCAAACTCCGAACGCTATGAAGCATCGGAAAATTGCAGTGATGTTTTGGAGGATTCGATATCCGATATTGATGATGTAATTACCAGCTTACAAGAGCTAACATAAATTAAGGTGGTAAATCTATGCATCGAGGCGAAATTTATTTGGTTGATTTGAACAATCATACTGGCTCAGAACAAACTGGTATTCGTCCTGCCATCATTGTGCAGAATGAAATAGGAAATCTTAATTCTCCCACCACCATTGTTTGCCCATTAACCTCTCAAAAAAAGCCTTCGATGATTACTCACGTAGCTCTTTCCCCGAAGGACTGTGGTATCATAAAAGATTCCATCGTTCTATGTGAACAAATATGTGTTATCGATAAAAAACTGGTAAGGAAAAAGTTAGGCGAAGTAAAAAACAAGGCAAAAATTGAAGAGTTTAATAGGAAACTATTAATCTCATTAGGTATCGAGGAATATTAAATGGAACAACACAGAGCCATAAAAAAATTAAATATTAATGGTCAGAACGTATATAAATGCGTTTTCGATGGCACACCTCAGTGCCATCTCATACATAAGAAATCCGCAAACCAGACCTGCTGCGGTTGCCCGATGTTAAATGCCATATTTGAAAAATTATATACATACGAAAGCATTGAATACGACGACAAGGAGGATTAAATTTGGGAAATGATACTTTATTTGCTGACTTCCCCTCCGTAATTCCGGAGATTAAGAAGTTATATGAAACATCAGATGAAAAAATTGCACGCCTTGAACTCGAAAACAAAGCTTTAATTGAAGAATTAGCTATCGAGCGAACAGCTCGATACGACGCTGAGCACCACATCGAGGAGCTTAAAACTCGTATCATTGAGTTGTCACAGGCTCCTAAGCGAATTAGGAGAAAGAAAGTCGAGATTGAAGTAACAGACTATTGTGAATTTAAGTCCGACGGGAAACGCAAGGCTCGTCCTGCCGACCCCATAAGGTCTTATGAAGACTTCGCAAAAATCCAGCAGTACTTTATTAACAAAGATAAAGTTCGTGATTGGGCTCTGTGGACTATCGGCGTAGCACTCGGGCTTCGTATCTCCGACTTATTGAGCTTGAAGATTAAAGACTTACTCAACGATGACTTAACCTTCCGTACCCATATAAAAGTTGTTGAACAGAAGACTTCCAAACTTAATAGTTGCCTCATAACTGAGGCGGTGCAAAATGCGCTGACAAAATATTTTGAGTCAATTGATTGGAAAATTAACTTAGATGACTACCTCTTCGCCAGTAAAAAGACTGGTGGCAAAATGTACGAGGAATACGGTTGGAAAATTATCTCCGATGCAGGCAAGGCTTTGAATTTGCCTATCAACATAGGTTCTCACACAATGAGAAAAAGTTTTGCAAATATCGCCGCTTGTGTGGACAAGTCCACCATTGATATGAATGCAATAACTAAGATACAGGGACTGCTTAACCACTCTGACCAGCGAGTCACGATGAGATATTTAGGTAAATTCCAAGAGATGTTCGACAGAGCGAGAGTTGCGGTTAGCGATTTCGTTCTCGGCAAGACTGATGTAAATGAACTTATTGCCGGCAATGCCTTCACGATAGATGATATCGTAGGTAAGCTGGATAATATAGAAACAAAATTAAAGAATTTGGAGACTTAAAGAATGAAGTTTGTAAGTACGAAGATTGTTGATGATAGGCGCCTCTCCTTTTCTATCCCTCTCGAAGTAGTAAACATCAAAGATTTTACTAAAGAAGAAAGCTCATATGTAACTTTCAATTACGACATTGAAGATTATGTGCACACCCTGCCATTCAATGTTAGTGAGTACAGTTGTTTATGCGTATTAAAAATTAAAGACAATGATTTATCTCTAACGGTTGCTTTCCCTGCGAGCCAAATTAACTCAGAAGAGATAACGAGATACATAATCTCAGACGACAACTTTGATAACTGTATAACTGGTTGTTTTGAGTTGACTGATGAAGAAAAAATAACCTTATTAATACAACTTTATAAAGTATTATGTAAGTAAAATTAACAAATGCCTCCTATACATAACATTTGTTTGTAATTAGAAATTGACAAAACAGATGGTTTATTATATAATAATTCGGAGGTAAGAAATGGATATAAATGCTTTTTTAGAACGTTATTATTCTACTGCATCTGATGACACCAAATTAAGGGTCACTAATTGGATAAAGTATGTAGAAGAAAGCGCTGGTTCAGGATTGTCGAAAGAAGTTTTGCAATCAAAAGATAAACTATTTTATTGCTCCTTATTCACTAAGGGCGATACTACGGTAGCCAGAACGAAATATTTTATGGTCAAATCGTGGTTGCAAAATTTACTCAACTATTATGATGTAAATATTGCCATACCTTCTCGTGAAGAGATTCTCGATACTCTTGGCAATAAAAACTATTTTAAAGAGTTAAAAGAGTTACTTGATTATATTGATTATAGCGGTGATGTGCGTATCCCAAACTATAGACCAGCAACCGATATGTTGTACTTAAAGTCGCTGTGCATATTGGGTTGGTACGGCTTCTCCCAAGAAGAAATTGTCGCACTTCTTATATCAGATTTGAGGCAATTTGAAGGCGGTTATTACATTAAGCGAAACAATACACTTGTTTCATTAACCGCCGATGAATATCAAATAATTAAAAGTTTCTCCCTTACTGATTGCTGCCAAGGATATCCGACGGGAAAGTTAGTTTATTATAAAGACACAAATTACTTATTCCGTCCAGTTCTTAAAAGCGATAATGCTAATAAGGACTCTACCACTGTCCTGAGCATCAAAACTTTAATTAAGAAGTTTAATAATAACAATCCAAGAAACATTAATATATCTTTTGTATCCTTAAGAAAGAACCGCATATTTACTGAAATCTATAATGACAAAACAGATATCGGTCTTTCCGAGAAAATTGCAAAACATTTTGGTTCAGATGCTAACCTAACAATAAACCTGAAAAAAGAATACACAAGTTGGGTAAAGAATGTAAAAGAAATATAAAGCTAACCACTTTATATTTTTTGAAATCAACAAGCCACTTGTGTACTATATATTAAGTATGTGGATTTGTATTGATTTATTATTCTCTATCTCACTCCCTTATTTTGGGAGAATACATATATGAAAGGGCAGAACATTTTGTATACCGTCAAAGAAGTTGCTGAGTTCTTAAAGACGAACATTGATTATGTCCATAAGTTAAGGAAAAGCGGACTACTTCCTTTCCTTAAAATTGGACAATACAAAGTTCGTGCAGAAAGCCTCGCCACTTTTTTGGAACAATATGAAGGTAAAGATTTGACAGACCCTTTTAATGTAAAGGAGTTAGATTACAATGTCTAAAATCAGCGTTCGAGATAGGAATAAAAACACGGGAAGAAAGCCTAATTGGGGTTATCGGTTTGAGATAGCTAAGATAAATGGTAAAAGACAATGGGCATCAGAGTCTGGGTTTCGCACTAAAAGAGAAGCCGAAGAAGCTGGCGCTAAAGCGTTCGCCGATTACAATGGTATCACCGTACAAAATAAGTACGCTTCGATAAGTGTCAGTGATTTCATTGATATTTGGATTGAGCAATATTGTACCCCGAACTTCAAGTACAATTCACAGAAAGCTTATATACAGGTCATCAACCAATATATCAAGCCAGCACTTGGGAAGTACTATCTGACAAAAATAACTTCAATAATAGTCAATGAGTTCATCTCAGAAGTCGTCAAGGGTAATAAAAGTCCAAGATTATACTACCGAATATTGGGCGTGCTTAGGTCAGTCTTCACTTACGCTATCCACCCTCTTCGGATAATTAATAATAATCCTACGGACTACATTAAGATACCGAAATCGGCTCAAAAGAAGAAACCTAAAGAACGAGAAGTTGTTACGCCAGATGAGTTCGGTACAATTATGGAACTCTATCCGTTCGGCAATAAGTTTCATATTCCTTTGCTTTTAGGTTGGTACAATGGTATGCGACACGGCGAAGTATTTGGTCTTGTTTGGGAAGACATAGATTTTGAAAATAAAATAATCAATGTTGAAAGACAAGATGAAGTATCGCATTTAAAAGGGGATACCGTTGTAATCCAATGTAGTCCTCCCAAATACGACTCAGTTCGGAAGATAACTATTGGAGACAACCTACTACAAGAGCTTATAAAAGAAAAGCGACGACAAGAAAAAGCTGAAACAATTGCTGGCGACGAAGGGTTTATTTCATATATTGCTGACGACTCTACCATCATTCAAGTTAAAAAGAAATTGCATCCTGATTTAACTGGAAAGAAAATTGTTCATCCGATAATTGTAGCAGATAACGGAAGAATTATTTGCCGAGCTTATATCGAACAAGTATGCAGAAAGATTAGCAAGCAACTTGGTAAAAACATCACTTTCCACTGCCTGCGACACTCTAATACAACCACTCTTTATGAGAACGGCGTTCCAGTCAAGGCTATTCAGCAGAGGCTTGGACATAAGAGCCCAGAGACAACAATGAAAACTTATACTCACAACACACGAAAAATGGCTGACATTGCTGTCAGCACTATAGATGATTGTTTAGTACAAAGCTTAAATAATCGTGGTCAAAATGTGGACACACTTCTAAACTAACCACTATATATAGTGTTTTACAACTAAAATAAGCACTATAAACACAATATTTAGTGTAATTTAATCACTTTTCGCATATACTGTTATATTTATATATTTCAACTCTTCCAAATATGCGTAAATTTCACTAATTAATTTTTCGTCTTGCTTTTCGGTAGTAACCGTTACGCTGTCTACTTTAAAATTTCCGTTTTCGTAAATTACTTCGACAAGGCAACAGTCAATGTCCGGAAATTTTTCGTCAAGCAGCTTTTTTAACGCGGAACTTTGATTATCGGAGTATACCTCGCTTATGTAACCGTAATCATACATCGGTTCGCGGCTTGAAGAACTGCTTATTTTAAATATACCCGTTATCGGTTGTATAAGCACCAATATACAAGCCATTCTCATAACGAACGTAATCGTTTTATTCAATTTTCCTTCGGGAATTATAAGCGATACCACCACTGATAAAAATATAACCCCTGCCGCAGTAATAAGATAAGTTTTCATATAAAGCTGTTTGCCGAATTAATTATAAGCATTATAATCAAAGCATACATAAACGCAACAGTCAAAAGACCTGCAATAAAGTATTCCACGTCTTTAGACAGTTCTGAAAGAAGTCCGTATAAAGTTTTTTCCCCTATCGGCTGCACGACTGCCCCGACTAATTTCAAAATCAGCGAAAACGCCGTGAGTAAAATTATCGGGCCTATAAGCTCAAATAAAAGTAAAACTATTCCGCACGTCCCTACCGAGCTTTTGATAAGAAGTCCCGCGGAAGTAAGCATATCGAATCCGCTTGACAAAAAGTTGCCGACCATCGGCACGGAATTGCTTACAACGTATTTTGTCGCCTTGAAAATTATACCGTCAAACAGCGATGTAGCAGAACTTTGCATTGTTATAAAGATACTGAATACCGTGACGGTTATTCCTATCACCCACTTCATAACGCTTTTGACAAGAGCGGTTACGCCCGAAAATGACATTTGGGCGTTTAGCTTTGACATAAAATTAAGTACTATTACGGCTATAGTCGCGGGAAATATAAATCCGTTTATTATCTCTACCGCTCCGCCCGAGAGAAAAATTGCCGACGGCTGGTATATTGCCGCAGTGCTTGTACCGCCTGTAAGTACCGTCAGCGTTGCAAGTATGGGCGTTATTATTTCCACCTGCCTTTTAACGTTGTCGATGCACGCAATGCACTGCGAGATTATTCCCGTCAGCATAGATGAAATCAACAGTATTATAAGCGAATAGCAGGCAAGATGAACAACCTTTGCGGTAGACTTACTCATAATACTGCCTTCGGCTGCGCTTACTATTGCCGACAGCAGCGCTACCGCCGCAACAGTTGCAAACGCGGGTATCAGTTCTATAACGTTTTTGAAAATAACAGAAAACAGTTCGCCCAGATAACTTCCGTAATCTGTTCCCAAATTGCCGCGTATAAGATACTCTACTATTTCTTTTGCATTGCTGCCGAAATTAAATAAAAAATTACCGCTGTTTTCGTCAAGATATTTTTGAAGTTCCGACAGGTCGAGATCTTCAAGCAAATCCGTAATACTTTGGTTTATTTGTATTTCGCCGTCGGAAGCGCCTTCGTCCGCAAATACGGCAATACCACCCGAAAATAAAATTGCCGAAAGCGATATTATTAATATGACAAGTAAAATTACACGCTTTTTCATACAAGATTTATCAGGGACAGTATTATACGGTAAGTACTGTTTATTATCGGAACGGATACTACGAAAATGATTATTTTTCCGCACAGGATAAGCTTGTCCGCCACGCTTTCAAATCCGAGTTCTTTAATGGACCCTGCCGTAAGTTCGACAAGAAAACCTATGCCTATTATTTTGAAAATTATTCTTATTATCTCGTTGTCGATTCCCGCGCCTTGCGTAAAAGATTTTATAAACTCTACGCTTTCCGAAAGATAGTCGAACGAATATAAAAACATTATAATTCCGCCTGCCGTTAAACAGAGCGGAACAAGATCCGACTTATGGCTTTTTAAAATAAACGCGCTTACAGCTGTTATTACCGCTATACAGCACAAACGGAAAATATACATCAGAATAAATCAAATAGCTGTCTTATCTGCGTAAACAAGTCGGCTATCATTGATATTACTACCGTCAGTACGATAATAAGACCTACAAGACTTACAAGCGTAGCAATGTCGTCCCTGTCGGATTTTTTTAGTACCTGACAGATTATTGTAACGATTATGCCGACAACGGCAATTTTGAAAATAATACTTATATCCATTATGCAAGCAGGACAGCCGCCAAAACCCCGATTAAAAAGAAAATTTTAATATACAGAGAATTATATTTTTTATAATCGGCAAAACTGTCGTCCTTATATTTTTTTAACGCCGACTTCCTTTCGTTAAGATAATCAACCTGTGAAAGTGCATCGGTTTTACCCAAGTTCCGCGTGTATTCGCACATAAATTCTTTATCGCTTCCACCCAACGGATATTCACCCTTTAAAATCTGAGGGACGAATTTAAAAGGTTCGGCAATCTTATCTATCGAAGACCTTGAATATTTCAAAGTTAAAATAAGCTGTTCGTTAAATTCGTATAACTCTGAAAAAACCAACATTCTTTTCTTTTTATTTGCCGACAGAAAGGGTCCTATCGACGTTATCAGAATTGCCACTGCAATAAGAATTAAAATTTTTATCATATATTTTTGGCGGTAACCCTATCCCGACAAGTTCGGCATAATATTCAAACGGCATAGTTTTCAACAACGCTTTATTGCATATATGCGAAGAAGCTATGACATATATTCCGCAGTCTGCGGCATACCGCATTGCGCTTATGTCGTCTTCGCCGTAAAGCTCGTCGGTAATTATTATCTGAGGCTTCATTGCCCTTACCGCGCTTGCAATGGCGTTTTTCTTATTGTTACAACGAACAACGTCAACTTTGTCGCCGAGATTAAACCCGTTGCCCGAACAGTTAATCGCTGCTATTTCATTGCGTTCATCGAATATAAGGATATTGTTTACACCCCTGTTGCTTAGACTTAACGCAATATCTCTTAACATAGTTGTCTTGCCGAGTCCCGGTTTTGAAAACAACAAAGTACTGTGTAAACTTTCCGCAAATAAATTTGTTACCAAATAATTTGCGCAGCCTTCTACGTTGTGCGGTATTCTGACGTTAAGCGATGTAAGATTTTTTATTGTCTGGACTTGTCCGTTCTGAGTGACGTACTCTCCCGCTATACCTATTCTTATTCCGTGCCCGACGGTAATAAAACCGTTTTTAATCTGTTCGACGTAACTGTATACGCTACCGCCGGTTGCGGAATTTAAAATGGGTTCTATTTCTCCCGCCGTTATCGCCCCGCGTCTGTTATCAGAAATACCAAACGCATTTATATAAGAATACTTGCCCTTATATTCAACCGTTACGGGCTGTCCGCGCCTTAGTCTGATTTCCGTTATATAGTTAAAATTAAGATTGTCTAACGCTTCTTTTATATCGGCGGGCAGAAAGGACAAACTCATACTCTAATTTATTTCAAAGGATAAAAAAAAAGAACGTTTAAACCGTTCATTTTTTATGATAATTTATAAATTATGTGATATAATTAAAATATGCTTTCACAAATGAAAATCAAACTGCTTTTTTTGACGCTGTTATTGTTTTGTATTTCGATAGTATTTTTTGCCGGCTGCGCAAAAAACAAATACATTGTAACGTTTTACGTCGACGGCGAAGTTTATACTACAGTTACTGCCGTAAACGGTAAGTTTACGTTACCCGACGACCCTCTGCGCGACGGATTTACATTTAGCGGCTGGTTTACCGACGAAAGCTATTCCGTGATGTGGAAAAACGAAAATTGCCAAACGCAATCAGACTTGAACCTGTACGGCTTTCAAACAAAAAACAGCATAAACACTTTAAAAGCCGAATTTTATGACGGTAACCAACTTTTAGACGTTCAAAATATTGTCTATGGCGAAAAAATTTCCGAACCCGATAAACCCGTTAAGGACGGATATAATTTTGCAGGCTGGTTTGCTGACGGTGTTCTTTTTAATTTTGACAGCGCCGTAGAACGGGATTTGGTTCTTTTTGCAAAATTCGAAGCCGTGACGTACACCGTAAAATTTATTGACGGCGAAACGGTTATCGGCGAAGAAAGTTATACCGCCGAAGATAAAAACATCACAGTTCCCGTTCCTCCCCAAAAGGAATATTATGATAGTTGCTGGGAAGATTTTTCATTAACTTTAGGTAACATGGAAGTTAAAGTTATTTATACTCCGATAATCTACACGGTTACTTTCGACTGCGGCAACGGCAATGTCTATGCCCGCCAATATTCTGTCGAGAACCAAGTTATTACCCCTCCGCCTGTTCCGTTACGCACAGGTTATACGGGTAGCTGGAATGAATATGAACTGAATTTTTGCGATATCACGGTCAATGCGTCCTATACTTTAATATTATATAAAGCGACTTTTATAGCCGACGGTGAAACCGTTAAAGTAGGATATTTTACAATAGAAGATATGACCGTGACCGAACCCGCAATACCGCAAAAAAACGGCTTTTCGGCTAAATGGGAAAGGTACGTCCTTAAACCTGAGGATATTACCATTAAAGCGGAATACACAAGAATTCATTAAAATCCGGAGATAATATGGCAACAAATTCAGATTACATACTTTTTGTCTGCGGACAAATAAATAAGAAATTTGAAGTAACGTATAAAAAAATGTTCGGCGAATATATGGTTTACGTCAACGCCAAACCCGTTCTTCTTGTTTGCGACAACTGTGTTTATGTTAAAAAATTAACTCAACTTGAAAACTTTATGGCAAACGCCGAATGCGGTATCCCGTATAATGGCGCAAAAGAACATTATATTCTCGATATTGAAAATACAGAGCTTTGCGACAGCGTAATTGAAATTCTTGAACAAATTACTCCGTTGCCTAAAAAGAGAAAATGACAATTATAAAAAGAGTTGACATAAGTCAGCTCTTTTTTGCTAAGTCGTAACTGTTTTGCAAATAATCAAAAATAACGTCCAGCGGTACACTGCCGTCGAGAATTATAGTAAACCAATGTTTTTTATTCATATGATAGGCGGGAAAATAATTTTTATTGTCTATCAAATCTTCAAGCTTTTCGGGCTGTATCCGCAAATCTATCACTTCGGCAATTTCGTCCGAATCAAAACCGAGTTTGCGCTTAGATACGGAAAGAACTGCCGCATACCACTTTTTATTGTCTTTTCTCCGCCAGACGGCATTTCCGGAAAATTTTTCCCATAAAAATTCTAGCTCGTCACCGTAAAAGTCTTTAACAGCCGCAATCAATTCCTTTGTGCAATCGTTTTTAAAAATTTCAACGTCGAAACATTGTTCCGCAATTTCTTTTAACGCATTTTCGTAATCCGTCCTTACCTGCCCTACAAACCCGCCCGAAGCGCCGTCGATAAGATGCAATGTATACGGTTCGTTTAAATTGTCGTCGATAACCTCTGAAAAAATCTGTCCCAGATTATTTACAGTAACAGTCAATAAAAACCCGCAACCTGAAAGCCTTTTGGTTATAATAAAATTTCCACCGGCACGCTTAAAACCGTAAGCCGTAAGTTTGCCGAAATTAGCTTTTTTGAATTTAAAAAAATCGTTCATACGGTGAATAAGTCCTCCAATTACTTAAATTCCGCATATCTGAATTTATACCCGTAATTAATTTTACTATAATTTGAAAACCAATTCAAGTAATGATAGCCTGAAATAGTTTAAAGATTATAAAGTAACCATTGTATAAATAATTACTCCGAGAACTACGGCGAAAATTGCAACACGCGATAAGACGTAAGGAATAATTAATTTTTTAATTTGCAAACGTTTATATCTCGGTTTTGATAATATACCGAATATTACATAACCCGCCATTCCGATTAAACTGCCGATATTTAATAACGGCAGCTTCAAAAAATAAGCTAATAAAGTGAACAATACAGTCAAACCTAAAAAAACTATTGCGACGTAGTAGCAGCTTTTTGCAACTTTTTCGTCAAGTATTTTTTTGTTTTCAATATCTTCATCGGAAATCAAATCGTCTATTTTTATATTGAAAAGATTCGATATCGCTTTAAGGCTGTCAATACTCGGAAACCCTTTGTCAGTCTCCCATTTAGAAATTGCCGTACGCGTAACAAAAATTTTATCTGCTAACTGTTCTTGCGTAAGTCCGTTATCGTTTCTCAATTTTTTTAATTTTTCGCCAAAAGTCATATTATACCTCCGAAAATCTTAAATAAATTATAACATTGCAAACCGCAAAAGTCACGACACTGTTAATCACATTGGCAAATGTTAAATAAATTCACTGTACCGTATAAATAAAGTTTTATACCGTTTATATTAAATATTGCTTTGGCCGCAAAAAATAATAGCTCCGCATCTGACCGCCGTCAGATGCGGAGCTATAAGTTCGCTGAAAATAATTAAAAACCCTTAAAAGCGTCTTAGCAATATTGCATCGCTATTTGGTTTTCATCATAAATTTAACACTTCAAGGCTTGCCATCGCTTCGTCAATTAAAGCTTCAACATCAAGCTCATTCTCTTCTTCAATCACGTCCGCAAGTTTTGGACGCGTTATCGGATGCTTCGGCAAAAATACCGTACAACAATCTTCATAAGGTTCGATAGATTTTTCATAAGTTCCTATCGCCCTGCTGCGTTCTATTATTTCATCTTTGTCAAAGCCGCAAAGCGGACGCATTACAGGCAATGTTTTAACGACGCTGTTGGAAGAAGTAATTCCTTCGACGGTCTGGCTTGCAACCTGCGCAATACTTTCACCGGTAATAAGACACTGCGCCCCGCTTTTTAAGGCAATTCTTTCCGCAATACGCATCATAAAACGTCTTAAAAGAGTTACCATATAATCTCCGTTGCACTTCTTATGAATTTCTTCTTGTATATGAGTAACCGAAATTATATTAAGTTTTGTACCGCAGGTATAAGAAGATAAGATTTTAGCCAAATCAATAACCTTTTCTTTTGCCTGCATATTTGTGTACGGGTAACTGTGAAAATGAATGCAGTCTACACACATACCCCGCTTGGCTATCATATGACCCGCCACGGGACTGTCTATACCTCCGGAAATAAGCAACATAGCCTTTCCGGCAGTACCGACAGGCATTCCGCCGGAACCTTTGAAAAATTCGTTGAATACAAGCGCAGTACCGTTCTCACGTAAATCTATATTGATTATAAACTTAGGATTGTGAACGTCGACTTTAATGTTCTTGTTTGAATCAAGCAATCTTCCGCCAATCTCTGCGCTTATCTGCATAGAATTTAACCGGAATTTTTTGTCGGCACGGTGGGTTTCGACTTTAAAGGTACCGCTATCAAACGATACATCCTTAGCAGCAGTAAATATTTCGTCCATATCGGCGCCGACTTTAAAGCCAACGCTGAACGAATGGATGCCGAAAACCCTTTTAAGCCTTTCAAGAATAACTTCCGTATCTACACTGTTAAAATTCTCAATCAGATACCGACCGCTACTGCGGTGAATTTCGTGCCTTATTCCTTTAAGGCTTTTCTCCATATTAACTGCAAAAACCCGCTCGAACCAGCCCCTGTTTTTACCCTTTAAATGAATTTCCGCATAGCGGATTATTATTACTTTTTCCATATTATGCCATTATTTGTTTTCTGTTTTTTACTATACTGTTTAAAATTTCGGCTGCTTTTTCAACCTCTTCGACCGTATTTTCCGAAGAAAAGCTTATTCTCAAAACTCCGTCAGCCGTCTCTTTTTCAACTCCGCAAGCAAGAATAATACGCGAATAACGTTTACTTGCATTAGATGAACAGGCAGAACCGGTACCTATAATTAGCCCACTATCGTCGGCTTCGTGCAAAACCGTTTCTCCGCGCAAACCCGTTGCCGCAACGGACAAAATATACGGCGAAGAATTTTCGGAAGATAAAATTTTAAAAAGTCCGCTGTCAAGGCGTTTGCGCATTGTTCCGTTTAAGCGTTTTACATTTTTAAACGCATTGCCGAGATTTTCATACTTTTTCAAAGAAGCAAATTCAAAACATTTTATACCGAAAACGTTTTCCGTACCGCTTCTCAATCCCTGCTCCTGCCCTCCGCCGTAAATAAAGGGCTTTATTGCAAGATTTTTGCGCTTAAATAACGCTCCGCAACCCTTTATTCCGCCTATTTTGTGTGCGCTTACCGAATACAGGTCAATATCCTTTGAAAGCCTGAACGCTATTTTACCGAACGCCTGCACGCCGTCGGAATGAAAAAGCGTGCGACCGTTTTTGCTTTTTACGCTTTTGGCAATGGCGCAAATATCGTTAACGGCGCCCGTCTCGTTGTTTACGTGAATGACCGACACAAGCGAAGTATTTTCGTCCACCAATGACAGCAAACTGCCGCAATTTACGCTTCCGTCGCCGTTAAGTTCTGCAAATCTTACTTCGATTCCGCGTTGTTTAAGTTCGTTTACGGCAGAATAAATTGCAGAATGTTCGCCCATAGTCGTAACAACGTTACCGCGTTTAGCCCCGCAAAAAACCGCCTGATTGTCTGCTTCCGTTCCGCAAGAAGTAAATACAAGCGAAAAATTATATTCGTCGGCTATTAAAGATAAAACGTTATTCCTTGCACGCTTTAATTCAAGGTGCAAATTATAACCTTCCGCATACAGAGCGGAAGGATTATAATACTTTGATAAAAGATATTCTTCGGCGCGTTTTAAACACTCCGCGTCGGGTTTTGTCGTAGCTGCATTATCGAGATAAATCATTAAATTTCAATACAACCTTCAAAAGACTGTCTTACCGTACCGTCAAGTTCAACATCACCGTTTTCGAGATATCTGACGAAAAGGTCGCCGCCTTTAAGTTTTACGGTTATCGTTTCTCCGCGCACACACTTTCCGCACGCTACCGATGCAACAGCCGTTGCCGCCGCTGCCGTACCGCAGGCAAGCGTTTCCCCGTTTCCTTTTTCCCATACGCGCATTTTAACGGTGACGTTATTGACGACGCGCACGCACTCCACAAATACGCCCTGAGGGAAATATTCCGAATCCGCAACGGCTTGTCCGAGAGTTTCAAGGTCAAGTTTATCAACTTCATCACTGAAAATTACGCAATGGGGATTGCCGACGTTTACAAGCGTTACGGTATATTCCTTTCCTCCGAATATAAGCTTTTTGTCAACGTATTCGCCGTCAAGCGTCGAAGGCAACAGCTGTGCGTCAAACGAAGCTTTTCCGAGATTTACGCAAACGGAGCTTGCCTTGCCGTTAAACGAATTGACGGTAAGTTCCTTTACTTCCCCATTCGTTTCAATAGACATTTTTTCGCCAGCCATATTATTGTCGAACAGATATTTAGCTACGCATCTTACGGGATTCGCCGCCATTCCGCCGTTGCTTCCGTCGCTGTTAAATACTCGCACTTTTGCATCTGCAACGTCGGACTTTTCAATCATTACAACGCCGTCCGCCCCGATAGCGTAATGCCTGTCTGAGAAATTGATTGCAAGCGATTCGGGACAAGTAATGCGCCCGTCCATATTGTTGAAGAAAATGTAATCGTTTCCGCAACTGTGCATTTTACAGAAATCCAGTTTAAGCTTACTCTTTCTCAAATTGTTTATATCCACAAGCTCGGTATTAAACTGGTTATATCTTCCCGCTATAACGTCCGCCAAAGCGTTTGTTGTGTCAAGCGAAGTAAGCACTGTTATGCCAAGCAAAATTGCGTGATGGTGCATACTTATATAGTTCGAAATCGATTCCACGTCCGTCTTACCCGTATATACGATATAATCGATTTTTCCTTCATCCATAAGCTTGAAAATTTCTTTATTGCTTGACAGACGCGATACTTCGTTACATTCAAGTCCAAGACTCTTTATTACTTCGCAAGTGCCTTTTGTAGCGTAAAGCGTAAGCCCGAGATCGGAAAACTTTTTGACGATATTTACAATTTCGGGTTTATCCTGGTCATTAATCGTAAAATAAATTCCGGAAGGGTTTTGTTTGGTCGCATGCTTCATATTAAAGCCTGCGGAAACAAGTCCTTTGAACAATGCCTCCTCAATAGTCTTTCCTATACCGAGAACTTCGCCCGTGGATTTCATCTCGGGGCCAAGCTGAGAATTGACGTCGTTGAGTTTTTCAAAAGAGAACACGGGGACTTTAACGGCAACGTAAGGCGAATTGGGATATAACCCCGTTCCGTAACCGAGCTTTCTCAACTTTTCACCCATAATAATGCGCGTTGCAAGCTCAACCATAGGTACGCCCGTAACTTTCGAAATATACGGAATGGTTCGCGAAGCCCTCGGATTGACTTCGATTACGTAAAGTTCGTTATGATAAATAAGGTACTGTATGTTTATAAGTCCCTTGGTCTTCAACGAAATTGCAAGCTTTGTCGATACGTCTACAACCTTTTTAAGCATAGCGTCGCTCAGATTGTAAGGCGGGTAAACCGCGATAGAGTCACCGCTATGCACTCCCGCTCTTTCGATGTGTTGCATTATACCGGGGATGAGAACGTCTACGCCGTCGGAAATAGCATCGACTTCGAGTTCGGTACCCATAAGATATTTGTCGCAAAGCACGGGGTTTTCTATTTTCTGCGCTAAAATTACGTCCATATATCTTTCGATGTCGTTCTGTGTAAACGCAATCGTCATATTCTGACCGCCGATTACGTACGACGGACGCAAAAGCACGGGATAACCCAACGTTTCCGCCGCCTGAACGGCTTCTTCCTTTGTCATAACGGTATGTCCCTTGGGACGGGCTATACCGAACTGTTCCAAAAGCGCGTCAAATCTTTCCCTGTCTTCCGCAAGGTCTACGCTGTCGGCAGGCGTGCCGAGAATACGTATGCCCTTCTTATCGAGGTAACTGCAAAGCTTGATAGCCGTCTGCCCGCCGAAAGTAATAACAACGCCGTACGGCTTTTCGACGTCTATTACATTCTGTACGTCTTCGGGAGTAAGCGATTCGAAATAGAGCCTGTCCGCGGTATCGAAATCGGTTGATACCGTCTCGGGGTTATTATTTATAATAACAACTTCGTATCCCATACGCTTCAACGCCCATACGCAATGTACGGAGGAATAATCGAATTCTATGCCCTGACCTATTCTTATCGGACCGGAACCTATGACGATAATTCTCTTTTTGGTGCTGTTCTTGGCAAAAGGCTTTGCTTCGTCGTGTTCCTTCTCGTCATATGTAGAATAGAAATACGGGGTCTGCGCCGCAAATTCCGCACCGCAGGTATCAACCATTTTATAGACGCAGTTTACGTGTTTGGGAAGCGGATTACCGGAGTATTTCAATAATTCTTTATCGGGGTAACCGAGCTTCTTGCCGCGCAGATATTGCTCTTTTGTCAACTGTACGCCGGAAATTTCTTTTTCATAGTCCGAAAGATTTTTAAGTTTATTTAAAAACCACTCGTCAATCTTAGTTACCGCGTAAATTTTTTCGACGGAAACTCCGCGCTTTATAGCCTGATATACTATAAACAATCTCTCATCGGTAAGATCAGAAAGTTTATCTATAATTTCTTCATCCGAAAGCGCTTCGAATTTTGGCATATTTAATGTGGCAACGGAAATTTCCGCCCCGCGGACAGCTTTCATGATTGCCATTTCAAAACTCGTACCGATTGCCATTACTTCACCGGTCGCCTTCATCCTTGTCCCGAGATTTCTCTTGGCATAAAGGAATTTATCAAACGGCCATTTGGGCAGTTTTACAACAACGTAGTCGATTGTGGGTTCGAAGCAAGCGTACGTCTTGCCCGTAACATCGTTTTTAATTTCGTCAAGAGTATATCCGAGAGCTATTTTCGTCGATACCTTGGCAATAGGATAACCTGTCGCCTTGGAGGCAAGCGCAGACGAACGCGACACCCTCGGGTTTACTTCTATAACCGCATATTCGAAAGAATCGGGATCGAGTGCAAACTGGCAGTTGCAGCCGCCTTCGATGCCGAGTTCCGTAATTATATTTAAAGATGCCGACCTGAGCATCTGATATTCTTTATCAGACAAAGTAACTGCGGGCGCAATAACGATTGAGTCCCCCGTATGAATACCGACGGGGTCAAAATTTTCCATAGAGCAGACTGTAAGCACGTTGCCTGCACTGTCGCGCAGTACTTCAAACTCTATCTCTTTCCACCCGCCTATGTACTTTTCGATAAGAACTTGCGTAATTGGCGAAAGCATAAGCCCGTTATGTGAAATAAGCCTTAACTCTTCTTCGTTTTTAGCTACGCCACCACCCGCGCCGCCGAGCGTGTATGCGGGACGAACGATTACGGGATAACCGATTTCTTCGGCAATAGCAACGCATTCTTCAACCGAATAAGCAATGTCTGACGGAACTACGGGCTGATTGATTTTCTGCATCGTTTCTTTGAACAGTTCCCTGTCTTCCGCTCTATCTATCGAATCGAGATTTACGCCGATAAGTTTGACGCCATATTCGGCAAGAAAACCCGACTTTGCAAGCTGACAACCCAGCGTAAGACCGGTTTGTCCGCCGAGTGAAGCCAAAAGACTGTCTGGACGTTCCTTAATAATTATACGCTTCAAGCTGTCGACTGTAAGCGGCTCAAGATAAATTTCGTCCGCCAACGCCTTATCTGTCATTATCGTTGCGGGGTTAGAGTTGCATAAAACAACATTGATACCTGCGTCTTTGAGCACGCGACACGCCTGTGCTCCCGCATAGTCGAATTCCGCAGCCTGTCCGATTACTATGGGGCCCGAACCTATTACAAGTACTTTTTTAATATCTTCTCTTTTAGGCATTGTATTTACCGTCCTTCATATTGCTTATAAATTTATCGAAAAGAAATGAAGCGTCGCACGGACCGCCGCAGGCTTCGGGATGGAACTGAACCGTAAAAGCGTTTAGTTCCGGATAGTCGAAGCCTTCGCAGGTATTGTCGTTGGCGTTTACGTAAGAGAGTTTGGCTTTACCGTCAAGACTTGCCGACACAACTTCGTAACCGTGGTTCTGGCTTGTAATGTAAATTCTGCCTGTTTCAAGGCATTTAACAGGCTGGTTGGCTCCCCTGTGTCCGTATTTCATTTTCTTTGTTTTTCCGCCCATAGCAAGCGCAAACAACTGATGTCCGAGACATATGCCGAAAAGCGGAACTTTTCCCGCAAGTTTTTTAAGATTTTCTATTATACCTTTATTTTCGGCAGGATCTCCGGGACCGTTAGTAAGCATTATTCCGTCGGGATTAAGGGCAAGAATCTGTTCCGCCGTATAATTTGAAGGAACTACCACACAATAGCAACCGCGGCTTACAAGCGCGCGCGTGATATTCGCCTTTGCGCCGAAATCCCATACAACCACTTTAAAACCGTCGGGTTCGCCGTGATACGAAATTTCGGCGCAGGTGACGTTGTCAACCGCATTTACTATTTTATAAGAATTTATTTTATTGAAATCTTTTATAGGTTTGGAGGTTATCGAAGCATTCATTACGCCTGCTTCTCTTACGATTTTGGTAAGCTCGCGCGTGTCGATGCCGTACAAACCGACTATACCTTTCTGTTCAAGATATTCGTCTATTGTCTGTTCGCTTCTGAAATTAGAAGGCCGGTCGCACTTTTCTCTCACCACGTAAGCGCTGACCCAAGGTTTTTTGCTTTCACTGTCGGGAGTAATAATACCGTAGTTCCCTATAAGCGGGAAAGTCTGCGTTACTATCTGACCGTAATAGCTGGGATCCGTAAGCGTTTCGATATAACCGGTCATACCGGTCGTGAACACGATTTCACCGATAACGTCGCCGTCGGCTCCAAACCGGTTGCCCACAAACTGCTTACCGTTTTGCAATGTTAAATAAGCTTTTCCGTTTTTCATTTATTTCGTCCTTTAAGTTTATTACTAAAATAATGACTGATTTAAAAAATAAATCAGTCAAACAAAAAATATTTATTAAAATTATTTGGAAATACTTCACCCGCCGTAAGAGAAAGAAGTCCTTCTGCGGCTGAAATAGCTGTTATAGGCAATTTAAACAAAACGTTCGTATCCATAACCTTTATAAAGTATACAGAAATATTTAAATCAAGTCAAGCAAAATTAATAAAGTTTAGTTATAAAATCAAAGGTTTTAAGTCTTGCACGAAGAATTTTATAATCCGGCACGTATTTTTCAACCAAGCCCCAAAAATCTTTCGAATGATTAAAATGTACGGTATGGCAAAGTTCGTGAAAAACGACGTAACGGCGTATGTCTTCGGGAAGCATAAAAATCATCCAGTTAAAATTAATTTTTCCGTTTCTAAAACAACATCCCCATCTTCTCTTATAACTTTTAATATCAAAACCGTCTACATTGCAATTAAACTTAAACGCCGTATTCTCCACGCTTTTTTTAAAGTCACCCCAAAATTCCGATACAAAGGCGTTTTTAATTTGCTTCAAATTTTTTGCGTATACGCAATCCGAAGTTATCTGCGTCTTACTTCCGACAACAAGGGGAAGTTTTACACCGTTAACAAAAACCCGTTCATAACTTAAAATGTCGCCATTCAGCACTATTTTTTTGCCGTTTAAAGCAATAACTTTTTCTATCCAACCCGACTTACTTTCGACAAACGATTTTATTTTAGTTTCCGAAGTACGTTTGGGACAGCGGACGGTTATTTTGTTATCAGCAGAAATTACAATAGCCACCGTTTTTCTGTCCGACCTGACAACATCGTACTCAATCTTCAAGTTTCATCCTCATCTGGACGCGCAGCTCGCCGTTGACCCTTCCTTCAACAAAAATATAAACGCCGTCGTCGGAACGTATAAAATCAATCTTTTCACCTTCCTTGCACTGTTTTACATAAGTAATCTGTACTGATTTTAACGTCTTGTCTTTAAGTTCTTCAACCGAAAAAACATCAGTCAGAAAATCCGCATACTTGGTATTATTGACGTGGAAATAATGGTCGTAATCGTTGAACCTGACAACTTTGGAATATACCTCGCGTCCGTCCGTGATTGCGGGAATTTTCCATTCGGAAAATACGATACTGCGCTCTGTATTGTAATTATCGAAATCGCTTTCTTTGAAATATGCCGAAGCAGGCAGGAACGCAAAAGTATCGGTATTAATCATACACCAGCGGGCAGTCGCAACACCCACCTTCTCATCTCCGCAGTAAAGCTCGAAATCCCTCAAAAAAATAAGATGACGGGGTTTTAACGGCCAGGTGTGAAGTGTCAGTATTTCGCCGAGTTTTATATTTCTTTCAAGTTTAATATACCAATTAGCAATTATAAAACCGAAATGTTTTGGCGCAATATCCTTATAACCGAACCCCAATTCGTCAGCCGAAAGACAGGCAGACTCCTCCAAAAACGACAGTAAAGAAGATAATTTCAAATTGTCGTAAGCGTCTACGTCGGTATATCTTAATTCATAGTCTTTTTTGTGTCTGTACATAATTTACCTCTGTTTTAAGAAAATTTTACCACTAAAAGATAAAAAAGTCCATATATTTAGGCAAAAATCTTTAATTATGTGTGACATAGTACCTTTTATTATTTGTCAGAATATTGACAATAATGGCATTTTATGTTATAATAATGAAAATTATGGAGGCGGCAAATGGACGAAGAAAAAGAATTGCCCGAACACGAACCCGAAAACCACGTTGAAGACGAAAACAAAAGCGCCATCAGCGCCGACCTTATCAGGGGACATATAAATACTATTATTCTCCGCACGCTGTACGAAAGAGATAAATACGGCTACGAAATAATAGAAGAGATTGAGAAAAAGAGTCACGGTCAGTACTCTTTAAAACAGCCCACTCTTTACAGCGCTTTAAAAAGGCTTGAATCTCAGGGGTACATAAACGCTTACTGGAAGACGGACGAAGTGTCGTTGGGCGGACGGAGAAAGTACTACACTTTAACAGAAAACGGCAGAGAGATTACGGAAAAAAATCAAGCCGAATGGGAATATTCGAGAACGGTTATCGATAATCTGATTTCCGACCGTTCGTTTGATTTTTCACAGCCTGCTCCTACCGCCGTTGACTTTAAAATTCTAAAAAAATCAACTTCGCGCGTTCCCGTCGTAAAAGACGAAGATGACGATGACGACGCAGAAGATAAAACCGAAGATAAGGTTGAAGCCAAACTGCCTGAAATCGAAATCAGACCCGAAGCGGTAACTTTATCGGAACAAGTCATAAGTTACGAACAGCCCGTCGTTGTTATTGAAAAAGAATCCGCTCCCGTTGCGGCGGCTGTAAACATTCAGGACAATACCGAAACATTGCTTAACCGGCCTGAAAATACCGAAGACGAAAAAAGCAACGGTTTGCCTTCCGAAAAAACAGATAATGAGCAACCTCGGGAAGAGTATGTAAATTCGGCTGCAAATTCTATGCAAGGCGATTATCCGGAACCCACGGAAGAACAGCGTAGAATTGCACACGAAAATTATCTTAAACTAATTTCCGAACCGGTTGTCGAAGAAAAGAAGCCCGATATAGTTCCCGTAGCCGACTCGATAGACACCGATAAACTTATTTACAACAATAAACCCGAAACCGAACGCGATTACCGTAACCTTATAAATAATCTCTTTGACAAGACTGTAAAGCGCGTAGCCGTGCAGCAGGAAAAACAATATGTAGCTCCCACCGTTGCCACCACCGTTAAAATCGACGACGTTACGCTTAAAGCCGACACAGACGGTTTAAAAGTCAACACTTCCGATTACGTTATCTCTTCACGTAAACGCAGCTACAACAGGGGTGCAACGCTTTTTAAAAGTTCGCTTATTATTTCGGTAATACTTTTACTTGAATTTGCGCTTTCCTTAATCTTTAAAAGCAATCTCGGCGTAACGCTTGCATATCCGTTTATGATTTTCGCAATAGCCGCGGCACAGTTTTTGATTTTTGCCGTTCTCTATTATGCGGATACAGGAAAAGCTTCACGCAAGCCGTCGTCAAACATTTATCTGACCGCAAGCATTATTATTACCGTAATTATAATTTTAATTATATTTGTTGTTGCAATACTTTTAGGCGTCAACTTTACGTCCGCGGGCGATATTTTTGCAAAACTAATTATTCCTTGCTTAATTGCGCTTAATATCCCTACTTTCGCCGTATGCTTCTATTTGTTCAGTAAACAATAAATAATAAAAAAGCGACTTTCCGCAAATATTTGCGGAAAGTCGCTTTTTTTAACTATTATTTTGCAAATTCGCTCGCGCGGAATTCTCTTATTACATTTACTTTTATCTGTCCGGGGTATTCAAGCTCCTTTTCGATTTTCTTCGCAATATCTTTTGCAAGGAACATCGTCTGGGCATCGTCAACTTGTTCAGGTTTAACTATAACGCGCACTTCCCTGCCCGCCTGAATGGCATAGCACTTGTCGACGCCGCGGAAGTTACCTGCGATTTCTTCAAGCTTTTCAAGCCTCTTGACGTAATTTGTACCCGTTTCTCTTCTTGCCCCGGGTCTTGCGCCCGAAATCGCATCCGCAGCCGCTACAAGCACGGCTTCCGTTGTAGTGGGTTCGCAATCGCCGTGGTGCGCCGCGATTGCGTTTATAACTTTTGCGCTCTCTCTGTACTTTTTCGCCAAATCGGCGCCCAACTGGATATGCGTGCCTTCCTGCTCGTGGTCGACAGCTTTACCGATATCGTGAAGCAAACCCGCCCGTTTCGCAAGGTTTACGTCAAGTCCGAGTTCCGAAGCCATAAGCCCCGCAAGCTGGGCAACTTCTATTGAATGCTTATAAACGTTCTGACCGTAACTTGTTCTGTATTTAAGTCTGCCCAACAGTTTGATAAGTTCGGGATGAATTCCGAAAATTCCGACTTCGAACATTGCGCTTTCGCCTGCCGCCTTAATTTCGGCATCCATTTCCTTTTTGACTTTTTCAACCGTTTCTTCTATTCTTGCAGGATGAATTCGTCCGTCGGAAATAAGTTTTTCAAGTGAAAGTCTTGCAATCTCACGCCTTACCGGGTCAAATCCCGAAAGAATAACAACTTCCGGAGTATCGTCGATAATAAGCTCGATACCAGTTGCGTTTTCGATTGCGCGAATATTTCTTCCCTCGCGTCCTATTAGTCTTGCCTTCATATCGTCGCTGGGAAGCTGTACGACAGATACCGTTATTTCGGATGCGTGATCCGCCGCGCAACGCTGAATAGCCAACGAAATAATTTTCTTTGCCTGCGCATTTGCTTCGTCCTTGGCGGTCTGTTCGATATTTCTTACCTGCAACGCCACATCGTGACGGGTTTCATCAAGAATTTCGTTTGAAAGAATTTGCTTTGCTTCATCTTTGGTAAGCTGGGCAACCTTTTCAAGCTCCTTAACCATAAGCTCGTGCTGGTGGTTAACCTTGTCCTGTGTCTTTTTTACTTCCTGTTCTTTATTTAAAAGATCCTTTTTCTGCTGATCCAAAGCTTCGTTCTTTTTGTTCAGCGCTTCTTCTTTCTTATCGAGAGAGTCCTCTTTCTGCAAAAGTCTTTGCTCCTGCTTCTGCAATTCGAATTTCTTCTCCTTGCTCTCCTTCTCGAATTCGTTCCTTAATTGCAGCTCCTGTTCCTTAGCCTCTAATATTGCCTCTTTTTTCAACGCCTTACATTCCTGTGAAGCGTCGTCGATCATTTTTTTTGTTCTTGACTGAACATCACCTAATCTTTTTTCCGTCAGTTTCTGATTAATTAACCTGCCGACGAAAAAACCAACAACAAGCGCAACGACTACTCCTACAACCAAACCGACTATCAGTCCGATTTCTACGTTGCTTGCAAGAAACAGGGTGCCAAAATTGTTTGCGTACATTTCAGCCTCCTGATATTTGAATTTAAATATATACTAATTCCTTTCGGAACGGTTTATATCCTATTTCATTTTACACCTATATTTATAAAATGTCAATTTAATAAGTTAAATTACTTTCCATAATATAAAAAAAAGCGGATTTGTCCGCTTTAATCTATAAAATCACGCCACAGTTTGCAAACGGCATCGGACGGCATACGCCAGTCGCCGCGCGGCGAGAGCGAAAGCGACCCCACCTTTACTCCGTCTGGAACGCAAGAACGTTTGAACTGTTGTGAAAAGAACCTGTTATAAAAATTTTTTAACCACTTTTTTATCGTTGCCGCATTATAAACGCCTTCAAACGAACGTGTGGCAATATACAAAATTTTATCTGGTGAAAACCCCTTGCGCACTGCGTAATACAAGAAAAAGTCGTGCAGAATATACGGACCGACAATATCTTCCGTCTTTTGAGAAATTTCGCCGTTTTCCGGCGGTAAAAGTTCGGGGCTTATCTCCGTATTTAAAATATCGTAAAGAACTTCGCGGCAAACGCCCCCCAAACGGTCGGCTTCAAACTTTACAAGATGTTTTACCAAAGTTTTGGGAACCGAAGAATTTATGCCGTACATTGACATATGGTCGCCGTTATATGTCGCCCAGCCGAGAGCAAGCTCGCTTAAATCACCCGTTCCAACCACAAGTCCGCCCGTTTGGTTGGCAACGTTCATAAGTATAAGCGTACGCATTCTTGCCTGGGCGTTTTCGTACGTTACGTCGTGATTGTCTTCTTCCTGACCTATATCCCTAAAATGCTGTTTTACGCTGTCGGTAATAGAAATGGTTTTACCGCTTACCCCAAGAGCTTCGATAAGTCTTAACGAATTGTTTTTCGTCTTACCCGTCGTGCCGAAGCCGGGCATAGTTACGGCTATAACGTCTTTCAGGCTTTTACCCATAGCACCAAACGTACGGCAGACGACAAGCAAAGCCAGCGCAGAGTCAAGTCCGCCCGATATACCGATAACCGCAGTTTTGGCGCAGGTGTGCTTTAAACGCTTTTCAAGTCCCTTTGCCTGAATTGAAAGAATAAGTCCGCTTCTGTCCGCAAGTCCGTTTTCCGGCACGAACGGCATGCGCGGAAAACTTCTTTCCAACGGATACTCCCTTTCCGACACCGTAAAATCGACGCTCTTATATTCATACTTCTTTCCGCAACCGTAACAGCTGACAGCCTTTCTTCTTTCAAACGAAATGGATTCAACGTCGATTTCGGAATAAAGCAAGCCGTTTTCAAACAACTTGCTCTCGGCAACGATAACGCCGTTTTCGGAAATTATATTATGTCCGGCAAACGCCATATCGGTTGTGCTCTCGCCGTCGCCCGCGTCGCAGTAAACGTATCCGCAAATCAGCTTCCCCGACTGCATTTTTACCAGTTCTCTTCTGTATTCGGCTTTGCCCACAGTTTCGTCGCTGCAAGACAAGTTGACTATAATATTCGCACCGGCCTGAGTATGTCTAACCGACGGCGACAACGGCGCCCATAAATCTTCGCATATTTCGGCAGCCACCGAAAATTCGGGAAAATTATCTGCTTTAAATAAAATATCCGTGCTTAAAAGTACGGACTGTCCGCATATTTTTACAAACTCGGGCTTGTCGCAAGCTTCGGCAAAATACCGCTTTTCATAAAACTCGCCATAGTCGGGCAAATAAGTTTTGGGAACTATACCGAGAATTTTACCGTTGCATAAAGCCACAGCGCAATTGTATATTTTCGAACGGTCTTCCCCGCGTATGGGCGCACCCACAAAAACAAGCGTATCAAGTCCTTTCGTTGCCGAGCATATTTTTAAAATAGCGTTTTCAACGCCGTCAAGCAAGACCGGTTGCATCAAAAGGTCGCCCGAAGTATATCCGCAAACGCAAAGTTCGGGAAATACCGTCAGTCTGCTGCCCTTTTCAAAGCTTTGACGGATAGCTTCGATTATGCGAGAGGTATTAAATTCAACGTCGGCAACTCTTATTTCGGGAGTAGCCGCGCAAACTTTAACAAACCCGTAATTCATTAATTTTTACCCGTTGCCGCCTTATGCGCTTGTCTGATTTTTGCATCGATTTCCGCTTTAACTTCGGGATTGCTTTTCAGATATTCCCTCATCTTTTCGCGTCCTTGGGCAACTTTTTCTTCGTTGTAATACATAAACGCGCCGCTCTTGGTAAGTATTCCGTACTCAACGCCCAAATCTATAAGACATCCCTCCTGCGAAATGCCTTCTCCGTAAATTATATCGAATTCCGCAACCTTGAACGGAGGCGCAACCTTGTTTTTAACCACCTTGCATTTTGCGCGGTTGCCTATAATATTACCGTCGCTTTTCAAAGCGTCGGCTTTTCTTATATCAAGTCTTATCGTCGAAAAATATTTAAGCGCTTTACCGCCGGGAGTCGTTTCGGGATTTCCGAACATAACCCCTACTTTTTCGCGGAGCTGATTGATAAATATAACGCAAGTTTTCGACCTGTTGGTAATAGCCGTAAGCTTTCTGAGCGCCTGCGACATAAGTCTTGCTAAAAGCCCGACGTGAGTATCACCCATATCGCCTTCTATTTCGGCTTTGGGCGTAAGCGCCGCGACAGAGTCAACGACGATTACGTCAACAGCGCTTGACCTGACAAGCGATTCGCAAATATCCAACGCCTGCTCGCCTGTGTCGGGCTGGGAAAGATAAAGTTCGTCGGTGTCAACGCCGAGCGCACGCGCGTACTGTGCGTCAAGAGCGTGTTCTGCGTCTATAAAAGCGGCAACGCCGCCTGCTTTCTGCGTTTCCGCAATTATATGCAGAGCCACCGTCGTCTTACCCGAAGATTCGGGTCCGAAAATTTCAAGTATTCTGCCACGGGGAACGCCGCCCACTCCAAGCGCAAGGTCAAGCGAAAGACAGCCGGTAGGAATAATTTCAAGGTCGGAATTAACCTTGTAATCGCCCAACTTCATAATCGAACCTTTACCGTACTGCTTTTCGATCATTGCAACGGTTGAGTTAAGTGCCTTTAATTTTTCTTCGTTCATATATATCTCCTGTATTATTTTAAAATTTTAAACGTATGGAACAGCGCAAGATTTATTGCTGTTTCGGTGATGGATTTTCTGTCGCCTTTAAGATTGTATTTATAAACCGCAACGTCGTCTTTCGTCCCTACCGATAGATAAACCAACCCGACGGGTTTAGACGACAAGTCTGACTTTGGACCTGCAATTCCCGTCGTGGCAATGCTTACGTCGCATAAACCGCCGTTTATAAGCCCTTGCGCCATCTCGTAAGCCGTCTGCTCGGACACTGCGCCGTACATCCTAAGAGTTTCTTCCTTAACGCCCAAACGCATTTTTTTTGCCTCGTTTGAATATACGTTAAGCCCTTCCGTATATACTTCACTGATGCCTGCAATTTCCACAAGCCGTTTACTTATACCGCCGCCCGTAAAAGATTCTGCAACCCCTATTTTCATACGACGCAACTGCAAAATCTGAAAAAGTCTTTCGGCAAGCGTAAAATCATCTACCGAATAAACATATTCTTCCAAATTTTTTAACAGACTGCGGAAAACGCTGTCAAAAAGACTTTTGGGCGTCTTATCGGAATAGACAATCTCGATGGTGCAGTCGCCGAATTTTTCGCTGACATTGAAATTTATGAGTTTGCGGACTTCTTCCGCATCCTGTCCGTCAAGCGCTTCGGCGATAGCGTCACCGATTAATTTAGACGGAGCGCCGACAGTCTTGATAAATGCTTTTTCATACCCTATGCCGTACTTTTTATTGAGAATTTTACTTATATCTTCAACTTTAAGTTTGTTTTCTTTGTCCGAAAAAAGTATAAAAATATGAAAAATCCCCGTTTTAAGTATACCGAGTTCGTCAAATTCCGAAGCAAAAATTTTACTTAAAAAATGCTTTAAGGTATACTCCATATCGGAAGGGCAAATTATTACAAGGTTTTCGTAGTTATCCTTGCCGTCCCAAACCGCACGCACTATGTCGTTTGCGTTGTCGTAAGCAATATACGAAATTTTATCGAAATAATATCCCGCTTTTGAAAATTCGCTTATGACCGATAAATTATCGTCGAAATTATTTAGTTTTTTGTTTCTGAAAACAAGAAGACAATTCTTGTTTGCCTTAACGTCTTCTGTATTTGTAGAATTCATTGCTTTAAAACTTGTATATTTTTTATTATATAATTAAGTCCGGAAATAACTGTAAGCACTACCGCAAGCGCAAACAGCGCCAGACCGATATACCTTATTATATCGCCCGCGGAACTTTTCGTCACAGCGCAGACACCCGCACCGATAAGCAAAACTATAATACTTGCATCCTGCGTAACGGTCTTATATTTACCTACCATATCCGCCGCTATTACATAGCCGGAATCCGCGGCAACCATTCTGAATCCGCTTACTATAATTTCTCTTGCAAGAATTACCGCCACTCCGCAACCCGCGACTATAATTTCCCATACACCGCTGTTTATATAAAATATTTGCGGGTCGGTCAAAAACACGGCGAATGCCGAAAGCACGAGAACCTTGTCTGCAATCGGGTCGAGAAATTTACCGAGATTGGTTACGAGATTATATTTACGCGCTATCATCCCGTCAAGTAAATCCGTTAAACTTGCTATTATAAAAACTGCCAAAGCAACGAAGTAATGACCTGTAAAATGTACGTAAAAAAACGCAATGAACACGGGTATCATAAACATACGGCTTATAGTCAACATATTGGGTACGTTTAGTACCTTTGCTTTCGCCCCGTCCGTATTGTTGTTCATAATTCAAAATCCTCCGTTTTGCCTGTCAAATCGTAATCGTCGCTTCCCGTTATAAGAATATCGTAATATTCGCCCTGAACCGCCTGATTTGCATTAAAATACACTTTACCGTCAATTTCGGGAGCGCTGAAATACGCCCTGCCCTCAAAACAATTTTTACCGTAATTTATTCCGTCACATAAAACCCGCAGTTTTTTTCCGATATAATCTTTAATCTTTTCACGGGAAATTTCGCGTTGTACTTCATACAGCTTTTTAACACGCTTTCTTCTGACCGAATAAGGTATCTGTCCTTTAAGTTTATAAGCCGGCGTGTCCGGCTCCCGCGAGTAAGCGAAAAATCCGCAGTTGTCCAACTTTGCTTCCCTTAAAAAATCACTCATTGCATCCGCTTCTTCCTGCGTTTCGGTCGGAAAACCGCAGATAAACGTCGAACGTATGGCAATTCCTGGAATTTCTGCACGAAGCTTATTTAAAAGGTTAAGATATTCTTCCCTGCTACCTTTTCGGTTCATAAGTTTAAGAATCCTGTCTTCGCTGTGCTGAAAAGGTATATCGAGATATTTAATTATTTTGGGATTGTCACGTACTTCTTCAATAAGTCCGTCGTCTATCATATCGGGATAACAGTATAATAATCTTACACTATTAATGTTGACAAGCGTTGTCAACTTTTGTAAAATTTCTTTTAATTTTTTTTGACCGTACAAATCTATACCGTAACGCGTTACATCCTGAGCGACAAGAATAAGTTCCGACACGTCGCCAAGATTTTCTGCTTCTTCCATTAAACGCTCAATCGGGTAACTTACGTACCTGCCTCGTATTTTAGGTATTAAACAATAGGTACAGCGGTTATTGCAACCGTCCGCGATTTTAAGGTAGGCATAATGTTGAGGCGTAGTTATAACCCTCTGCGCACAATACCCGCCGTTTCCGCTGCCAACAAAATCAACCCGTTCTCCGCGGTAAGAATTTTCCAAAGCTTGGAAAATTTTATCGTAATCGTTTATACCGAGAAAAACGTCGGCTTCCGTAAGACTTTCATAAAGCTCGCCGATATATTTTTGCGGCAAACAGCCCGTAACAACTAATTTTTCAAGATTCCTATTTTTTCGGGAAGCACAGTCGATTATTGTCTCTATGGCTTCCTTACGCGACTCGCTTAAAAATGCGCATGTATTGACGATAAGTATATGCGCTTCGTCAATATCGTCGGTGACTGCGCCCCCGCCGCTTTTTATTATTGACAAAAGTTTTTCCGAATCTACCCTGTTTTTATCGCAACCGAGAGATATCAGACCGAATTTTTTTCTTGAAAAATCAATCATCTATTTCTCCGTAAGTATTCAAAAACTCGTCCTTCGAAAGCAACACCTTTCTCGGTTTCGAACCCTCTGACTGGGTGACATAATTCATATTTTCCATCCAGTCGATAATCTTGCACGCTTTTATATAGCCTACGGGAAATCTTCGCTGAATCATTGATACTGACGCCTGGTTTGAGGTCACACAATAGTACAACGCCTTAATATACGTATCGTCGATTTTAGCGTCAACGCCTTCCGCAGGAGAATCGTCCCCGCCCATCGAAGACGAAGTTTCTTCCTCTTCAACCTTATTAATGAAATCGGATACAGTCTGGTCAAAATAAGTTTCGTTATGCGCTTTAACGAAGTCTGTTACTTTTTGTACTTCGTGCGTGTCGACAAAGCACCCCTGTATACGCGCAAGCTCGGGACTTTCCGCCGAACGGAAATATAAATCCCCCTTTCCGAGCAACTTTTCCGCGCCGCCAATATCGAATATCGTACGCGCATCGTCAAAAGAGTTAACTTTAAAACCTATACGCGTAGGCAGGTTGGATTTTATAAGACCCGTAATGCAGTCGACGGAAGGACGCTGTGTCGCAAGAACAAGATGTATACCCGCCGCACGCGCTTTCTGTACAAGTTTTATAATTCTTCCTTCGATATCTTTCTTTGCCTGCAACATCAAGTCGCCGAATTCGTCGAGAATTATGACGACTTTGGGTAATTTTTCTTCACCGTCCTGCAAATGGTTGTTATATTCGTCAAGATTTTTCGTCGCCGTTCCCTTTTCCGTCATATCCTTGAAAAGCGTATAGCGGCGTTCCATTTCCTTAATAGCCCAGTTCAAAGCTTTAATAGCCTTATCTACGTCGTAAATTATTTCATTAATCATCAGATGAGGCAATTTATCGTAGGAGATAAATTCAACCTGCTTGGGGTCGACAAGAATAAGTCTAAGTTCTTCCGGACCGTACTTATACAAAAGACTTATAAGCAATGCACTAAGACAAATACTTTTACCGCTGCCCGTAGTACCCGCAACAAGAAGATGGGGCATTTTGGTTATATCGGGACAGACGACTTCGCCTTCAACATTTTTACCGAGCGCAAATGTAAGAGAACTTGCTTTACTATTAATAAACTTAGGGCTTGAAAGCATACTTTTAAGCCCGACGACCGTTCTTGAATTGTTTGGAACTTCGATGGACAGTGCGCCCTTGGAGTAATTGAGGTAAGCGGTTACGTTTTCTTTACGCAACGCCATAGCTATCGCTTCCTTATAGTTTAAGGACTGCTTTATCTTAGTCTTGTCTTCTATAATGACGTCGTACCGCGTAATGGCCGGACCGATTGTCACGTTCGTTACTTCGCATTCTATTTTAAACCTTGCAAGCGTTTCCGAAATTGTACGCTTGTTATCTTCTATTTCGCCTGTATTGACGTTGCCGTGTTCGGGATAATCGTCAAGAAGTTCAAGCCCGGGACGAATGTATTTCTTCCAGACGTGTCTGGGCTTTTCTTCCTGTTCAGGCTCTTCCTTAACAGGCTGTACGGAAGCTTGCGAAGGCTTTTTTGCACTTGTTTCCGCAACGGGACGTACTTCGGGAATTCTACGTTCTCTGCCGACAACCAAATCTTTATCATTGTCGTCGCTATCTTTTAAAATACGTTTTTCCGGAAGATTTCTGACTTTCGGCAATTCTTCCGGCTGAGAACTTCTCGTAAGCGAAGACAGATTATCATCGTCTTCCGAATTATCGTCGTCAAACAAATCGGCGTTACTTCGTTCCGTTCTTCTTGACGTAAGACGGCTGATATCCGGTTCTATGCGCCTTTCTCCTCGCGGTGTGCTTGCAGAACCGAACAGCTTGAACATATTTATCGATTCCCCGTGCGAAGGCTTGTCTTCTTCCTCGTGGGGTTCTATTTCTATGTGTTCGGAATGCCGAGCGGGCTTCGGCGACGGAGCAGGCGGTTCGTGTTGAACGTCGGAAGGCTCGTCCGCAGGGTCGTTGATAACGTATTCGGATTTATCCGCTACCTCTGCTTCCGCATCCTCGTTTAATGTATCGGAATACTCAATTTCGTTATTATCCCTTACATCAAAAGTATCCTGTGCGGAATAAGTCCCGCCCGAAGCGGGAGTGAAGTCTTCAAGACTGTCTACGGGTTTATCGCCGTATACGTAATTAGAAGGCGCGGAAGATACGGGTTGATTAACCACGTCTTCCTGATAGCTTTCCGCATAGGATTTGGAAGGTATGCTTTTGTTGCTTGAAAAACTGTTGAGATAATCATTATCGCTGCGCACAGGGTGACTAAAATATGAATTATCATTAAAAATCATATTTCTTCTGTAACTCTCAGCGTCAAATTCGCCCTTTTCAAACAAAATTTTCCTGCCGAGATTTTTCTTTGAATAAGGGTCGGCATCTTCATAATTTACGACTTCGGCAGATTTAGTCTGTCTTTGATTTACAACGTATTCCCTGACATTTTCGGTATTTGCGGATACTTGTCTCACGTCAATATCTGCAACTTGATTTTCTTCTGTATCTTCCGAATTTTTGTCGGATAATTCAACGTACTGTACGGAAGAAGTTCTTTTACGGCGGAGAACCGTAAAAAGAAAATAACCGCTTGCTATCGTAAAAATCGAAAAGAAAATATATGCGCCCGTAAACGTAGTAAGCTTTGCGAAAGGATAAACTAATAAAGCAGATACAACTCCGCCGAAAGTATATCCCGAAAATCCTTTCTGCGCATTTGCATAGCACTGTGAAATATAACCGCCGTAACTTGACATATCAAAATTGCGCGTAGTCGCGGCGTGGAAAAGCAAAAATGCCGAAAATATCAGCAAAGAAATAGCAAGCGCAGGCTTAAACGAAATTTTTATCTTCTTTTCAAATACAAGCCATTCGCCGAGATATGCCAAAAGCGCAATAATAAGATACGAACCGTAACCGAACGTGCCGTATAAAAACGTGCATATTGCCCCGCCTATTCCGGCAAATACCGACCTGCCCGTCAAAAGCATAATAAGAACTATCGCGCTGAAAAGCAACAGCGTCATACCAAGCGTTTCTTTTGTGAATATATAGGTAGATTTATTTGATTTTTCTTTGTTTTTGTTGTTCACTTAATTTCTCCGTAAAATTTAGGTAACTGTAACAATACGTTATCAATTATATCATTTAACAAAAAAAATGACAACAAAATGACGGTAAATTTATTATATTTTATATAATAAAGTATACCGTAAAACAAAGTCCGCCCCGAAAAGCTTTTAAGCTTTTCGGGGCGGCTAAAATCAAGCGTGTTATTAAAGTTTGGTCTTGCCTTTTTCGGCTTCGAATATGCTGTCCGCATCGTTCCAGGAATACATATTGCGTATTTCCTTACCTACTTTTTCAAGCGGCTGTTCGGCTTCCGAAGCGCGTTTACCGTTAAAGAACGGTCTGCCGTTCGCATTCTCGGCAATCCAATTTTCGGCAAACGTTCCGTCCTGAATTTCTTTAAGAACTTTTTTCATTTCCTTTTTAGTCGCGTCTGTAATAATTCTGCTTCCCGTAACGTAATCGCCGTATTCCGCGGTATCGGATACGGAATATCTCATCATTGAAAATCCGCCCTTATAAATGAGGTCGACGATTAATTTCATTTCGTGGACGCACTCGAAATACGCGTTTTTAGGGTCATATCCCGCCTCGACAAGAGTTTCGAACCCTGCGCGCATAAGCGCGGTTACTCCGCCGCAAAGCACCGCCTGTTCGCCGAACAAATCGGTTTCCGTCTCGCATTTGAAAGTCGTTTCAAGAACGCCTGCTCTCGCTCCGCCGACACCTGCGGCGTAAGCCAATGCAATGTCCAAAGCTTTACCTGTATAATTTTGATGAACTGCCACAAGGCAGGGAACGCCCTTACCTTCCTGATATTCCGAGCGTACGGTATGCCCGGGACCTTTGGGCGCAATCATAAACACGTCGACGTTGGCAGGCGGAACTATCTGCTTAAAATGAATATTGAACCCGTGAGCAAATGCAAGCGCCGCACCGTCTTTAAGATTTTTTTCAATACTTTCCCTATATACTTCCGCCTGCTTTTCATCGTTAATAAGTATCATAACGACGTCGGCTTTCTTAACGGCGTCGGCAACCGTAAATACTTCGAACCCAGCCTCCCGGGCCTTGGGCCACGACTTGCCGCCCTTATGCAAACCGATTATCACGTTTACGCCGCTCTCCCTGAGATTTAACGCATGCGCGTGCCCCTGGCTGCCGTACCCTATAACCGCAACCGTCTTGTCTTTTAAATTATCTATATCGCAATCCGACTGATAATAAATCTTTGCCATATTAACTGACCTCCGCTTTCTTCCCATTATATATTCAGAATTAAATCAAGTCAAGCGATATTCATAATTATTCGGATAAATGTTAATATTTTTGCATATTTTAATTAATTATTGAATAATTATCGAATTTCTTCGGCAATTATACCTTTTGCTGTATAATATATATCGCCCGCGCCGAGAAAAAGAATACTGTCGTTTTCTCCCGCCGCTACGAGAAATTCCTTTATATCATCAACCGTTCCGCCGTAACGCGATTTTTTAAGACTTTGCGATAAAGTAAGCGCGCTTCCCGCATCGTCATAGTACTCTCTTGCGGCGAAAGTTCTGTATATCATCAGATTGCTCAAAGGCGAAAGAACCTTTACGAATTGCTTGAAAAGGTTTTTCGTCCTTGAATACGTATGCGGCTGAAAAACCACGTAAAGCTTACCTTTGGTCAGTTTTTGCGCAGTGCGTATAACCGCACGCAGTTCATTTGGATGATGCGCATAGTCGGCGATACATACGGCGTCGTTTATTTTTCCTATATTTTCAAACCGGCGTTCCACCCCGCAAAATTCAGACAACCCCTGTCTGATAAATTCAAACGATATACCCGCGCTTCTCGAAGCGGCTATGGCGGCAACGGCGTTTAACACATTGTGCTTACCGTATACGCTGAGATTAACCGTTCCCAATTCGTTTGCGCCCTCATAAGCCGTAAAAGTATATGCCGTTCCGGAATATTTAATATTTTTCGCATAATAATCCGCAGATTTATCAAACCCGAAATTAACACCGTAATTCAACGGCAAATCGCGGTACAGCGTAATTGCTACGTCTGCACTGCCGGCAAAAGTAATATAAGCTTCCGTCAAAGCGTTGGCGTTGCCGTAACATTCCAAATGGTCCGCGTCGCTATTAAGTATTACCGCAATATTGGGTTTAAGCAAAAGAAAATTCTTTTTATATTCACACGCTTCGGTTATGAAAAAGTCATTTCCGCAATAAAAGAAATTAGAATAAACACAATCTTTTCCACCGATATGCGATGTGAATTTTTTACCTGCGCAAGCAAAAATATGCGTAAGCATAGCACAGCATGTCGTTTTGCCGTGACAACCGGAAACGGCTATCACTTTTTTGAAATCACGGCTGATTTCATACAGAAGCTGTCCGCGGGAAATAATAACTTTGCCGAGGTTTTGAGCCAGACACAGCCGCTTATCGGTATCTTTTATCGCGTCGGTATAAACCACCAAATTATAATCTTTCAGACTGTCGTCATTCTGCCCCGTACACACAACGGCGCCGAGACTTTCAAGTTCACGCGTATATTCGTTTTGCGACGAGTCATAGCCGGCTACCTTTTTACCCATAGAAAGCAGGTATTTGGCTAACCCGCTCATACTGACTCCGCCTATTCCTATAAAGTAAAAACTGTCAAATTTTTCCGTAAATTTTAAGCGCATATTAAATTTTATTAAAAAATATGTTAAAATAGCACGAATTTTAAATATTTTTAAAAAAAAACAAAAAAAATTTGAAGAAAATGTATTGAAATTATTTGTCGTATATTGTACAATATAAGCAATGAAAGTATTATCTGGTAGGTAAAAAAAAATGAAAATCACAGATGTACGAATCAGGTTAGTTAACAAGGAGGACAATAAACTTAAAGCCGTAGCTTCAATTACTATTGAAAATTGCTTCGTCGTACACGACATAAAAGTAATAGAAGCTTCCGACAGTACGTTTATTGCAATGCCCAGCAGAAAAACAAATGATGGCGAATATAAGGATATTGCACATCCGATAGACACCGAGACCCGAGAATTAATTAAAAAAGCAATCCTTACGGCTTACTATGATGAACTTAAAAAATAAGTCAATTTGGTTTTCCGTTAGTTAAATTAATACTGAGTTTGTAAACAAAAAGTCCGTCTGCCGACGGACTTTTTGTTTATTTTTAAATTATCAATCGTTACGCTTTTTTCCGAGATTTCTTAAAATCTGCGCAAATTTAGGCACGTTCTTATCGTTGGGACGTTCTATATTCTCCTCTTCCTGTCTTACCTGTCTGACAATGGGTTGTTGCTGTACGGGCTGGTACTGGGGAGGCTGCGGCTGAACAGGCTGTACAGGTTGTACGGGCGGCTGTTGCTGCGTCGACTGACGGACGTAATAAGGTTCGGTCACGCTCATTCGGTCATTTTGTACCGCATTATAAGAACGACTGTCGTAAAGCCTGCCGCTCTGATATCCGCGGATGGTATTCTCTTCGTCGCGTCTTGTGCTGTCAAAACCGGGGAAACCTGTCGCTATAACCGTTATTTCCACTTCGTCGCGCACGTTGGGATCTATTCTTGCGCCGAAAATTATATTTGCGGAAGCGTCGACAACGCTTCTTACAAGTTCCGCCGCATCTGCAACTTCGTCAAAAGTCAAATCGTCGCCGCCAACAACGTTTAAAATAACACCGCGGGCGCCCTCTATCGTCGTTTCAAGCAGAGGGCAGTTTACGGCAAGACGGACGGCTTCTATAATTCTGTTGTCGCCCTTAGCTACGCCTACGCCGAGATGGGCAACTCCCTTATCCTTTAAAATGGTCCTTACGTCCGCAAAGTCAAGGTTTATAAGCGAAGGGTTGACAATGAGTTCGGCAAGACCCTTGATACCCTGTTTCAGTATTTCGTCCGCAACGCGCAACGCCTCGCGCATCGGCGTATTCTTTGCGACGACGGTCTTAATTTTGTCGTTGGGAATAATTATCAGCGTATCAACGTATTTCTTTAAGTTTTCAAGTCCCTTTACGGTATTTTCCATACGCTTTTTGCCTTCGAATCCGAACGGTTCGGTAACGACGGCAACGGTAAGTATTTTCATATCGCGGGCGATTTTTGCAATTACGGGCGCGGCGCCGGTACCCGTTCCGCCGCCCATTCCCGCCGTTATAAACAACAAGTCGGTATCCCTGATTGCATTGGTAAGTTCTTCCTTACTCTCTTCAGCGGCGGCTCTGCCCACGTCGGGGTCGGCTCCCGCGCCGAGTCCCTTTGTAAGCGCGCTTCCTATCTGAATTTTATTTTCGCAAGGCGACAGCGCAAGAATCTGGCTGTCGGTGTTAACCACGTAATACTCTGCGCAGTTTATACCTGCGTCAAGCATTCTGTTTACAGCGTTATTGCCGGCTCCGCCGACGCCTATTACTTTAATTCTCGCCCTTCCCGAGATATTATTCGATACCAAATCGTTAAACATATTATTCTCCTTTAAGGAAATTATTTTTTAAAAAAATGAGTCGAACCCGCATCGTCAAGCGCCGTGTTCAACAAACTTAACAACGATGAAAAATGAGGTTTATCGTAATAAGGAACTTTCGGTGCAATTATTTCCACGTTTTTAACAAGCCTGTTTGAAAGATGCTCCGCCGTACCCCTTATACTTTTTACACCCTCGCCCGTGATATTTATTGTCTTTCCGTCAAGATTTTTACCTGTAAAACTCTGACGGCAAACTTCAATCGTTTCGCAAATTCCGTCAAGTCCTTCGCGTATTTTATCGCGCAAAAGCACGGTTGAAAACTTGTAAGTTTTGCCTTCGTATATGTATTCTTCTATACTGCCCAACGTTTCCTTTGCGTTGAGATTTACAAGCGACAGATAGGCAACCGCAACGTCGAAAGGTATTTCAAGTTCGGTCATAAGATATACCGCAATATGCCCTATGCCCACAGAAAACGATTCGCTGTACGCAAGCCCGTTTCCGCATATTACACTGTAAGAAGACGAAATGTAGCCAAGGTCGAAAAGAACGGCATACTCGTCGCGCTGTTCGGGTTCGACAAGATACACGGCCTCTGCGTAAACGGTTGGAATAAGGTTAATTTCGGTAATATCCTTAAACCCCTTAAACGCTTTCAAAAGGACATTTATAAAACTGTTTTTACATCTGTAAAAGCTGAATTTACCTTGCAAACTGTCACTGACTTCCCCGACGGGGTCGATAATTTTACGCTTGTCCGACAATACGTAATAAAGACAGCTGTGACGGATTGTCTGATATTCGTCGGTATCCTGCGGGGCGGACATACCAGCAAGATAATCGCACTCCGCACGCGTGACTTTTTTGGAAGATTTAAAACTCATAACCTTCCCGTCGACAACTATCTTTGTGAATTCGCCGGGCACCCCAACGTAAAAAGATTTTATTCCGCCCGCGGAAGAAGCCGTACTTCTTACCGCATCCTTAACCGCGTTTATAAAGCTGTTTTCGTCGATAAGCTCGCCTTCGGCGTAACCGTCATAGGCACAGGTGTATTTGCTCTTAATTATAAACGTATTGTTAACGCCTCTCTCACCGACTGCCGCAGTAATTTCGGATGAGCGTATATCCAACACAGCCACGCTCTTTTTGCGCATAAGCTTACACCGCCCTGACTAAAAAATATTACTATATGATTATATAATAGTGTAACTGAATTGTCAACTGAAACAAACAAAAAAGCGGTTGAACCAACCGCTTTTTTTAAATTGCGCCAACGCATTAAATTTTCGAATAATCTGCGTTTATCAAACCGTTTTCCCCGCCTATACGGTAACTTCTTATAGTTCCGCTTAACTTCTGCCTGTCGGTAAGCGTAACAAATTTTTTATAAGCTTCGTTTATCTTTTCCGCAGTGTCGGCAGAATAATCGACAATCTGTATTTTAAGCCCGCAACGGAGATTGAAATACAGCCTTTCGGTATAGCCTTCTATTTCGGGTGAGGAATCGATAGAGATGGCCGCCACAAGAGAACGTAAACCGCCGAACGAAGACTTAAACATTCCGGCAATATGCGCAACACTTTCAATCTTATCAATAGGCACAGCCAAAAGTTCAACGTTTGGCGTACCGTCGTTGACGTTGTTGTTTTCGGCGCTGTTTCTCAAATGCCTGCCGTCGCTGTCGTACATCGAGTACATTCCGCCCACCGACACCGAAAAAGTTTCAAGCCTTTCCCTTAGCGAAATATTTATCGTACAGGGATATTTCTTTTCGAACGAATCAAGAGTATAATTGCTGTCCTTAACAATTCCCGCAACAGACTTTTCACCGACAAACAGTATACTTTCACCTTTAAACACTTCCAGCGAAGTTTTTGCATTATTAAAACTTTCGCTGTATATTTCCGATTCGGCGTCGGCATACGTAATCATAGTCACGTTGATATTGCGCACTGCGAATATCATACCGAGACTTATTACGATTGCAGCAAAAAAGACCAGACCTATAAGTAAAACAATTATTTTTCTTACGTATTTCATTTGGTTAAACGGTTACTCTTACGATATCCGCCCCGAGTTTTCTTAGTTTATACTCGAAAGAGCCGTACCCCCTGTCGATGTGGGAAATATCCATAACTTCGCTTCTGCCTTCGGCGGCAAGCCCCGCAAGTACGAGAGCCGCCCCGCCGCGCAAATCGTGAGCCAGAACTTGCGCACCCTTAAACTTATCGACGCCGCGTACAAAAGCGTTTCTACCGAACACTGTTACGTCCGCACCCATCTTCCTGAGTTCCGGAACGTACTTAAACCGCGTTTCGAAAAGATTTTCGGTAACAATCGAATGTCCCGTGCAAATACAGCAAAGAGCCGTAAACTGCGCTTGCAAATCCGTAGGGAACCCCGGATAAGGCTGGGTTTCGATAGTTTTGACGGAAGTAAGTTTTCTGTGATTTTCCAATACTATTTTATCATTATCGATACGTATTTTGCAACCGTTTTCCGTAAGTTTATGTATTAAAGAACTGATATTTTCCGGATATACGCCTTCTGCGGTTATTTCCCCGCCGCACATCGCGGCGCCTATCAGAAATGTACCCGCCTCTATTCTGTCGGGAATTGGTTTATATTCGCAACCCGAAAGACTTTTGACTCCTTCTATGACGATTGTACCGCTTCCCGCGCCCGCAACTTTTGCCCCTATTAAATTTAAAAAATTCTGCAAATCTTCTATTTCGGGTTCGCGGGCGGCGTTTTTTATTACGGTAACGCCTTCCGCCTTTACGGCGGCAAGCATTATGTTTTCGGTTGCGCCGACGCTCGGGCAGTCAAGCATTATTTCGTTACCGCTCAGTTTATCGCATTTGCAAAGTATGTAACCGTTTTTTTCCGTTATCTTGACGCCGAGTCTTTTAAGTCCCGTAAGATGCAAATCAACAGGTCTTAAACCTATGTCGCACCCGCCCGGATAGGCTATTTTTGCGGACCGGAAACGGGAAATTACCGACCCGAGCAAAAATACAGAAGACCGCAGTTCGTGCGCAAGCGCACTCGGTATTTCAAAACAGTCCGCCGAAGAACTGTCGATTATAATATTATTACCGTCATAAACCGCTTTACAGCCGAGGCAAGAGAGAATATTTACCATATTTCTCACGTCGGATATATGCGGGACGTTTACAAGCGTGACTTTTTCGTCGGTTAATACCGACGCCGCAAGTATAGGAAGCACGGAATTCTTTGCGCTTTGGATTTCCACGTTTCCATATAACTTGTTTCCTCCGTTTATTATGTATTTTTCCATATTAACTCCGAGTATTTAAAATATACTCCATTATATGGAAAAACGGCTTTCAGTTGTTAATCGCCGCGCGACACGTTATACAGCACGCCCATTGACGCCATTGTGATTATAAGCGATGTATTTCCGCTGCTTATAAGCGGAAGAGGCAAGCCCGTAGGCGGTATTGCGCCGCTTACGACAAGCGCGTTAACAACCACCTGTATTCCGTAAACGAGCGTAAAGCCGGAAGCAAGCAAAAAACCGAATTTGTCTTTACTGTTCTTAGCTATCTTAAAGCCGCGGTAAATTATAAACCCGCAGAAAAAAAAGAATATCAGAAGACCGACAAAACCAAGCTCTTCTCCCATAATCGAAAGGATAAAATCACTTTCGGCAAAGGGCAAAAACCTGTATTTTTGCGTGGAATTGAAAAGTCCCGTCCCGAACGGTCCCCCGTTACCCAGCGCATAAAGCGACTGTATAAGCTGATACCCTTCATCCTTCGGCGAAGCCCACGGGTCTATAAAAGCACTTAATCTTTGCAAACGGTAAGGTTCGAGAATTATCAGAAGAGGAACGGCGATAATAAACGGCGCAAGTACTACGGCAAAAGTTTTTAAATTTGTCCCGCTTAAAAAAATAAGCCCGAGCATAAGCATCCCCACGCACATCGTTATCGACATATTGGGTTCGATAATGATAAGCAGGCAGAAAACCATACCCATACCGAGTACGGGCAGAACACCCTTTACCGTTTTGACTTTTTCGTAATTTTTCGCAAAATAGGCGGCAGTAAACAAAGCATAAGCGTATTTCGCAATTTCCGAAGGCTGTATAGTCACACCGCCAAACCCAATCCAACGCGTTGCGCCGTAATTTGTAATACCGACGCCGGGGACGAATACGAGAACAAGCAATATGACGGCAATTATAACTGCGGGAAATCTGAACCCGATAAGCTTTCTGTACGGCAAAAAACTTACGCCTATCATTGCGGCAGTACCGAGAACCACGCCCAAAATTTGTTTTTTTACAAAATACAGACTGTCGCCGTACTGCACTTCGGCAGTATACGAACTTGCCGAGTATATCATAAGACACCCGAAGCAAGCCATTGCGAAAACACAGATTAAAAGCGGGATATCTCCCGCTTTTTTGCTAAATTTCAGACGCTTCATTCATTCCTTCCACAAGCATTCTGAACGCGTCTCCGCGCTCTTCATAATTGGAAAAACTGTCGAAGCTCGAACTTGCGGGACTTAAAAGCACTTTCTGTCCGGGCTTTGCTATGTAACGGGAAATACGGACGGCAGTTTCAAATTCCGAACAAAGCGAAAAACTTGTAAAACCGCACTGTATTGCCGAATTGAGAAGCTTAAACCTGTTTTCGCCGTAAATGACGGCGTGAATTACCTTACTTTCCTTAAACGCATCAAACAGCGGCGCGTAATCGTATCCCTTATCTTTCCCCCCCAAAAGAACGACCGTCGGCTCATCCATAGCTCTTACGGCTTTGACCGTTGCGTCGACGTTTGTTCCCTTGCTGTCGTCAATGTAAATTATACCGCCAACCTTGCCCACTACTTCGATACGGTGTTTTATTCCTTTAAAACCGCATATCGCCTGAGCCGTTTTTTCCCTGTCCAGCCCGAGAATGTGCGCAACCGCAACACACGCCAAAGCGTTGTAAACGTTATGGGCGCCGTTTAGCGTCATTTGGCTTACGTCAAAATATTTTTCGCCGTTGAAATATACGCTGCCGTTTTCGAAATATGCCCCGTCGATACGACCCTGCATCGAAAAGAAAACCGTTTTTGCTTTCGTCGAACGGGCAAACCCCCTTACCACTTCGTCGTCATAATTCAAAACCGCATATTCGCTTTCACGCAGGTTTCGTAATATTTTGCTTTTGAGATATATGTAATTCTCCATATTGTAGTGACGGTTGAGATGGTCTTCCGTCACATTGGTAACAACCGCAACGTGCGGGCGCAAACTTGAAAGCGTTTCAAGCTGGAAAGAAGATATTTCTATTACCGCATAATCGTTAAAATCTAAATTTTCAACCTCTCCCACCAATGGCGCGCCGATATTGCCGCAAGCCACGCTGTGAAGTCCGCAGTTTTCAAGTATACCGTTAAGCATAGATACCGTGGTAGTCTTGCCGTTTGTTCCCGTCACCGCAACAGCCGTTGCACGCAAATACAGAGCGCCGAGTTCTTCTTCGCCTATAATAGCTTTTCCTTGCTTTCTGAACGCAACGGGAAGCGGATTGTCTATTGGAATACCCGGACTTAAAACGAGTATATCGCATATCGAAGTTGCGTCGATAAAACTTTCCGCCGTGACGATATGCGCGCCCAATGCGGAAAGTTCGTTCATAACGGAGACAATGTTGTCGCTTACCACGTCGTCGTAAAGGTAAACCTCCGCCCCGCGTTCAAGCAAAAAACGGGCGGAGCATTGACCCGATTTCGACATACCTGCTACTAAAAATTTCTGATTTTTGAAATACATTTTTCCTCACACAAACAACAGACATATTATTCCGACAACGGCGGTTATAAGCACGTACGCATAAGTAACTTTGCATTCCGTATAACCCTTCATCTGAAAATGATGATGAAGCGGAGCCATTAAAAACACCCTGCGCCTTGTCCGTTTATAATATATTACCTGAACTATGACGGATATTCCCGAAACCACGAACATTATCCCGAGAATGGGAATATACAGAGAATTACCCGAAAAAACAGATATACAAGAAATCAGTCCGCCGAGCGAAAGCGAACCCGTGTCACCCATAAACACGCAGGCTTTGTTAACGTTAAAAAACAAAAACGCGGCCAACGTTCCCACGGCAATAAAACACAGCGACGACATACCGGCATTCTGAACAATAAGCATAAGTCCTATGACGGCAAGATAGGCAAGGCTTGTCCCGCCCGCAAGACCGTCGAGTCCATCGGTTAAATTCACACAGTTTACCGTTGCGATAAAAATTACTATGACAAGCGGAATTATTCCCCAGCTTACGTCGACCGATAACCCTCCGCCGAAAGGAACGTACAGTTGCGTCAGTTTGTTTAAGTAACAGTAAACGGCGGCAACGACGGCAATAGCCGTCTGGAAAATTATTTTCTGATAGGGTTTCAGCCCCTCGTTTTCTTTGCGGGAAATTTTAAGAAAATCGTCCAGAAAGCCCACAACCGTAAATCCGCCCGTAACGGCAAGGGTAAGGTTTACCCTGCCGTCGCGTACGCTGTAAAAACACAATGCAACTATTATAATTGCAGAAATAAAGGCAAGACCGCCCATTGTAGGCGTTCCTCCCTTATCTTTATGTTCCTTTACATAACCGAGAATATATTGACCTGCTTTCAAGCGCTTTAAAAGAGGAATAATTATCAGAAGCAATAAAAACGCCGCAAAGAACGCAATAAGAATTAATGTAAAATTAGTTTTCATTTTTTCAGCCGATTATTTTTTTTATGACCGCATTGTCATTATAGCTATGTTTTATTCCCATAATCTCCTGATAATATTCTCCGCCCTTACCGGCAACAAGCAATATATCGTCCTTTTCAAGTAAATTAATCGCGTATTCTGTAGCCGTCTCGCGTTCTGTAACGGTAACGTATCTTCTGCCCGTCGGTTTGATACCCGCTTCTATATCGGAAATAATATCGTATGGGTCTTCATATCTTGGGTTATCGGAAGTAACTATACATAAATCGGCGTATTTTGCGACAATTCCGCCCATAATAGGGCGTTTCGACTTGTCCCTGTTACCGCCGCAACCGAAAAGACAATACAATTTACCGCGGCAAAATTTTTTTAGCGATTGCAAAGATTTTTCCAATCCGTCGGGCGTATGCGCAAAGTCGACGAAAATATCCGCACCGTTATACTTAGCAACGTGTTCAAGTCTGCCCGCAACGGTTTTAAGATTTTTAAGACCTTTTGCTATATCATCAGTCTCAATCTTTAAAATTTTGGCACACGCCGCCGCACCCATTGCATTGTAAACGTTGTGCAGAGCAGGCACGTTTAAATGTATATCGTAAAGTTCGTCAAAGAGATTGATAACAAAATCCGAACCGTCGATTTTCTCCCGCACATCTACCGCAAATACGTCTGCGGGATTTTTAAGACCGTACCCGACGGCGTTTTTTACGCCTGACAGCAGTTCGCGCCCGAGCGCGTCGTCGGTATTTACAACCGCATAACCGCACCGCCCCTCCCTGAACATTAATTTTTTGCTTTCGGCGTAGTCGTGCATATTGCCGAAAAAGTCGAGATGGTCCTGCGTACAGTTAGTAAATATCCCGACTTCGTAATGCAGTCCCGCTATTTTATTGAAATACAGTGCGTGTGCGGATACTTCCATAAACACATACCCGACGCCGCAGTTCACCATATCGGCGAATATCGAATGAAGAAATATCGGGTCGGGAGTAGTTAACTCCGGCGACACGAACTTTTCGGCATAGCTGATGCCGAGCGTCCCTATCACGCCTACGCTTTTACCCGCAGTCTTAAAAATACTTTCAAGCATAAACGTCGTTGTCGTTTTTCCGTTTGTACCCGTCACGCCGATTAGCTTCAATTTTTTATCCGCAAATCCGAAAAAAGCGCGTGCCGCCGTAGCTATACTGCCCCTTCCGCTGTTTACGATTATCTGCGGAAGCGGACAGTCAAGTTTTCTTTCGCAAACAAGAGCAACCGCACCGCGTTTTTCCGCATCGCGGGCAAAGTCGTGTGAATCGTGGTCTTTTCCCTTATAACAGAAAAACAAATCGCCTTCGCTTATTTTTTCACTGTCGGCACACAGACCCGTAATTTGGGTTTCCGCGTCGCCGTAAAAACTTTTGTATTCCAGATATTTTAAAAGTTCGCTTATTTTCATAATTACTCCTGTTCGTACGGTCTTATGTTTTTAATACTGATTATATCTTCGAATATTTCTTTTGCAACAGGTGCTGCAACCGCGCTTCCGTAATATGTTCCCTGGGGTTCGTCTACAATTATCAGCGCGAGGTACTGCGGTTTGTCCGCAGGAAAAAAACCGATGAACGACGATATGTATTTACCGGAAGCGATTTTGCCGTCTTCGTATTTTTGCGCCGTTCCCGTTTTTCCGCCGACTTTGTATCCTTCGATATAAGCCTTTTTGCCGCTGCCTTCCTTTACAACCCCCTCAAGCATTTCCGCAAGCACAGAAGAAGCCTGCGCACTTATGGGTTTGGATTTTAGTATCGGTTCGAAATTTTCTGTTTTGCCGTTCGGTAAAACTACGGATTTTAATAAATGGGGCGTGTAATAATTGCCTCCGTTCACCGCCGCCGCAGTTGCACACGCAAGCTGTAAACCCGTTACCGCTACCGTCTGACCGAAGCCTATACGCGCCAGATCACAGTCGCGTACAAGCGACTGGGGAACAAGCATTCCCAATGCCTCGCCGTTAAAATCAACACCCGTAACGTTACCGAAACCGAACGAGCCGAGATAATTGTAAAACGTATCCTTGCCGAGCGAAAGCGCAATGTCCGTAAAACAAGGGTTACAGCTGTTATTTAGCGCGTCGGCAAGCGTTTGGTTGGAATGTTTCCCGTTAGAGTGATCAGACCAACACTTTATTTTTGTTCCGTCCACCGAACGCGTACGGCTTCCGTTAAATTTATAAGTCGGCGAAAACGCGCTCTTGTTACCTTTGAGATATTCTTCTATATTAGCCGCGGCGGTCATAATTTTGAAAGTCGAACCGGGTTCGTATATATCGCAGACCACACTGTTTCTCGACTGTGTATTGAGAGTGTCCTTATCGTCGCGTGGAACGTTGTTAAGGTCGTAAGACGGATAGTTTACCATCGCAAGAATATCGAAATTCTGAGGATTAAGCACAAGACAAGATACCGATTTTGCATTGCTTGAAGCGTAAACGCTGCGCATAGCTTCCTCCGCGGCAAGCTGAATATCTATATCTATCGTCAGCCTTATTTCGTTGCCCGCCTGCGCTTCGTGATATACGACGACGGAATTTTCGGTTTCTATACCTACAATATCGGTAGTATAACTTATCTCGCCGTCTGTTCCGCTTAAAATATTGTCGTAATACTTCTCTACGCCCGAAAGTCCGGAACCGTCGTTTGCAGTAAAACCGAGGACCTGACACAACACATCGTTATACGTGTATTGCCTGGTATTGTCGCGGGCATAATATACCCCAGGCAAATCGTAACCGACAAGCTTTTCGACGCTTTCCCTGTCAACCTGCCTTGCGACCGTTATTTCCGACACCTTTCCGCCTTCGATTTTTTCAATGACCGAATTATAGTCAAGAGAAAACAACTCGCTCAAAACCGTAGCCGTATAGCGCGAATCTTTGACGGCGTTCGGGCGCAAAAATATACTGTAAGTGGTTTTATTACCCGCAAGCACTTCGCCGTTGGTATCTGTAATAAGTCCGCGGCTTGCTATAACGGGAATTTCCCTGTTCCACTGATCCGCTGCACGGAGCTTCAATTCCGAACCCCATACAAGCTGAACATAAATAAGCCTTGCGAAAATCAGACAAAAAATAAAGGCTATTGCCAAACCCATTGACAATAACCTCTTTTGTAAAACCGTAATCGAAAAACCCGATTTGTTTAATTTTTTAATTTTTCCTTTCTCCTTGATATGTTAATCAGTTGCGGGCGGAAATCATTCCGTTTTCCTCTGCAAAATCTTTAACTACTTCGCGGATATTATCCTCTTCGAGATAAGCCTGCTTAGCCGCATTTGTTTCAACGTAAACGTTTTGTGTTTCCGTAAGCGTGTTCTGCAAAGCGCTTACCTCGCTGTTGAGGTTGGAGATAACCGCGGAATTGACGATTATAAGCACAAACAGAGCAACGATAACAGACAGAGCAACAGCAATAATTATTTTATCTTTCTTTGTTAAAGAAAGTTTCTTACTCTCCTGCCTTATGCCTATTTTACCTTCTTCAACGGTCTTTTTGACTTCGGAAGTTCTGTACTGGATAGTCGTCTGCGTGGGACGGAGATCTTCGTTCTCTTCTTCGTCGCCCTGAACCGTTACGGCAGACCTTATCGCCGCCCTGCGATTAAGCGCACTGTCGGCACGGAAAATGTCGGCGTCTGCACGGGCATTCCGAACAAGATAAACGCCGGACGCGGTTTCATCGCGTTCCTCTTCGCGGTCGCGCTTTACTATTATATCTTTAAGCTTGCTTTCGGGATTTATAAGCTTGGCATAATTCTCGCTTATAAGCGAGTTATGCCTCTGTTCGTCCGTCATTACGGACTGACTGTAATCTCTTTCGAATTCTCTTTCGTTTGTATCGGTCTTTCTTTCCAATACGGGCGCGGCAACTGACATTTCTTTCTCCTTATCGTAGTCTGTCTAAATTATTTTTTCGGCAATACGAAGTTTCGCACACTTCGACCGAGTATTTACCGCCATTTCTTTAACGCTTGCGGTAACGGGCTTTTTTGTTAAAATTTCAATTTCTTTTTTCTTTCCGCAAATACAGACCGGTAAACTTTTGTCGCAAACACAGTCGCATTCCAATAATCTGAACGCCTGTTTGACTATTCGGTCTTCGAGCGAGTGGAAGGTAAGAATTACTATCCGTCCGCCCTTTTTAAGTCTTCTTGTAAGCGAAAGCACGCAATCGTACAAACCTTCAAGTTCGCCGTTGACGGCTATTCTGACCGCTTGAAAGCTTTTTCTTGCGCACGGTCCGTTCTGACGGAATTTCGCGGGAATACTGCTTTCTATTATATCGGTAAAATCTCCGCACGTTTTCAACGGTTTTTGCGCACGCGCCTTCACAACGTTTGAAGCTATTTGCGAGGCGAATTTTTCTTCGCCGTAATCTTTAAGTATCTTTGCTATTTCCTTCTGCGGATAACTGTTTAAAAGTTTTTCCGCGGTAAGGTCAGCGGTTCTGTCCATTCTCATATCAAGCGGAGCTTCGCGTTTCATATACGAAAACCCCCTGTCTTCTGTATCTATCTGATAGCTTGAAATACCGAAATCGAGAATGGCACCGTCAATACTATCTATACCTGCACGGTCGAAAACGTCTTTGAAGTTTTTGTAGTCCGATTTAAAAATTTCATATCTGCCTTTAAATTCTTCAAGGCGTTTATCAGCCGCCGAAATAGCGTCGTCGTCCAGATCCGTTGCAATAAGTTTACCCGTCGGGGAAGACCTCTTCAAAATTTCGTACGAATGTCCCCCGCCGCCGACCGTTCCGTCAAAGTATATACCGCCGTCCTTTAAATTAAGACCGTACATACACTCTTCAAGCATAACGGGTATATGCGCAAAATCATTCATAATCAAATATCCAGATAACTGAAATTGATATCGAAGTTTTCGTCGTCGTCATTAAAGTATTCGTCGTAAACTTCCTTGGACCATATTTCTATTCTCGAACCCGCGCCGCAAATTTTAATATCTTTTTTTATCTTTGCAAAAGCTTTGAGTTCAGGCGGGACGACCAATCTTCCCTGCGTGTCAAGTTCTACAAGTCTTAACGACTTGGTAAACGCGCGCGCGCCCTTCTGCTTATCGGCATCGGCAATTTTTATCTCTTCAATCTTTTCAAGCTTCTCCCTTATCGCGGCTTCGTAAAACACGAAAATACAGCCGTTGGTACCCTTGGAGAAATAAAGTTTATCTTCATTCCCTTTAAGCTTTGCGGGTATTCTTATTCTGTTTTTCGCGTCGATCTGATGATCGTACTCGCCCGTAAGAAAATACATTGCTTTCAGCCTTTTTTTGATTGTAAATATATGATATCACTAAAAATGACCACTGTCAACCACCAAACCGCAAAAATTTAAATTTTTTTGAAATTTTTTTCAACTATTTTTATACTTTAAGGGAATTAACTCCACTGTCAACCATTAAAGAACGAAAAACAGAGCGGTTTTTATCAGTGTTACCGCCTATAAAAGCAATACTTTGCGCTCTTTCGGCACGGTGGTCGGAAATCCCTAATTTCTCGCATAAATGGGCGGAAGTCCCTTCGTTGCCGTCAAAAACGGGGCAATTATAATAATTTTTTATTATATCTTTTACAAAAGAATAATGCGTGCAGCCTAAAACCACGCTATCGGCGGATTCTTTGGGCAACAACCGTTCGACTTCGGCGGGGTTGAAATTACCTACGTTTTCCTCTATGTACGAAGCCAGATCCGAACACGGCGCAACCTTTGTTTCACCGCTTCCGAACCTGCCGATTAAATCGTGCAAAGAATTGCTTTGCGCAGTTGACGGAGTTGCAAGAACAAGACACTTTCCGCCGACTGCCGAAGCAGGTTTAACGGCGGGCTGGATACCTATAATTTCAAACGGAAAATTTTCACGGAGAAAGCCGATGCATTGCGCCGTAACCGTATTGCACGCCACCACTGCCGCCGCAGGATTATAACTTGCTATTTGCGTGAATTTTTCATTGCTGATTTTAATAAGCTCTTCACGCCCGAATCTGCCGTAGGGCATATTGTAATTGTCGGCAAAATAGGCAAAATCAACGCGTGGTAACCTGCGCACGCATTCATACAAAACGCCTAAACCGCCGATACCGCTGTCAAAAACACATACCAATGGGTTGATATTTTTTTTCATACAATATATTAATATTAAAAGATATTAAAATATATTAAAATTTTTATTAAAAGCCGATAAAAAACAGTTTACAATAAATGTTTTTTATGTTAAAATTACACAAGAAATTTAAGTAATAACGTTTACAAGGAGATCGTAAATGCCTAACATAAAGTCAGCGAAGAAGCGTGTTTTGGTTATCGACAAAAAAACGGAGAGAAATAAAGCTGTTAAATCCGAAATGAGAACCGAAGTAAAGAAATTTCTTGCTTTGGTAGAATCCGGCGACAAAGCAGCCGCAACAGCAAAATTCCCCTATACCTGTTCGATTATCGACGGCGCCGTTTCCAAGGGTGTAATCAAAAAGAACACCGCCGCCAACAAGAAATCGGGACTTGCAAAAAAGCTTAACGCAATGGCGTAAATTTTAATTTAAAACGCATTTAAAAGCGGGCGTATCATTGCCCGCTTTTTAGTTTATAGCACAAAAAAACGGCTTACCGCACGTAAGCCGTTTTTTTAATCCGAAATTTAATTAACCGTTTACAGTACACGCCCGCAATAACGTAAGCCGCAAATCCGAAAATGTCAAAAAGTATTTCAAATCGTTGCCGAGTTTAAGCCCTTCCGCGTGCAAAGCAAGCACGTATTTGTCAGCCGCACTGTCGGCTATCCGTATAAAAAGCGTCATATTAGCTGTCCCGCCAGGCATTGCAAACAGTATTCCGTTACCCATATCACTATAAAGAATAGTTTGCGAAAAAGACATTGTACCCCTGTTCGTACCATGCTCATATGTCTTTTCCGAGACATCGAACGCACCGTAATACGTATCTTTGGGTTTATACTCCGCCTGATATTCCAATTCGGTAAACGAACAGTCTGCATAACCGAAATTTCTGTCAACCGTAACACCGGCAGATAAGGACAAACGCAATGCGTTTACATCCGAATAATGCTTTGCCTCAAGCTCTGCCGACAACTCCTCCGCTCCGCAGTGAACCGCATCATCCAATATCCGTGCAAGCAAATTTCTTTGCGTATGGTTATTCCTGTTTTCGTAATTTTCAATAAAATCTTCGATTTCTTCGTCTTTTAACGGATTATCGGGATTGCGGTAATAAGCGTCTATAAAAGCAACGTCGCTTGCCGAAAAGTGCTTGTAAACAGTATTGTTGTAATTCTGCATAACAGTAGTCTTATCGGCTTGCGGGTTTTTGTATGCGTCGCCTGCGCCCAACAAGTGCATAAATTCGTGGCGGAACGTCAGCATAAGATACCGTAAATCGTCAAGCGTTGTATCTTTAAGCGTAATTCCGAAATTACCGAGTTCGGCTCCCGTACTCATCTGAGCGGTTCCCATCACCGTCGGCGATGAAAAATTATCCGTAACCGTCATACGAATCGAATATTTACTTTCGAAATCGGCTTGCGACGGAGTATAATTTATGCGGAATTTATAGTTGGGATTTATTACGGCAAAAACTTCATTAAATTCGTCAACCGCGTCTTCGAGAACGACTTTCGCATACTTACCCACCTCATAACTCATATTGAAGGTCATAACGTTACCGTATTCGGGACAGGGCATACGTTGCACCGAATTGCCGAGCAGATAAGTCTTCCCGCTTCCGCCGTAAATTTCATTCACTTTTTCAAGTGCAGCATCCTTATCCGGCAAAGTATATGTATAAGCCCAGGGCGGAATTTGACTTTCTCCGGGCGGAGGCGGCGTATCGACGCAAGCAGATAAAGAACCACAACATACCGTAACCAAACAAGCAGCCGCAATAAATTTCAACGGCTTTTCTAAAATACTTCTCTTTACTGATTTCATTTAAACACTCCGTTAATAAAATAAATTCTTTATTTTACGTATAAACAAATTATCACTTTTTTAAGAAAAAATCAAGAGATTACAACCGCCGACAGAGCAAATTAAACTCTGTCGGCGGTTACTTTACCTTTTTGACACATATAAGACAACGGGCAAGCATTGCCCTGTTCGTCAAGCCGACGCAGTTGTAATCGGCGCGGGCGCAGGACTTTCCGCTTCGGCATGCTATCCCATATACGGTTAAACCTACCGCTTTTCGGCGCAGTAAGGTTCGGATTATTATCATTTGGTACTCCCGCTGGGAATCGAACCCAAAACTAACCCTTAGGAGGGGTTTATTATATCCATTTAACTACGGAAGCATTACTACATAATAATACTACATATGCAGTAAAAAATCAAATAATTTTATTGTCAATTAAAATTAATTTTCAACCATTACTGTCTTAACGGAAATCCTGTTAATTCTGTAACAGTAAAAAAGCATAACTAACGCATAAAGAATAACAAACACGGCAAGAGTGACAAAAAATACCGCAATGTTAAAACCGTAGTCGGGCATCTCCCCCACGTCTTTAAATACAATATTCACCATCAGACTTAACAGACCGTACTGGTAAACGGTGCCGACGGCAAAACCGAATAACGCGACGGGACAATATCCGCCAAGCACCGCTAATGCACAGATATGCATAGGATAACCGAATGCTTTCATAACCGCAATATTCTTAATATTACCGTTAACAAGCGTAGTGACAGCCATAAGCAGAGACGTGACGGCAAGCACAAGCCCTATCGATAAAATTATCAGTCCCATTGTGACCGAACTTAGATCGAGCATAGAATAAGCCATTTGAACCATCGACGAAAAACAAAAGCAGGCAAAGGCAACGAAAAAAGCAAGCGACTTTTTCGCCGACAGCGTTTTCAAACACATTTCATAAAGAAATGACCTTTCCTTCTCTTTACACGTTTTAGGCTTTACAACTTTTTCCGCCTTACCGCGCAAAAGTTGCGACACTGGTCTGCGGACAGCAAAATAGGCGTATCCGCAGGCAAGCAATGAAAATACTACGGTCGGAACTATGACAAGCAAAACAAAAAGACTTGCGTGAAAATGAACGGCAATTTCAGGCAGACCCGTAACCGTCATTTCCCTGTATATGGTCGGTATAATTGCAAAACCGCAACCGAACCCCAAAGCCGTTCCGGCCAAAACGCTTATACCGAAAACGAAAAAACTCAAAGCCATACGCAAGTCGGAATAGCCCATAGCTTTGAGTATGCCTATCTTGCGCGCGTTTGCGTCGACATAAAGTCTGATATAAAACACAAGCATTACCGCCGCCGTTAAGCTGAGAAATCCCCCGCTTATCGCACACGTAAATTTTGCGGTAGCCATTTGCGCATTGTATAAAATCAGAGTTTGGGAATCGGTTATTAAACTTGCAACGGATTTTGCGTCGATATAGAAATTAAGAAAAAACGTACAGACAAATACCGCACAAAACGTTACGATAGTAATGCCCAAAAACTTAAAACCGTCTTTTATACTTACAGTCATATTACCACCCTATTTCATATGCGGTTTTAGTGTATTGATTTTTAAATACTTCGATAATCTTCCCGCTGTTCATTCTGATTACGGTATCCGCCATTTCCGCAACGTTCTGATTATGCGTTACCATAACCATTGTGAATTTGCGTTCATTTTGAAGCTTTACGATATAATCCAACACGCTTCTGCCCGTCGCTTCGTCCAATGCCCCGGTAGGTTCGTCAAGAAAAAGTACTTTTGGATTTTTTGCAAGGGCGCGGGCTATACATACGCGCTGTTGCTCCCCGCCGGACAATTCAGACGGTTTTGCATTGATTTTGTCTTTTAACCCGACGCGTTCGATTATCTGTGCATACTCTTTGTTCTTTACCAAATCCGCGCCGAGTTTGACATTTTTACCGACGCTTAAATGCGGTAAAAGATAATACTGTTGAAATATAAATCCTACTTCCCTCTTTCTGAACCGAGTCAGTTGTTTATCGTCAAACCCCGAAATACTTTCACCGTTAACAACAACCTTACCGCTGTCCGGGCGTTCAAGCCCCGATAAAACGCTTAAAAGAGTTGATTTTCCCGAACCCGAAGCGCCCAAAATGACGGTAAAACTTCCGTCTTCTATAGAAAGAGAAATATCTTTAAGTACTTTAACTGTTGCGTTTTTATAACTTTTGAACAGATTTTCGGCAACTATCATAACTTACCTTCCGTTTTAATTTTTTTAAGCATCGATACAAATACTTCCGTCAGCATCTCCGATACTTTTTCCGCCGAAAACACACACACTTTTGTTGCAATGAGTACGGCAATACCGTGAGAATATATCCATAAATGCAGGTAAAGCTGTTCTGAAATTTCACGGTTCAGCCCGTACCCGTTTTCTATTGATGAGAGAATTTTGTCCTTATTTTCTTCGTCGATATATAAGAGTACGTTTTCGGCATCAGGAACAACGCTTTGTTCACGCATGAATAACAACTGAAATAGTACAGGTCTTTCAAAGGCAAAACGGATATACGCCTTGCCAACACCTTTAAACGACGGCGTTTCCTTTAACCCTTCGTCTATATACTGCGTATAGATTTTTTTGACTGCGCGTATCGTATAGCTTTGTACTTCTTCCATATTTCTGAAAACGGTAAAAATGGGTCTTGAAGAACTTTTAAGACTTTCACCGAGCGAACGCGCCGTCAACGCCTGTATTCCGTGTGATTCAATTAACTTTATCGCAGAATCTATTATCTCTTCACGTGTAAATTTTGCTTTCGGCGGCATAACTTCCCCCATACTAAAACTTACGTTTTACAACGTTTGTTTTAGTATAATACATTAAGTTTTGAATGTCAATAAAAAATACGGACTTTTTAAAGTCCGTACGGATTATTCTTTTGATTCGGTCGCCGTATATGGATTTACGTGAACCGTAATATGTTTGACAGCAGTAAATTGTTGTTCTATCCCTTCGTGCACCTCTTCGGCAATGTTGTGAGCTTCGGTTAACGAAAGTTCTGCATCGCAGGCGATTTCCACAATGACGTATATTCTGTTGCCGAACTTGCGCGTAAGCAGATTATCTACACGTCTTACCCCTTTACAACTTTCAATAAATTCCTTTATTTCATTCTGCGTCTTTTCGTCGCAAGCTTCATCTGTCATTTTTTTGATTGCATCGATAAATATATCTACGGCGGCTTTTAAAATGAACAAACAAATTACTATGCAGGCTATAGAGTCAAGAATTTTAACTCCGCAAAGGCCGCCGATTACACCGACAAGACTGCCTATCGAAGAGAGCGAATCGGAACGGTGATGCCAGGCGTCCGCTTTAAGCGCGGAAGAGTTTACGCGTTTTGCGGCTACGTAGGTGTACCAGAACATTGCTTCCTTTACAACGATCGATACTGCCGCCGCAACAAGCGCGATTATATGCGGCACTTCGAAGTTGTTGTACGCGCCCGTAATAATATTATCGATGCCCGAATACCCTATCCCGACGCCTGTCGCAAAAAGCACGGCGGCAAGCAATATTGCCGCAACACATTCAAATCTCTCGTGTCCGAATTGGTGGTTTTTGTCGGCTTTTTTAGCAGATACTTTAATTCCTATCAAAACTATTATTGTTGAAAACACGTCGGAAGCCGAATGTATGGCATCGGATATAAGCGCATAAGATTTCCCGAAAATACCGGCAAGCAATTTAAAAACAGTTAACGCCGCGTTCATAATTATCGTGGTAATTGAAACTTTAAGCGCAACTTTTTGCAAATCGTAACTTTGCATTTTTACTCCAAATTTTTATATTAAACAGTTAAAATGAATTGACAATATATTATATTTAAAATATAATATTCAAGTAAACATAATTTCGCTGCTGTGGCTCAGTCGGTAGAGCACATCCTTGGTAAGGATGAGGTCGGCGGTTCAAGTCCGCTCAGCAGCTCCAAAAAAGTGCAAACGTTTTTCGTTTGTGCTTTTTATTATTTAGGGAAATTTACAGCCGACCGAAATTCTTACCAAAAGTAAGGACGCGCTTACACTTCTACCAAACAGCACATACGTGCTGTTTGGGCAAGCAAGACAAGCTTTTGCATAAAAAGCAAAAGCGTTGACCGAGCCGTCAGCATTTTCTTTACTGACGGCGAGAGAGGTCGGCGGTTCAAGTCCGCTCAGCAGCTCCAAAAAAGTGCAAACGTTTTTCGTTTGTGCTTTTTATTATTTAGGGAAATTTACAGCCGACAGCCCGCACAGCAGTTCCTAAGTCTTTCTGTAAAACAGAAAGACTTATTTTTTAAGCGGACTTTTGAATTTGCTACGTCACCGTATCGGGTGGTTGTTTTTTTATTTTACTACTATATATATATTTTGTCAAATTTATATAAAGTAGTCAAGGTACAACCGCAAACATTTGCAGCGTTTTTTGGTTAAAAAATAAGGCTTACGATTGCCCCGCAAGCCTTTACGCTAATCATTTTTTTATTTAAGACAGCTTTTAAAAAATTAAACCTGTTTTAATCAGCCGTTATAACGGTCAAGATTGGCGCGTATAGCCTCTATAAGCCTTCTTTCTGCCGCAACCTTAGAATCTTTTGCAACCTTTGTATTTACAGACGTACCGTAAAGCCTGGCGAGATCTTCAACAAGATTCTTCAAATGCACCGTATCGAGAATGTTGATTGAACCGCAAATCTCTTCCGACGTAGTTTCTTTAACATTTGATTCCGATGTGTTAGGCGTGTTGTTTTCCATAAGTTAAATCCTCCTGATTTAATACTACAATCTAACATATGCGGATAAAAATTTTTTTACCACAATTTATTGTACTTACATCAAACTTGATTTATCAGCCAAAATTTCAAATTTTAATTTAGGCAAACCGTTTACAATATTTATCCAAACTTCTTCGTCCTGCTCTGCATTTAATCTATCCGCTAAATAATACATATCTTCTATATTATCGTATATTGTTATATCAGACTCGTCACTTTCTTGCGGCAGATTACTTTCTTCAATACCTGCTCTATAAACGTGTCCGTTAACTATATTTTGCATATTATATTTTTCGAAAATTTTGCAATAATTTCCATAACAATAAAAATTACTTAGCTTACCGTTTCCCAACATAATTAATCCATATAATTTTGACGTATTTTTTTCGCTGGTTACAAAATTTACATTTACATAGCAATTATCTAATGTAGAGCCTGAATAATAATCAAACATTCCTACTCCTCTTGCTCCTGCTGGACCATTACTAATATCAATAGTTCCCTCATAAAAACACGAACTTACTCCACTATATAATAGATAAAAAGAAAAACCACTGCCGCCAGATGTATTCATATTTCTTTTTACATAGCTTTTTACAATTGATACATTACTCATCTGCCAGCCAAAACCGGCAGCCATTCCTACAACGCGATCAGAGTCAAATACGTTACAAGTTCTAATATTGCCCTGTGTATAGCAATTTATTATTTGAAAACTTGCATCATTACGAGAACCACTGCAAAAATGAACAAACCCTGACCCGCGACTGAATGCTGTTATGTTGTTTTTAATGATACATTTTTCAAACAGCAAAGTACTGTTACTTGAGTTATACGCTCTATGAACAAACCCACCTACTGTTCCACAAGTTATATCACCATAAACGGAGCAATTTATGACTTGTAAAGTTGTATCTTGTTTTGCATCCAAATAGCCGACAAAACCGCCCGCTTTATAATGATTGTCGCCATATATTTCTACGTTGGTTTTGCTATCTCTAATATAAACATTAACTTGACTGCCCGTAAAATAATATCCAACCATTCCTCCGACCAAAATACCGGAATAATTATTAATCTCGTTTTCGATCCAATAACACTCAGTTATATTAATTTGTCCTTCGGCGCTACAATCTCTAATGAACGCAATCTCACCGACACCTATCATTCCCCCGAACACGAAAGATTTTTCACCATATTTGTGATATGCATGCTTTACGTTCATCTGCACATTACACAAGCAATTTGCAAACGTACCGTTAGCATAACCTGTAATTCCGCCGATTGCAACGCCCGCATAACTTAATCCGTCTACCTTGATTTCGCCGCTTACGTTTATATTATAAATAAATCCTTTAACCATTCCGGCAAGTATACCCACATAATATTTGTCCTGCCAATCAGAAGTATCGTAATCTGTTGTTATTATTGTAGCGTTACTAATATTTAAATTACTTACGCTACCGCCTATTACGCCGAACAACGAAGGATAATTTAATTCTGTTTCAACGGTTAAATTTTTTACTGTATGACCGCCGCCGTAAAAATTTCCTTTGAAAAAATTTGCTTTATCAAATATCGGTTCGTGTTTTATTCCGCTTAAATCCAAATCTTTTGTCAGCCTATAATTTGATTCGGGGTAATACCATATATCATTTAATTGTGTATAAGTTTCAATTAAAAACGGATTTGATGTACTTCCATTGCCACCCGCATAAAGAAATTCAAATTCAGCAGTAACGTTAATTTCTGACGTTACGGTTGTCTCCTTTCTTATAGTAGAGCCATTGCCGTCCGACCATTTTACAAATCTATAACCTGTTTCAGGTACAGCAACAACAAATTCTGCGTCATTGCCGTATTCTATTTCCTGTTCTGATACACCGTCTATCGTTCCGCCTTCACCAACGCTATAAGTTACAGCTAACTTTATCTTCTCGAACTCTGCCGTAACTGTTTTATCAGCTATTATATTCTTATCTTTTCTTTCGGGCGTAGTTTTCCCGTCTGTCCACTTGACAAACTTATAACCTGTTTCGGGTACAGCAATAACAAGTTCTGCGTCATTGCCGTATTCTATTTCCTGTTCTTCTGCTCCGTCTATCGTTCCGCCTTTACCAACGCTATAACTTACAGTTAACTTTATCTTCTCGAACTCTGCCGTAACTGTTTTATCAGCTATTATATTCTTATCTTTTCTTTCGGGCGTAATTTGCCCGTCCGACCATTTAACAAATCTATAACCTGTTTCGGGTACGGCGATAACGGTTTCTGCGGACTTATTCTCTTTTACAATCTGGACTGCTACGCCATCTATGTATCCACCGACGTCTGCTGTATAGGTGATTGTATATTCATTTACAGGCTCAGGTCTAACCGACGTTGTCGTTTTAAACTGTGCGGTTACGGTCTTATCTTCGGTTACGTTCCTATCCTGTCTTTCGGGCGTTGTTAACCCGTCCGACCACTTTACAAACTCGTAACCTTCGTTCGGAACCGCCGTTACAGGCTCGGCATTATCGCCGCTTGTTATTATCTGCTCGGTTTGCCCGTCTATGTATCCGCCTGCGCTTGCAGTATAGGTTATGTTGTAAAACACTTCTTTTTTTGTGTTGCAACCACAAAATAACACTATTATACCGAACAACGACAACAGTACAACACTAAATAAAATATTTCTAAACTTTTTCATAACAATATTTCCAAATTCAATTTAGTAGTTTATTTTTTCGAACGTTTGTAAAAATTAAAACAGTAAAAACAATCCGCCGACAACCGACAAAGCAATTAAAATATAACTGCCCAATTTAACACTTTCAGTATAAATGTACCCGACTTCTTCGGTGTAATTTGTTATTAATTAATAATATAGCAAAAAGCTATATCATTAATTAATTATATAGCGGTATGCTATACTTGTTTGGTAATATGAAAATATTTCAGGAAAGATTATACGAACAGCGTAAACTTAATAAAATGACGCAGAAGCACATAGCCGATTATCTGAATATAAGTCAGCCGTCTTACATCCGCTACGAGAACGGCGGCGCCGAGCCGAGCTATGAAAATCTTGTTAAACTTGCAGATTTATTCGACGTTTCTGTCGACTATTTATTGGGAAGAACGCAGTATTGATTTTTAAAGAGAGCCAACTATGCCGAACAACAATCTTATCACACAGATGATTTACCGCATTATAACGTGCTGCGTTTCAGCGCTTGCCGTTTTGCTTACATGCAGAATTTTTTATGCGGGACAACCCCTGCCCCTTACCTGGGATTTCTTGAAATTTTATACCAATTTAAGCAATTACGTAGTTTTTGTCGTATCGGTTATCGTACTTGCCGACAATGTAAAACGTGTTTATGCAGGCGAACGCAAGGGTTACAACAAGAAAATACGCACGTTTAAGTTTATGACCACCTTTGCGATTTTACTTACATTCCTTGTCTATCTCTTTTTGTTGGGCAGAGTATGGACAGCGCAGTTCTGGCGGGACATAGCAAACCTTTGTCTGCACGTTTTTGCACCCTTGCTATTCATATTCGATTATCTGCTGTTTGACGAGAAAAAGTCGGTTTCGGTCTACGCACCTCTGTTAAGCCTGATTATGCCGGTTGTTTACCTGGCGGTAATTTTAATTATCGGTGCAATTTTCAAAGATTTTAAATACCCGTACTTCTTCCTTAACGTACACGAAATCGGTTACGGCGGAGTCGCTCTTTGGGTTTCAGGTCTGCTGGTAGTATTTACCGGACTCGGTTATTTGCTTTGGCTGTATAACCGTCGGGTAAAAGTTGACGGAAAATATAAGCTTGATTTAAAAGACATAAACTGGTTACACAGACCCGATCCCCCGTCGGAACATAACGAAAAAAACGACGAATCAGACAATTATGCGGCTTAATTAATTTAAAAACGACCTCCGTACTCATTACGGAGGTCGTCGATTATTAAAGTTTGCGCCTTGCAACCGCTATTCTTATTTTGCCTATAATACGAGGGGTAACTTCTTCAACCTCAGACTGCTCAGCATCTGCTTGTTCGGCTACCGTCTGTTCTGAGGCGACGGACGTATCCTCAGCAACAGCGCCGCTAACCCCACCGCCAGCAGATTGAAGAGATTGCGATACGTCGGCGTCCTGCCGTACTTCTTCAACGGGGCGCGCGGCGACATCTACGTCCATTCCGCTTTCTTTCATCATATTGACGTAAGCGACTGCGCAGGGATAAATACTTGCCTTACTGCAACCGCGACAAAACGGAGCGTACATTCCGCATAAATCGAACCCGCTTATTAAACTGTTTTTATATTTATCGGCTTCAAGTACCGCCTGCAACTTTTCAAGCTCTTCCTTGCCGAGCCTTGACGGCATAGTTTTCAATAACTGTAAAGGCGAATTGCTGTCCCACATAATTTACTCCTTATATTTACTTAATTATATATTAATTAAAGCAAAATTTCAAGTATATTTTTAAATTTCTTTAACCGTTAAGGCGGAAAGTATTTCTTCATACTTTTCTTTAATAAAAGAAATGCTGTCGGGCGAAGTGACGGCAGCCGTTCCAGCCGCAACCCCGCAACGCAAAACTTCCTGCATACTGCCACCCCTTATCAGGGCCGACGACGCAGCGGCAAGCATTGCATCGCCTGCGCCGACTGTGGAATTTTTAGCCACGTTAACACTCATACAATGAAAGAACTTTGCGCCATCCGTAATAACCGCTCCGCGTTTTCCAAGCGATAGCAAGACGTATTCGGTACCCATATCCAGAATTTTACGGCAAGCTTCAACCATATCTTCCTTTGAAGATATGGTTTTATTCAAAGTTCTTTCAAGTTCTTCGAGATTGGGTTTTACAAGATTAACCCCGCATTTAAGGGCCTGAACAAGCCGTTCACCCTCGGTATCCGCAATTTTTATGACTCCCGACGGGACGGCGTTTAACACTTCGCGATAAAATTCCGCCGTCATACCCTTTGCAAGACCGCCGCAAATGACAATACCGTCGCAATCTTTTGCAAGACTGCCGACAAGCCCTACAAGTTCAGCCTGTTTTTCCGCGGTTACTTCCGGACTTACGTCGTCGACTTCGGTCAACATAGACCTGTGGTCTATTATCTTATAATTTTCGCGTACCCTGCCTTCGTTCCAGACAAAACTGTAAGGCACGCCCTCCCTATGCAATTCGTGTTCGAACTGATTGCCGTTTTCCTTGTACATAAAGCCTGTTATAAACACGTCCGCATTAAGCCTTGCAAGACCGACTGCTACATTTATGGCTTTACCCGTATAATAAGTGGTTTTATTTTTAATTTTGTTGGACTTTCCTACGCTTAAACGTTCAACTTCTATGTTGACGTCTATGCAAGGACTTGGACAAACCGTTAAAATCATTATTTCACCCTTATTTACTAACATAATTAAAGCCGCTTAGTTTTTAAGCGGCTTAATTGTTACATTGAAATCATTTGAAGAGTTTCATAAAGTTCGTAATTGAACTTCTTCTTCATACTGACAGCCTCGATTATATCCATATCGATTATTTCGTTTTTGCGTATCCCTACGACGCGGTTGCCTATACCGTCGTTCAAAAGTCTTACGGCTTTATTGCCGAACTGAGCGGCAAGCATTCTGTCCGCCATCGAAGGAGAACCTCCGCGCTGGATATGTCCTATCGTCGTAGGACGTACCGAATATGTAGTTACGGATTGAAGCTGTTTTGCAAATTCTTCCGCCGTGCAAACACCTTCGGCAACAACAACTATATTTGAGTGCTTGCCTTTTGCGCGAGAACGGTTTATCTTCATTACTATATCGTCAAGATCGAAAACAATTTCGGGGACGACTATTATTTCGGCTCCGCTTGCAATACCCGCATACAACGCAATATCGCCGCAACGTCTGCCCATTACTTCGACAACCGAAATACGTTCGTGCGAAGTCATCGTATCGCGCAACTTATTTATTACATCAATGCAAGTATTTACGGCAGTGTCGAAGCCGAGCGTGTAATCGGTATATTCAAGGTCGTTGTCTATCGTGCCGGGAATACCTATCGTGGGAATGCCGTATTCTTCCGAGAGGCACTTCGCGCCCCTGAACGAACCGTCGCCGCCTATAACTACAAGCCCTTCGATACCTCTCGCTTCGAGAGTCTGAACAGCTTTTTTCTGTCCTGCCTTAGTAAGCATTTCAAGACATCTGGCGGTTCTTAATTTCGTGCCGCCCCTCTGTACGATATCTGACACCGAACGCATTTCCAAAGGCACCATATCGTCTTCGATAAGCCCCTGGTATCCGCGTTCTATACCGTAGACTTCCATACCGTAATAAATAGCCGTACGTACTACGGCTCTAATGCAAGCGTTCATACCGGGAGCGTCGCCGCCACTGGTTAACAAGCCTATCCTTTTCATAAAAACCTCCGTTAGAATACGCCGTTCACGCCTTGCCCCCAAGCGCAGTTGTGAACCAATACATCATTTCCGCTATTTATTATAACAGAAGAATATTAAAATTACAACAGTTTTCAAGAAAATATTTACATTAAAATAATCTATTTATTCTACATATTTTATATCTTCCGTGTCAATAAACACGCTGAGTTCCGCCAACAACCCTCTGCAATAATTTACACCTGTCGGTAAAATATACCTTTTCTTACCTCTGACAATCTTACACGCCGTTTCACCCTCGTAATTACCAAGCACAGCTACAAACTCGTCAAAGGACTTATCGTCAAGCTTACCCGCATTAAGCCACAGAACTGCCTGCGTAATCTTTTTCACCGTATCTTTATTGCCTTCCGCAGATGAGTCCGACAAGTCCATAGCCTTAATATCGTCCACCAAAAGCGAAATTCCTTTTTCCGCGTCAATATCGAGTTTGCCTTTTACCTTTACTATTTTTTCGACGGATATATCGCCTTTAAACTTATCAAACACCGCAGGAAAGCAAACGCATTCTATACTGCCGTAAACGTCTTCAAGCGTAAAAAACGCCATATGACTACCTCGCTTGGTCGTAAGACGCCTGTAAGAACCTATTATGCCTGCCATAGTAATATGCAAACCGTCCGAAATACGGTTATAAGTCTTTGTTCCGTCTTCATCTTCGACATAATCTTCGAGACAGGAACAGTCAAAAGTGCAATCGGGAAAAGCGTGCGCATACTTTTCAAACGGATGACCGCTGACGTAGACGCCGAGAACCTGTTTTTCTTTGGACAGTTTTTCATTCAGTTCAAATTCGGGAACGTCGGGATACACGACGTCAAGACTCTCTTCTTCAAGCACGTCGCCAAACAAGCTCATCTGTGCGCTGGAACGCTGTTTATTGATAGACTTTGCCCTTGAACAGAGCTGTTCGTACACAAGAACCAACCTTGAACGGCTTATACCCATTTCGTCGAACGCCCCCGCATAAATAAGCCCTTCGACAAGGCGGGAGTTAAGCACCGCAATGCAACGCGACACGAAGTCCGGAAAATCTTTGAATTTGCCGCCTTTCAAACGTTCTTCGATAATGCTGTCGACCACAGCCTGCCCCGCGCCTTTAAGCGCCGACAACCCGAAGCGGACGCCGTCGTTTTCAACAGTGAAAGCAGATTTACTTTTGTTTATATCCGGCGGGAAAACTTTATAACCCTTTTCTTTCAGATATAAAACATACTTTGTAATTTCTTCAATCTTGTTTAAGCGGTTGTTCAAAAGCGCGCAAATGAACTCTTTACAGTAATACCTTTTAAGCCAGGCAGTCTGGTAAGCAAGAACCGCGTACGCTGCGGCATGCGACTTATTGAAGGCGTAAGACGCGAAGCCTTCCATATCGCCGAAAATCTTATTTGCGACTTCCGCGCTGATGCCGTTTTTCACACATCCGACTATTTTACTGCCGTTTGTGTCACTGACGCCGCCGTTAATGAATTTTTCCTTTTGTGCCATAAGGGTTTTTTTATCTTTTTTACCCATTGCGCGCCTGACGAGGTCGGCTTCACCGAGAGAAAATCCCGCAAGGTTCTGGAAAATCTGCATTACCTGTTCCTGATAAACAGGTATGCCGTAAGTGACTTTTAAAATTTGTTCCTCGGCTTCGCAGTCGTAAGTAATCTGCTCTTCCCCGTGCTTTCTGTTGCAGAACGAGTCAATGAATTTCATAGGACCGGGACGGTACAGTGACACGCCCGCAATCAGGTCTTCAAGCCTGTCGGGCTTCAACTGTTTCATAAACCTTTTCATTCCGCCGGCTTCGAGCTGGAACACACCGTCTGTATCGCCGTCCGAAATGAGTGAATACGCCCCCGCGTCGTCATAACCGATTTTATTAAAGTTTATTTCACGACCGAAGTCTTCCTTTATGTAATCGACACATTTCTTTATATCCGTCAGCGTGACAAGCGCAAGGAAGTCCATTTTCAACATTCCGAGCGATTCGATTTCCTTTGCAACAAACTGCGTGGTAATATCTTCACCGTTGCGCGACAGCGGAACATTGTCCGCAATACGCTTTTGGCAAATAACGACGCCCGCGGCATGCATACCCGTCTGACGTGGCATACCTTCTATCTTTAACGCCATATCTATAACGCGGTGCAAGGTGCTGTCCGTTTCGTAAATTTCGCAAAATTCACTATTTCTTACGGCTTTCAATTCGCCGAGCTTGTTTTCAAGTTCGGCTTTTTTGTCTTCGTCCCGCTCGTTTTCGGCTTTTTTGCGCAATCCTTCTATACGGTTGCCAAGCAAATCCCCTATAGAAGTCTTGCCGTCCATTATTTTAGTAAGCCTGTCCGTTTCCGAATAAGGAACACGCATTACCCTGCCGACGTCTTTTATAGAGTTTTTAGCCGCCATTGTACCGAAAGTGACAATCTGACACACGTTCTCCCGCCCGTATTTACTGCGGACGTATTCAATCGTTTCTTCCCTTCTGTCGGTACAGAAGTCGATGTCAAAGTCGGGCATAGATACACGATCGGGGTTAAGAAATCTTTCGAACAGCAAATCGTATTGAAGAGGCTCTACGTCTGTAATACCGATTGAATAAGCTACTATAGAACTTACGCCCGAGCCACGCCCCGGCCCTACGGGAATTCCCTGCTCCTTAGACCAGTTTATAAAGTCCCAGACGACAAGGTAATAATCCGCATAACCCATTCCGCAGATTATTCCGAGTTCGTATTCCGCCCTGTCAAGCTCTCTTTGCGTAGGCGTGCCGTACCGCCTATTCAGCCCTTCGGCAGTAAGCTTTCTGAGATACTGTTCGGAAGTACTTCCGTCGGGCGGGGTGTAAGTGGGAATAAGCGAGTTATCCTTTATCGGATAACCTTTTGCGTTGAGATTGAATGCAGGCTCGGTAACTTTATCGGCGATTACACGCGTATTGGATATGGCGTGCGGGAGATTGGGAAACAAAGCCGCCATCTCATCGCCCGTCTTAAAATAGAATTCTTCGGTTGAAAACTTCATTCGCTTGGGGTCGTCTAGCTGTTTTTTCATCTGGATACACATAAGAACGTCCTGCATTTCCGCATCTGCCTTGGAAATGTAATGCACGTCGTTTGTTGCAACAAGTTCGACCCCTATCTCGTTTGCAAGTCTTATCAGAAGGGGCAAAATGCGCCGTTCCTCTTCTATTCCGTGATCCTGAATTTCAATATAGAAATCGTCTTTGAAAATATCTTTGAGATACAGCGCCATTTCCTTTGCGCCCTGATAATCTCCGCTTAAAAGCCTTCTCGGAATGCCGCCCGCAAGACAAGCCGAAAGGCAAATTACGCCTTCCGAGTGTTCCTTCAATACCGTATAATCAATTTTCGGCTTGTAATAAAATCCGTCCACGAACGCCATTGAGTCCAGCTGTACGAGATTAATGTAACCTTTTCTGTTTTTTGCAATCAGAATAAGATGCTCGGCAGTGTTTTCGGACTTTTTCTTCATATCCTTTGTCATATAAAATTCACAGCCGATTATGTATTTAAGTCCCGCTACCGCCGCTTTTTCCGCAAGCTGTAAAGCGCCGTACATATTACCGTGGTCGGTTATACATACGGTGTCTATACCGTTCGCCTTACAGTGACTTATCAAATTATCGATTTTGCAGGCTCCGTCAAGCAGAGAATATTCCGTGTGCAGATGTAAATGTACGAAATCAGTCATAATACCTCAATCCCGTCCAAGCGTATTAGCAAGTTCGAGAATTTTTCTCATTCTGTGGTTTATACAGCTTTTGGAAATTCCAAGCCGCAGGGCAAGTTCGTTCATAGACGCATTTTTGTCGGCAAGACGCGCTTCCGCAACGTCGAAAAGCATTTTATCAAGGCTTTGCAGTCCCGTCGTAACCGATATTATTTCTATGGCGCGAACCTGATTTACCGAAGCCGTAACCGTTTTGTCTATATTCGAAACCGAACAGTTATTTACCCTGTTGGTGTTGTTTACCTTTTCTTTAAGTTCTACTATTTTATTAAGTTTTTCAAGACATTTGTCTGCCGATATAACGTGCAGTAAATCGGAAATAACCTCTTTGCTCTTGACGTAAACGACGGCAGAATCTTTTCTTGCAACAAGCTTTGCGAGAATTTCGAAACCGCACAGCAAGTCGCAAAAGTCGCCCGCAGTTATCTTATTTGAAAAAACTATTTCAAAGTGATAGCCTGTACGGCTGTAAGTACCTTCGTCTGGCAACGTACAGCTTCCCCCGCCGAGAAAAGCGCCTTTAAGATAAGCGGTCTTACAGCATTGGTTTGCAATAAGTTCTTCAGCTATACCGAAATCGAGAAATTTTCCGCCGTTACGTTCGCTTATAATTCCCGCCCGATTTAAAAGGCAGACCGCATTTTCCCCTACACATTCAAAAGTGAGCTTGTCCCTACCGCTCATAACGTCGAATTTAGCGCCCGTAACGTTTAAATTAAGTCTGAACGAACTTTCGAGAATATCAGAAATAAACTCCGCAGCGCTTTCGTTTTCCGTAACCATCTCAAACCCGAATTGACCGTTGCGTGAAATTACGCTTCCGCTTGTTCTGATAAAAGCAGAAATAAGCGCAAGCTTGCAACACTCGTCTTCGGGCGGAGCGGAAATTATTTCGTTTTTTATTTCTTCCGTAAAATTAAGCATACTACAAATTTTCTTTTTTATATTCGGCAAACCTGAATTTGGGAAGCCTGCCGTCAATATTGTCTATTTGTTCCAAAGATACCGACGACTGCGACAGCAGCTCTTCAGCTATCCGGGTATCGCCCACCCTGTCTGCGGAGTGCGCGTCGGAGTCGATAACGAACCTTACACCGGTAGACGCCATAAGATTAAGTTCTTCCGCGGAAACGTGGCGTTTTTTTGTGTTTATTTCAATATACGTACCGTAATCGGCACAACACTTAGCAACCTCTTCAAGATTGCAGTAGCACTTATAATTTATATGGGTAAGAATATCGACGGGGTTATTTTTTATTACGTTGATATACGCTTTCGTGGTAGTTGCAATAACTTTATCCGACGGCTTTTTGCCAAGCTTGTACGCAGTATAATTTTTAATGAGAATACCGTACATATCGGAAAAACTTTTGTACCTTAAAACTTCGTGTATCCCGAAAAGGTAAATGTCGAAATTTACAAGGTCGGACTTCTTCATATCGGTATCGCCGTCGACCGAAATAAGATTGCTTTCCATCCCCATTAAAACGTTGACGCCCGTAAGCTTTTGAGCTTCAATAATTTCAGCCCTTAAATCGGGCAGTTTTTTACGTTTAAGCCCGAACAGCAAATGATTGAAACCGTGGTCGGTTATGGCTATTTCTTTAAGCCCCTTATTCTTTGCAGCAACCGCGTTTTCAAGCACGGTATTTTTGCCGTGAGAATACGGCGTGTGCGTATGATAATCTGCCGAAAGTATCATTGCATATCTCCTATGTAAACGACTTCCTCTTCAAGAAGAATACCGAAGCGTGCGTATACTTCGTTTTTGACACGACCGATAAGGGCGTATACGTCGGCGGCCCTAACGCCTTTATTTATAATAAAATTTGCATGTTCGCCGCTTACGCAAGCCGTTCCGTAAGTCAAGCCCTTTAATCCCGCTTCATCAATAAGCTTACCGGCACTGTAACCGGATGGATTTTTGAATACGCAACCGCAACTTTTACCCTTAGGCAGCGGCGCTCTGCCGTCAAGCCTGCGCCTTATATTTTGCATGACTTTTTCCCCGTCTTGCGGCTCATAAGTCAGTTCTACGCCCAAGATTATGCCGTTTATGTCACGCATAATACTATATTTATTGCCAAAATTGCAGTTTTTATTTAAAATTTTGCGCATTTTGCCGTCATAAAACTTAACGCTTACAATGTTACTGCAAATATATTTACTATCGGCTCCGCCGTTCATTAACGCAAGTCCGCCCAGCGTAGCAGGTATACCGGCAAGATATTCAAGTCCGCCCGCACCGTTTTCAATACAAAATTTCATTAGTTGCGAAACTTTGGTACCTGCACGGCAGTATATAGTTTTACCTGTTATGTATACACCTTTAAGATTTTTTGTACTTATAACCGCCCCGTCGTAACCGCTGTCGGACGCAAGCACGTTTGAACCGTTGCCAAGCACGATAAAAGGCGTTGCGCTGTCTTTAAGATAATCGAATAGCGAAGTTGCCTGCCTTATACTTTCGGGATAATAAGCTATGCGGGCATTTCCCCCGCAACCGTACGTTGTATTTTTGGAAAAACTGAAATCCGACTGCTTACGGATACTTTTTACAATATTTACCCTATTGTTTTTTATCAACTTACTACCGCCTTATATAATAACATTTTTTTTTGACTTTTTCAATTATTTAAGCAGATTTTTCAGCATATTTATATCCGATTGTGCAATTATATTTTCCAGCCGCTCTTTCGTCTGTTTATTTACCGGCGCAACAACCTTGCATTCATAATCAAGCCCTTCCATTACTTTCATTTCGTCATCATACAGTCCCGAGCTTTCAGTCATAAGCCCAAGCTTATTTACGTCGTCTCTGTGCGACATTAGATATCCGACAAAACGCTGTGCAACAGAAAAATTTGCACTTTTATCTACGACTGAAATATTCTGGTACAAGTCGTTGAACTCGGTAACGGGTTTAACCGTAAAACCGACTCCGCGGGTTTTTAATCTGAATATGTCGCGCTGGGTACCCAACAAATATTTATAATCGCCGTTTATCAGTTTGACGTATGCCCCCGACGGCTTTTCATATTCAGCGTTTTGTAAACCGTAAAACATTGCCGCCGCGGAAGTATAATTGTTTTTACCTGAATTGATAACGGTATTTTCCGCGTTGACGTCGGTAAAGTCCGCATTTGCGTCAACAGCAAGCAGACAATAGCCGCCGTGGCACCAGGTTGTAAAGCTTCCGATATAACTTTCAAGTCCGCATATACCCGCGCCGTAAGAAATAAGGTCGGGTATATTTCCGTTTTCAAGATTTAACACGGCGGCTTCCGCAGACAGTGCCGTTACCGTAACGTACGCGCCGTACTCCTTTGAAAAAGCATTTCCCTTTTTCTGCAAATAATCGGCACGCGAACCCTTTCCGCCTTCAAAACTGTCAATCTGCCATAATTGCAAAACGGATTTATCGTTATTTTCCGCATTGCTTTTTTGGGGTTTGAATGCAAAACATAAAAAAGCAACTACTGCGGCAATACATAACGCCGCGCATATTAATGGTTTTATTACGGGCAAAATTTTTTTCATATAATAATGTATTATAAAACTTTGCCGAAAATTCATAGAGGAGCAACCGCAAATACGGTTGCTCCCCCGCTAATCTTGTAAAACGCGAAAACCGTCTTAAAAGATTAGCTATATATAAAGCGCTTGCGCTTGTAATATTATCTTGCGTTAAAGAGTTTTTTTTATGCCAAAAACGGAACCGAAATTTCGGTTCCGTTTTATTTTTTTATCTGAATTATTCTTCGTCTTCGTCCGGAAGCTCTACATTGTGGTAAATGTCCTGAACATCGTCAAGTTCTTCAAGTTTATCAAGCATTTTTCTGAAAAGTTCAAGCTTATCTCCATCAAGCGTGATATAATTCTGCGGTATCATTTTAATTGCCGCTTCAAGGAAAGTGACACCTTTGCTTTCAAAATACTGCCTTACGGACGAAAACTTTTCGGGCGTAGTATATACCTCGTAGACGTCGTCTTCGGTTACGTAGTCGTCCGCTTCGGCTTCGAGGCAATACTCCATCATCGTGTCTTCGTCAAGCGCGACGGTACGTTCTATAACCATAACGCCTTTGTCGTCGAACATATAGGACACGCATCCCGTATTACCCATCTGACCGCCGCACTTGGACATTGCCGAACGCACGTCGCCAGCCGTTCTGTTTACGTTGTCCGTCAAAGTTTTGATTATTACAGCAGAACCCGCAACACCGTATCCTTCGTACGTAAGTTCCTTATAATCTTTATCGCCAAGCTCGCCCGCGGCTTTCGCAATACAGCGTTTGATGTTGTCGTTGGGCATATTTGCGGCTTTCGCCTTTGCTATTACGTCGGCAAGTTTAGAGTTGGTGTCGGGATTAGGATTGCTTTTTGCCGCAACCGCAAGTTCTCTACCAATTTTCGTAAACACCGCGCCACGCGCCGCGTCGGTTTTACCCTTTTTTGCCTGTATGTTGTGCCATTTCGAATGTCCTGACATATAATTTAACCTCTCATTTTATATTATTTTTAAGCGCATACATCGCTATTCCAGCAGACACCGCTGCGTTAAGACTTTCGCAAGTTCCGCGCATAGGTATTTTTACTGAATAGGCCGATTTAGAAAATACTTCTCGGCTTATCCCCGAACCTTCGTTCCCTATGCAAAGGCAATGCCTTTCGGGCGGAATAAAGCCGAAAATATTTTCACCGTCCATATCCGCACAGATAAGGGGAACGTCTTCCAACAAGGATAAAATTTCCCCGCACGAACCCGAAAATAATTTTACAAAAAATATCCCGCTCATACTTGCGCGGACGGCTTTCGGCGAATAAGGGTCGGCACAGTTGATAAGATAAATTTCTTCGTAACCTGCGGCATTAGCCGTTCTTATTACCGTACCGAGATTGCCCGGGTCCTGCAAACAGTCGAGAAGAAGACAGCAACCCTCAGGTTTTCTTAATGGCGTTTGCGGCATTTTTACAACCGCAAGCGCCCCTTGCGGAGTTTTTTCGCTTGAAATGCTTTTAAATACCCCGTCGCTAACGACGACCGCGCCCGAAAAAGTTTTTTCATTGTCCGCAGTGCAGACTATTTTTTCTATATCGCAACCCGCCGCTATACACTCTTTAACGGGTTTGGTACCTTCAACAAGATATAAACCCGCCTGTTTTCTGAATTTCTTTTCCGAAAGCGAAGCTATTTCTTTTATAAGCGGGTTTGCCCTGGAAGTTATTATCATAATTAAACGGATATAAAAAATTAAGCCTTTTGTCAAAGGCTTAATTTCATTTATAAAGCTTGTTTAGCCTTTTCGGCAAGTTCAGCAAAAGCCTTTGAATCGTTTACAGCAAGCTCTGCAAGTACTTTTCTGTTAAGATTTATACCGGCTGTTTTAAGACCGTGCATAAATTTGGAATAAGAAAGTCCGTTAATTCTTGCCGCCGCGTTGATACGGGCGATCCACAGAGTGCGCATATCGCGCTTTCTGAGTCTTCTGCCGATGTAGGCATAGTTTAAAGACTTCATTACCGCCTGACGGGCGATTCTGTAAGATTTTGATTTATTACCGAAATATCCTTTGGAAAGGCGGAAAATCTTTCTACGCTTCTTTAAAGCGTTAACACTTCTCTTAATACGCATAATTCTCTGACTCCTTTAATTCTTATAAGGAATCATAGCTTTTACGTTAGATTCCTGTGCGGTAGAAACAAGCGTATTCTGACGCAAATTTCTCTTTCTTTTTCTGTTCTTTGTTTCAGCCTTGTGGTTCTTGCCGCCGTGAGGTCTTTTAACCTTTCCGGTCGAAGTGAGCCAAAAGCGCTTTTTAGTGCCGCTGTGCGACTTCTGCTTAGGCATAAATTTTATCCTCCAATGAAATAATTTCCGAAATTTTTAAGTTAAGCTTTTACGGGAGAAAGTATCATAGTGATATTTCTTCCCTCCGTTGTGGGTTTCTTATCGAGAACAGCTTTGCCGTCAAGCCCGTCGAAAAAGTCCTGCATTACTTTTACACCCTGATAGGCGCGGGCATTTTCACGACCTTTCATTCTTATCGATACCTTGACTTTGTTGCCCTGTTCCAAAAATTTAAGACAATGTTTGGTTTTAACGGCAATGTCGCCTACGTCGATAGTCATTGACAGACGAATTTCTTTTACTTCGATAACCGTCTGGTTTTTGCGGTTTTCTTTATCTCTTTTAGCCTGCTCGTATTTAAACTTGGAATAGTCCATAATTTTACATACGGGAGGTACCGCGTTGGGTGAAATTTTGACCAAATCAAGGTCTGCATCATTTGCAAGACGCTGCGCGTCGCGGCTTGACATTACGCCCAACATAGCGCCGTCGCTGCCTATAACCCTGACTTCTCTATCGCGGATAGCTTCGTTGACGGAATATAAGTCCTTTATAATCATATACCTCTCAAAAAATTTCCCAAAAAAATTCGGGTTGAGACAACCCGAATAACAATCTGCGGTAATAACCGTTTAAATCATTATTTGCCATACGAACTTTCCGTAAGGCGAAAGGGGTTGCCTTTGCTTAACGATAATATATTACACTTAAACTGCGGTAAAGTCAACTGAATTTACGCCGTTGATTTAAAAAATTATCTTTTTTCTGTCTTCTTCAACTACTTTTTTGACAAATTCATCGACAGAAAGCGTAGACTTTTCTTCCACTCCGCGTTTATTGACGTTTACGGTACCCTCTTCGGCTTCCTTATCGCCGACGACAAGCACATAAGGTACTTTGTCAAGTTTTGCTTCGCGTATCTTATAACCGATCTTTTCGTTGCGCCTGTCCACTTCGCAGCGTATACCTTCGTATGAGATCTTTTCCGCAACTGCTTCGGCATAAGCAAGCGTTCTGTCTGTGATTGGCAGTATCTTAACCTGCGTAGGACACATCCAGAGCGGGAACGCGCCTGCATATTTTTCAATCAGCAACGCAAGTGTTCTTTCGTAACAGCCTATTGAACTTCTGTGTATAACGTAAGGGTACTGTTTGGTTCCGTCCGTATCTACATACTGCATTTCAAAGCTTTCGCCCGCGGCAAAGTCTATCTGAATGGTTATAAGCGTATCTTCCTTGCCGTAAACATTTTTCGCCTGAACGTCGAGTTTGGGTCCGTAGAACGCCGCCTCGTCGTCGGCTTCGACGTAGTTGAGTTTGAGGTCGTCGAGAATTTCCTTCATCATCGCCTCCGTTTTGTTCCACGCCTCGTCGTCATCTATATATTTATCCGACCTTGCTTTTCCGCGTTTGGAAAAGCGGAAAGATACGTCGTCTCTCATACCCAACGCGTCAAGGATATAATAGGATAAATCAAGACAACGTTTAAATTCGTCTTCCACCTGTTCCTTTGTACAGATAATGTGTCCGTCCGAAAGGGTAAACTGCCTTATCCTGATAAGTCCGTGCATTTCGCCAGAAGCTTCCTTTCTGAATTCGGTTGCCGTTTCAGAATATCTGCAAGGCAAATCTCTGTAAGACTTTAAGCCGTTTTTGAAAATCTGGTACTGGAACGGGCAAGTCATCGGACGGAGAGCCATAATTTCTTCCCCGTCGGGCGATTCGCCGTGTTCGTCTATTTCGCCGAGAATGAACATCTTGTCGCGGTAATGATACCAGTGCCCGGAAATTTTATATAAATCCGACTTAGCCATATTTGGCGTCTTTGTAATCATAAACCCGCGCTTTGCCTCTTCGTCTTCCACAAACCGCGTTAAAATTTGAAGAATTTTAGCGCCCTTTGGCATAAGTATGGGCAATCCCTGACCTACCACGTCGGAAGTCATAAATATTCCGAGATCTCGTCCAATTTTGTTATGGTCGCGTTTTTTCGCTTCTTCGGCAGCAACAAGGTATTCTTCAAGTTGGCTCTTTTTTTCAAAAGCCGTGCCGTAAATCCTCGTCAGCATTTTATTCTTTTCGCTTCCGCGCCAATATGCACCCGTAAGCGACGTAAGCTTGAATGCCTTAATTTTACCCGTAGAAGGAAGATGGGGTCCGCGGCAGAGGTCTGTAAAAGTCCCCTGCTTATAGAAAGAAATTACCGCGTCTTTGGGAAGGTCGTTTATAAGTTCTACCTTATACTTCTCCTTATACTTTTTCATAAGCTTTAACGCTTCGTCGCGGGGAAGTTCAAACCTTTCAATCGGAGTATTTGCTTTGATTATTTTAAGCATTTCACCTTCGATTTTAGTAAGGTCATCCTGCGTCAAAGGCGTCTTGAAATCTATATCGTAATAAAATCCGTTTTCTATTACGGGACCTATCGCAAGGTTACAGGTAGGATAAACGTTTTTAACCGCTTGTGCAAGAACGTGTGCGCAGGTATGACGGTACACTTCAAGCCCTTCGCTGTCTTTAAGTGTGACGATTTCAAGCGAGTCGCCGTCTTTAAGCTTAGTCGAAAGGTCGCAAAGGACGCCGTTAATTTTTGCCGCAACAGCCGAACGTGCAAGCCCTTCACTGATTTTTGATGCCGCAACGGCACAGCTTGCGCCGTCTTCAAGTTGAATTGATCCGTTTTTAAGTAATACTTCCATATTAACTCCTTTTCCAAAATATAAAAAAGCCTTAAACGACGTATCGTTTAAGGACGCAAAATCATTAATGCGCGGTTCCACCTTAATTGCCCGCAAATCAGCGAGCCGCTTTCAAAAGCCCGAATTTTACAAAAAGCGGTTTCCCGTTACCCTATCTGCTACGCGGTTCACAGCTACCCCGCGCTCTCTGAAAGCCCTTTGGCGGTACTTGTCTTTTTATTCAAGCAAGTTTATTTTAGTACAAAAAAAAGAATATGTCAACAACTTTGAAAGACAATAGCGTTAAATTATTTGCTAAATTTTGTTTTTCGGGTTATAATTAACATTAATTAAAATAAGGAATAAAACTATGGCTTATACGAATTTCAGAGAAGTTGAAAAAAAATGGATAAAATACTGGGACGAAAATAAAACTTTCGCCACGGATTTGCACAATTTTTCAAAGCCGAAATATTACGTTCTGGATATGTTCCCCTATCCTTCCGGCGCGGGTTTGCACGTAGGACACCCCGAGGGCTACACGGCGACGGATATACTTTCGCGTATGAGAAGAATGCAGGGCTATAACGTATTGCATCCCATCGGTTTTGACAGCTTCGGACTGCCGGCGGAACAGTATGCGATAAATACGGGTCATAACCCCGAAGGGTTTACGCAGGACAATATCAAAACATTTACTTCGCAGCTTAAAATGCTTGGGCTGTCATACGATTGGGACAACACTATTTCCACCTGCGACCCTTCATATTATAAGTGGACGCAATGGATTTTCAAACAGCTTTATAAGGCGGGACTTGCACGTTACGTCGAAACGCCCGTCAACTGGTGCGAAGAGCTTGGAACCGTGCTTGCAAACGACGAAATTATAGACGGTAAAAGCGAACGCGGCGGATATCCGGTCGTGCGTAAAAATATGAAGCAATGGGTAATAGATATAAACAAGTACGCCGAAAGACTTTTGGAAGGTCTTGACGGACTTGACTGGCCCGAAGCTTCGAAAACGGCGCAAAGAAATTGGATAGGCAAATCCGTCGGAGCGAATATAGACTTCAAAGTAGACGGCACGGATAAGAGTTTTACCGTATTCACGACGCGCTGCGACACCCTTTTCGGCGCAACCTATTGCGTGCTTGCTCCCGAACACAGACTTGTAGATTTAATAACCACGGAAAGCAGAAAAACTGCGGTTGAAAATTATAAAAAATTATGCGCAAGCAAATCCGACCTTGAAAGAACAGACTTAAATAAGGAAAAAACGGGCGAATTTACAGGCGCATACGCCGTTAATCCCGCAAACGGAAAGAAGCTTCCTGTCTATATTTCCGACTACGTACTGACTTCTTACGGTACCGGCGCAATTATGGCAGTTCCCGCACACGATGAACGCGATTACGAATTTGCAAAAAAATTCGGCATACCTGTTGTTCAGGTTCTCGAAGGCGGAGATATTGAAAAAGAAGCTTACACACAGGACGGTAAACACATTAATTCAGATTTCCTTAACGGTCTTGACAAACAGCAGGCAATAGATAAAATGGCTGAATGGCTTGTTAAAAATAACTGCGGAAAAAAGACCGTAACTTATAAACTGCGCGAGTGGATATTCGCAAGACAGAGATACTGGGGCGAACCGTTGCCCGTAATTCATCTTGCAGACGGAAAAACCGTGCTTTTGGACGACAGCGAACTCCCCCTCACCCTTCCCGAAATGGACGATTATAAGGCGCACGGCGGCAACGCCCCGCTTGAAAACGCAAAGGAATGGGTAAGCGTTGAAGTAAACGGCGTCAAGGGTAAGCGGGAAACAACGACGATGCCCGGGTCGGCGGGTTCGGCGTGGTATTTTTTAAGGTACTGCGACCCGCACAACAGCGAAAATTTTGCAGATTACGAGTTGCTTAAATACTGGATGCCCGTAGACTTTTACGTGGGCGGAAAAGAACATCTCGTGGGACATCTGCTCTACTCCCGCTTCTGGAACAATTTCCTTTACGACCAAGGACTTGTTCCCTGCAAGGAACCGTTTAAAAAATTGTTCCATCAGGGTATGGTTCTCGGAGAAGACGGAAACAAAATGTCAAAGAGTCTTGGCAACGTAATAAACCCCAACGATATAGTAGACGAATACGGCGCGGACGTTCTTAGAATGTACGAAATGTTTATGGGACCCGTCGCCGACACAAAGCCCTGGAACACGGCAAATATTGAAGGTGTTAAAAAGTTTATAGACAGAGTTTACAGGCTTTACTGCGAACTTGACGTAATTACCTCCACAGCCAACAAAAACCTTGAAAAGATTTATAACCAGACGGTTAAAAAAGTCGGCGAAGATTACGAAACAATGAAGATAAACACGGCGATTTCACAGATGATGATTTTCGTAAACGCCGTTTATAAGGAAATTTCGGAAGGACGCAACTTCCCGCTTGAATATGCGGAAGGACTTGTCAAACTTTTAAACCCCGTAATACCTTTCGTCACGGAAGAGATATGGACAACAGTGCTTGGACATAGCGGCACAATCGCTTATGAAAGCTGGCCGAAATTCGACCCTTCAAAATGCGGTGAAGATAGCTTTGAATACGCAGTGCAGATTAACAGTAAAATCAAAGCCAAAATCACACTTCCCGCAGACGCAACCGCAAAAGACGCCGAAGAACTTGTAAAATCCAACAAAGACGTTTTGCCTTTTATCGAAGGAAAACAAATTAAAAAATTTATCTTCGTCCCGAAAAGACTTATAAATATAATTGTTTAAAATAGGGCGTGTTCGCAACGAACACGCCCTATTTTTATCTGTCCACCCCAAGTTAAGCCAATATAATCAACGTATAACAAAGCCCCCGATGAAAAATCCGTCGGGGGCTGGTTTTATTGTTTGCGCGTCACACAAAGCGTCAGGCTTTGTCTTTATTTTAAAGCGATTGAAGAAGATTTACCACGTCGCCAACGGTTTTTACGCCGGTAACTTTTTCTTCGGGAATAGCTTTACCCGTATTATCTTCCAATGTCATTAAAAGCTCGACCACGTCAAGAGAATCGGCGCCGAGGTCTTTAACAATATCACTGTCTATCGTAATTTTTTCCTGCGGTATATTCAACTGCTCGGAAAGTATCTTTGCAACGTCTTCAAACATATAATTTTTCCTCCGTTTTATTAAGCATTATATTAAAATTTTACAATATATACTTTTATAAGTCAAGTTAATTGGCGCGTTTTTTTGCTTGCTTTAACGAAAGCCCTATCCTCTGTTTTGACTTATCGAGAGTTATAATTACAGCCCTGACCTGCTGACCGACCTTTAATACGTCCGACGGATGCTTGATATATTTATCGGTTATTTCGGAAATATGTACAAGTCCGTCCTGATGAACGCCGATGTCCACGAATGCACCGAAGTCGATTACGTTTCTGACGACGCCGTCCACTTCCATTCCGACGGACAAATCTTCTATTCCGAGGATATCGCGCCTTAACTGTCTTGCGGGAAGACTGTCGCGGATATCCCTGCCGGGCTTTACAAGTTCGGAAATAATATCGTTCATAGTGGCTATATCAAGCCCGCAATACTCTGCCGCCTTTTCTTCGCCGAATTCCTTAACCTTTGCGGGAAGCTGTGAAAGCTTGCGCGCGCGCACGTCGTCGTCGCTGTAACCGAAAAGTGAGATAAGCTTTTCTGCTTTTTGGTAAGATTCGGGATGAACAGCCGTGTTGTCCATAATATTTTTACCATCGGGTATGCGCAAAAAGCCCGCGCACTGTTCGTAGGTTTTTGCGCCGAGTTTTGCAACTTTTAAAAGTTGGGAACGCGCGGTAAACTTTCCGTTTTCTTCACGGTAAGATACTATATTTTTTGCTATGCCCGCATTAAGCCCTGCAACAAATTTCAGCAGCGATACGCTTGCCGTATTCAAGTCTACTCCGACGCTGTTTACACAGTCTTCAAGCACTCCGCCCAAAACCGCATCAAGGCGTTTTTTATCCATATCGTGCTGATACTGCCCCACGCCTATCGACTTGGGGTCGATTTTTATAAGTTCTGAAAGCGGATCCTGCAAACGCCTTGCGATAGAAATTGCAGAACGCTTTGTAAGGTCGAGGTCGGGAAATTCTTCGACGGCAAGAGGACTTGCCGAATAGACGCTGGCGCCCGCTTCGTTTACTACTGCGTAAGTTACCGGACGTTCAACTTCCTTTAAAAGTTCGGCGACAAAAATTTCGGTTTCCTTGCTTGCCGTGCCGTTACCTATGGAAATAACGTCGACGTTATGTTTGTCAATCAGGTTTTTGATTATTTTCTTACTGCCTTCTATATCAGGCTTGGGAGGAACGGGAAAAATAACCGAAGTGTCAAGAACTTTGCCCGTTTCGTCAACCACGGCAACCTTACAACCCGTGCGGTACCCCGGGTCAAGCCCGAGTGTGACTTTTCCTTTAACGGGAGGCTGTAAAAGGAGCGGACGCAAATTGACTTCAAACATCTTTATTGCCTGTTCGCCTGCACGGTCGGTAAGTATCGCTCTTACTTCGCGCTGTATTGACGGTTCTATAAGTCTGTCGTAACCGTCGCTTGCCGCCTCTTCAATAAGTTTTGCACACTGCGTTTCCTGCTTGTTTTTTACAAACTTTGCAATACATACGCGCTTTGCTATTTCCGGATTGAACCATATTTCGGCTTTTAAACAATCCTCTTTTTCACCGCGGTTGATGGCAAGTATTCTGTGATTTTTGATTTCGGGGACAAGTTCGGCGTAGTCGGCGTACATAGCATATGTTCCCCTGTCGTCGTCCTTGACAAGTTTTACCTGCATTTCACCGTGCTTTTCAAGCAAGCCGCGAAGTTTCTTTCTGAGTTCGGCATTGTCTGACACGACTTCGGCAATTACGTCTTTTGCACCCACAACGGCGTCGTCGGCACAGGTAACGCCTTTTTCTTCGTCTATATACTTTTCGGCTTCCTTATAGGGGTCGCCGCTCTGACCGAGAATAAATTCGGCAAGCGGTTTCAAGCCCTTTTCTATCGCAACGGAAGCACGGGTCTTTTTCTTCTGCTTGAACGGACGGTAAATATCTTCTACTTCCGTCAGAGTCTGCGCCGCATCGATTGCCGTCTGAATTTCTTCGGTCATCTTTTCCTGTTCGGTAATAGATTTTACGACTTCCTGCTTGCGCTTTTCAAGATTTTGAAGATACTCGTATCTGTCGTTGAAATTACGCAGAACCTGATCGTCTATCGCGCCCGTCATTTCTTTGCGGTAACGCGCGATAAAAGGAATTGTGTTGCCTTCGTCCAAAAGATTTAAAATGTTTTTGACGTGGTCGGGTCTGAGATTAAATTCTTCTGTAAGTTTAACTGAAATATCCATTGTACTATCTTTTAAGTCCCTTTAAAAAATTTTTTATTTCATCGGAAAGCCGATAGCTTTCACAAGCTTTTTGAATACTTTTGTTATGCGTGGCGCGGTCAAGCAGATTAAGTTTTATAAATTTTAAAGCCGTACCGTAACACTTTACAAGCATTTCCGCAACCAGCCACGCCGCAGCCATATGGACGTAAAAATAATTTGTGTTGCATTTTAAAACCGTATCGAATATCAGTTCCGCATAATCTTCTTCAACGTAAAAATGCAACAGCGTCACTAAAGCAAACCGTTGATAAAATTCTTTATCCGCGTCCGAAAACTTTGCAATATACGGCAAAAAAGCCTGACGGTTCTTTGCAATACACTTTGCGCAAAAGCAATCGCAAGTGGCCCAGTTGTCGATAAGTCTGACGCATTCGTCTACGTACTTTATAAATGCTTCGTATTTTAAATATGACACCGCAGTAAGCTTGACGAAAGTCACTTCGTAATATTCGTCCGGATACGACATAAGTTCGTCAATGCGGTTTAAATAATCTTTTGCGATTTTTCTGAGAACGGGAACGCGTACGCCAATAAGCTTGATATTTTCGTTCTTCAAAAGACGTTTATGAAAATCGCGGTACTTGACGTCTTGTGCGCTTTCAAGTTGGGTCAAAAGCTCGGGATAAGGCATCTTTCCACTCCTTTTCGTCAAAACGGGTATTAGCGGGGCTTGTTGACGGAACTTTGCAGTATCCTGTATGTATATCAGTATAATGTTCCCTGAAAATCGAAAAAGCCTTACTGCCATTCAATATTATAAACCCTATTTTTGAATTTTGCAATAGGGTTTTCAAATCTGCCACCTTAAAATTTTTAATTGTTGCGTCCTGTGAACCGACAATTCGGCATTCGGTGACTATATCCCACAGCGCGATATTGCGTCTTTTTAAAAATTCGCGCTTACTTTCGGTTGATTCGGGAATGCTTTCACCGAAATACGAGCATACGACCCGCCAGAAGCGATTTTGCGGATTGCCGTAATAAAATTCCACACGCCTGCTTTTGACCGACGGAAAACTGCCGAGTATAAGTACTTTGCTGTCTTTATCGTAAACGGGGTCAAACCCCTGTACCAATTCGCTCATAATTCCAACGGCTTGTCCGCATTGCCCACAAGTGACGCGGCAAGCGTGCTTTTATCGAAATTTATTTCAACGGCACGGCAAACGTCGTCGAGAGTGACTGACGAAATTTTATTTATTCTGTCTTCGAAGTCGTAAACCTTTCCGCTGTAAATAAGCTCTTTGCCGTAAAGAAGCATCTGCGCACTTGTGCTTTCCTGCGAGAACACGGACGAAGAAGTAAGCTGTTCCTTACCGCGTTTAAATTCTTCTTTGGTGATTTTGTTTTTCTTTATCTCTTCAATACAGTCGAAAACGGCTTGTACGCTCTTTAAATAATTGCCCGAATTTACGCCCGCATAGACGACAAGCGAACCCGATTCCGAATATGCCGAAAGATAAGAATATACGGTATAGGCAAGACCGAGTTCTTCCCTCACTTTTTGGAAAAGCCTTGACGACATACTTCCGCCGAGTACGGAGTTCATAATCTGTGTAGCGTCAAATAATTTGTCGTATCTTTTGACCGACGGAAAAGCAAGTGCGAAATGAATTTGTTCTATTTCCTTTTTTCTGAACAGCGACTTATGCGCAAGCTCAACCGCAACGGGACGCTCTTCGGGTTTGGATGCGGGAATACTGCCGAAGTACTTGCGTGCAATATCTTCCGCAAAATTGATATCTATATTACCGGCAATGGAAATTACAATATTTTCGGGTACGTACCGCTTTGAAAGATACTCCTCTATATCCGACCGCGTGAACGAATTTACGTTTTCGCGGCTGCCGAGAATATTTCTGCCGTATCCGCGTTCGCCGTAATACGCCTTGGCAAGAACGTCCAGACACAGATCGTCCGGAGTGTCGTCGTTCATATTGATTTCTTCGACTATTACTCCCTTTTCACGTACCATTTCATCTTCGGGAAATACGCTGTTTAAGAACAGATCCGAAAGAATTTCAAACGCTTCGCCGGCGTGACCCGTCGTCGATTTGGCATAATAACAGGTTATATCTTTGGAAGTAAAAGCGTTCATCTGCGCGCCTATCGCATCCATTTCGTCGGAAATACGGTAAGCCGTGCGCTTCTTCGTACCCTTAAACATCATATGTTCGATAAAGTGCGAAATGCCGTCCTCTTTATCGTTTTCCACGCTTGCGCCCGTGTGAACGATAATTCCCATAGATACGGACAAAAGCCCTTCCATTTGTTTTACTACAAGTCTTATTCCGTTGTCAAACTTTTTGTAATGTACCATTATTCTCCTAAATTGTGAGATACCGTAACGGCAGAAAGCCCGTTATCTCTTATGTAAGTTAATATTTCCGGCAGAGCCGCGACTGTGCTGTCCGTAGGGTGCATAAGCACGAACTCGCCTTTTGTCAGATTTTTTGTAGCGCGGGAGTAAATAAGTTTAGTATCCTTATCCCGCCAGTCTATCGTATCCCTGCTCCACATTATAACTCTTAAATCAAGCGAAGCGCAAGCGTTTAGAGTGGCTTCACCGAAAGCGCCCGACGGCGGGGCGAAGAGAGTTATTTCCGTGTTGCATATCATATTGAGAAGCTTTACGCTTGGACGTATTTCTTCGAGATTTGCTTCAACGGACATACGCGAGTGATCTTTATGGAAATAGCCGTGGCTGGCGATTTCGTGACCGCGTTTGAATATTTCGCGCACGCAGTCGACGTTATCGTCCGCCCAGCTTCCGCCGATAAAGAAAGTTGCCTCGGCTTGATATTCCCCGAGAATATCGAGAATTTCAAGCACGTTGTCCGTATGTTCGTAGACGTTGAACATTAAACTTACGCCCGTTCCGTTTTCGGCTTTGTAATAGACGTTTGAATTTTCGTTGGATACGGCAACGGCGTTTCCGCCGAAAAATCCGATAAGCGATACGGCGCATACGACCGCGACAAGTACAAGATTGGTTACGACAGTGATAATTTTATTCTTCAATAGTTTACCCCTAAACACAAATACTATTTATATAATATTAAGTTTAAGTGCAATTCTTGACTATTTGAGCCTTATTATCGTAACCCCCGTTTCTCCTTCGCCGTATTTTCCCAAACGGAAGCTTTCCACGTTGCGGTGACTGGCAAGGCGTTTATTAATAGCGCTTCTCAGTTTACCCGTACCGACACCGTGAATTACTTTTATTTCTTCAAGATTATCCATAACAGCCCTGTCGATAAAGTTGTCAACTTCATACAAAGCTTCTTCGACCGTCATACCGAGTACGTTTATTTCGAGTACGGGTTGGCTTAAAGGAATATGTTTGAATATTTTAGCCGTTGCGGGCTTATTCTCCTTTTGTCCGACAATCAGAAGGTCTGCGAATTTGCAATGGAGTTTCATACTTCCGCAGGCAATTTCGGCTTCCTTTTTCTTTTGCGAAATGCCTATTACCTGACCGTTGGTCTGCATTTGTTTTACAAATACGGTTTGACCGGCTTTTAAATTTTTTTCGTCCGCCTGAACGAAATTATTTACAGTCTTTTTGTTTTCCTCTTCCTCGTAAGAAATATTTTCAAGTTTATGTTTCAGCGTGCGGGCTTTTATGAGGTCGCTTTGCGTAACTTCTTCTGCTTTGAAAATATCTTCTATTTCGGCAAGAATGCTTTCGGCGCGTTCGGTGCGGTCGGCAATTATTCTGCGGCTTTCGGAACGGGCGGAGCGGGAAATTCTTTCTTTTTCACGGTTGACTTCTTCTATTTGCGCGTTAAGATTTTTAAGTTTGTCTTTCCATTCGCGTTCGAGATTTTCCGCAAGTCTAAGCTTTTCATCGGCTTTTACCCTGCTTTCTTCCGCACGGCGGACTACGTTTTCAAAGTTGCGCGCACCCTCGGACAAAAAGCCGAGAGCGTCGGCTATTATATTTTCGTCAAGACCCAACCGTCTTGAAATGGCAAGCGCATTGCTTGCCCCGGGTAGCCCTATCTTTATCGAATACAACGGTTTAAGCGTATCGGAATCGAATTCCATACTTGCATTTTCTATTCTGTTTACGGTATACGCATACTCTTTTAATGGCGTAAAATGGGTGGTAATTATACCCTTACAGCCCTTAGAAAGCAGGTGCTTTACGACTGCTTTTGCAAGCGCCTGCCCCTCGTCGGGATTGGTTCCGCCGCCCAACTCGTCAATAAGCACAAGGCTTTTGCCGTCCGCCCCGTTGCAGATATTGATTACGTTGGTGAGGTGGGAAGAAAAAGTAGATAAGCTTTCTTCGATACTTTGGCTGTCGCCGACGTCGCAGAACACGTTTTCAAACACCGCAACAGAACTGCCCTGCGCAGCGGGGATAAACAATCCGCAACAAGCCATAAGGCAGAAAAGCCCGCACATTTTCAAGGTTACCGTCTTTCCGCCCGTATTAGCCCCGCTTAGAAGTAAAAAGTCGTAATTCGAACCGAGTTCCACCGACACGGGGACTATTTTATCGGCATCTATAAGCGGGTGCCTGCCCTTGATAATATTTATATAGCCCCTTCCGTTGACCTTAGGCTTGGTACATTTATGCGCATAGCCGTATTCGGCACGGGCATAACAGAGGTCTATTTCGCCGAGGACGGCAATATCGTTTTTAAGCTGAACCGAAAGTCCGCCCGCCCTTGAAGACAGCGAACGCAGAATGGCTTCAACTTCTTCCCGCTCGTCAATCGTAAGCGCGATAAGTTCGTTATTCATTTCAAGAACCTGTTCGGGTTCTATGAAAAAAGTAGCTCCCGTATGCGAACGGTCGTGAACAAAACCGCGAACTTGGTTTTTATATTCGGCTTTTACGGGAATTACATACCTGTCGTTCCTTATCGTCACTATTCCGTCCTGCAAATAGTGTGCGTCCTTAGAAAGGTATTCGGAAAGTCTTGAACGGATTTTTTCGTTAAGACTTCTTATACGACTTCTTATAGAATAAAGTTTGTCGCTTGCATAGTCGCTTACCCCGTCGACGGAAATAATCTTCCGGGATATATCGTCTTCGAGAGTGCGGTCGAAATAAAGTTTATCCGCAATCGTGCATATCGATTTAATGTTTTCGTCCGATACGGATTTTATGCTTTCGTAAGCAATTCTTGCAGAGCGGAGAAGCGAATTAACTTCGATAAGTTCGGCGCAGGACAGAGCTGAGCCCTTCGAAGCGCGGGTAAGCATATCGCTTACGTCACCGAAATATTCCACCTTGCCTATGCCATACACAAAAAGCAGTTTTTCGCATTCTTCGGTAAGAGACAGAAGCGAACGGACTTCATCCAAATCCGTGGACACCGAACAATTTAAGGCAAGACTTTTACCGCCGTCGATAACCGCATACCCGCCGACGGCGTTTAAAATTTTATCAAGTTCGAGTTTTTCCAAACCTTTAATATCCATAATCAGTTGATGCCGACAGACGAATGACCGCGGGTCTTGGCGCAGTCTGCGTCGGAAAAAGTTTTATCTATAAGCCTGCCCGATTTGCTTTTTACGGGTAAAAGATTTGCACAGTTGAACACTTCAAAACGACATTCCGACGTTACATATCTGCGTAGCGGAAATCTTCTGCCCTCGCCGTCGGTCAAAGTATATCTGCCGCGTTTGTCGCAGGAAGCGCACTTCTTTTCAAAAGGACAGTAAATCAAGTCCATCACCTTGATATTGCCTTCCGACAGATAAAAAGTATTTTCGGCAGAAAGCGCGTCGGCTTCGGCAACCGTAAGCTCCTTCGAAAGGCAAACGTAGTCCGCATTGCAGTTTATAAGCGAAATACGGTTGGTAATATTGAACCCCGCGCCTGCGAAAAACTTTATGCCGACGTCCTTAGCAAGCTGTAAACCGAAATAGGAATCGCAGTAAATGCCGTCGAACGAACGGGCAATTTTATTATATACTTTTACTTCTTCCCCCGTAAGATAAGGCGGAACGAACAAAAATTTTTCACCTTCGAATTTTTCGGTCAGGCGTTTGAAATCGCCGTCTGGCGACGCAAGTTTAAGTATTCCGACGTCTGCCCTTATACCGTTAAGCTCTGCGGAAATTACCGCGGTCTTACAGTTTACGCCTTTTTTTAATGACGGCATTGAAAAATCGCAGTCGGTATGTTTATTGCTATTTTGTGAAATAAAGCCGAAATATTGCGAATAGACTTTACGGCGGAAAGCATTTAATTCCGAAGCAGCCATAAATACGCCGTCTGTGCGCACGCGGATTTGCGGGCGGAAAGGATAACCGTCAACCTTTTTAAAACAGCCGACAACGTTTTCATCCGAAAGCGGTCTTGTCTGCGCACTTTCAATAGGGTTTTCGCCTGCGACCTTAAAGCCGTTAATTTCGGCAAACGGAAGCCTGCCCGCCAATAATTCAACGTTTACCTCTACGTCTTTAAGCCGCCTTACTTCAAGCAGTTTTGAATTTACCGCCGTATCCGTGGTAACGAAAACCTTGTCGCCGTTTTTAAGCCTGTCGCGCGAAAGTATTATACATCCGCCGACGGTATCTCCGCCGTAACTTCCTCCCCCGACTTCCTTACCGCCTCTTAAAATTTTAAATCCGTCGTCGCAACGGAACTTATTTTTGGTAAGACAGACATAAGACGAATTTACAACTTTTATTACACCGGCAAATTCACCGATATGTCCTTGCACAGCCGAGGAAACAAAGCTTCTGTCCTGACCAAATGCAAGCCCGTGCGTATAATTTCCGCGGTTATAAGTACGTTTAAGATCGCTTAACAGCCCGTCCGAAAAACTTTTATTGAGTATTGCTTTATAATAATTTACGGCGGCGGCGACGTATTCCGGACGGCGCATTCTGCCTTCGATTTTAAACGATGTCGCCCCTGCCGAAATATAATCTTCAATTTTTTCGCCGACGCATAAATCGCTTAACGAAAGTCTGTAAGCTTGTTGTTCAAAACCATTTCTGTCAATGGAATATATCTTACGGCAGGGCTGTTTGCATTTACCGCGATTTCCGCTGTTTCCGCCCGCAAAAGAAGACATATAGCATTGACCCGAAAAGCAGGTGCAAAGCGCGCCCTGAACGAAAACTTCCGTCTCTATGATTTTTGAAATTTCCGCAATATCCGAAAGGGCGGTTTCACGTGCAAGAATTACACGTTCGAACCCGTACTCTACGGCAAGCCGTGCGCCGGCCGAATTGCAGGTACCCGCCTGAGTGGAAAGATGAAGGCTTATTTCCGGCATAGCGTCTTTAATGAATTTACCCAAAAACAAATCTTGCAAAATAAGCGCGTCCGCCCCGCCGTTCCATACTTCGGCAACCGATTTAATAAATTCCGTCAGTTCGTCATCCTTTGCAACAGTATTCAAAGCAACGTACACCTTAACGCCGAAAGCGTGCGCGTATTTGCATACTTCTATAAAGCTTTCCAAACCGAAATTTTCCGCCGAACTTCTCGCCGAAAATTTATCAAGTCCCAGATATATAGCGTCCGCACCGGCGTTTATTGCCGCAAGAGCGCTGTTTTTACCGCCCGCAGGGGCAAGTATTTCAGACATAGTACTACTTAAACCCGAATTTTTCTATAATTTGAGCCACCGCGCACTCATCATTAGCCACAGAAACAAAGTCTGCAGCTTGTTTTAAGGAGTCTACCGCATTCCCTACGGCAACGCCCACGCTTGCGGTAATTATCATAGGCAAGTCGTTTAAATTGTCGCCCACCGCCACGGTTGACGAAAGCGGAATGCCGTAATATTCCGCAATAAATTTAAGCGCTTCCCCCTTATTGTCGCCCAACGGTGAAATTTCGACAAGTACTTCCGCACTGCAAGTTACGTCAAATCTGTCGCCGAATTTTTGCGACAGACCGCGATATAATTTTTCCCTGTCCGCGGGCGCGACAAGCGACGCCAATTTCTGGCAGACGAGATTATTTTCCATTATAAAATCCGAAATTTTACCGTCTACACTGTTGGCTTCGACGCCCGTAATCTTTTCGTAAAGCTGTAAGTGCTTTTCTTCCTTGGGAATATCGGTATATAAAATTTCTTCCGAATATGCGTTAATACAGTATCCGCAATCTTCGATATAACGGCAAATTTCAACGGCGTCGCCGACGGACAGCCCGCCCTTCTTTATTATTTTCCCGCTTTCTATTTCGGCAATTACCGACCCCTGATAGGCAACGACAAGCCCTTTTAATCCCAGCTGCCTAACGCGCGGCAAGATGGAACGAAGCATTCTGCCCGTACAAACGGCAAAAACACCTCCGCACTCTACGTATTCTTGAATGGCCGAACTAACCCTGTCCGGAATATTATGACTGCTTGTGATAAGCGTTCCGTCAAAGTCGGATACGATAAGTTTTTTATAGATTTTTTTCATAAGTTTTCTTCGAAATATTTTTTTATATTTACGGCAAGTTTATCGCCTATGCCGTCAACTTCGGCAAGCTGTGCGACGCTTGCGCCCATTATCCTGTCAAGCGTGCCGAACTTTTCCATAAGCGCTATACGCTTCGCCTTGCCGACGCCGTCTATTTCCGTCAATACGCTTTCGAGATTGCGCTTGGAGTGGATATTTCTGAAATAAGTAATTGCAAATCTATGCGCCTCGTCTCGTATTCTCTGCAACATTTTAAGCGAGTAATCTCTGTGCGAAATTTTAACACTTTCGTCGCTGTTAAGTGTAAAAACTTCTTCTTCGCGTTTTGCAAGCGATATAAGTTCTATGCCGCTGATATTCATTTTGTCGAAAATGCTTTTGACAGCCGATAGCTGACCTTTACCGCCGTCTATAATAATTAAATCGGGTCTGGCAAATTTAGCCTCTTCCTCCGTCCCCAACTTCGAAAGCCGTCTTGTAAGCACTTCCTGTAAAGAAGCAAAGTCGTTTGCGCCTTCGACGGTCTTTATCCTGAACCTGCGGTAACTTGACCTGTCCGCTTCGCCGTCAATAAACACCACCATAGAACCGACTTTGTCAACTCCGCTTATATTCGAAATGTCGTAACACTCCATTCTCCTCGGATACTTTTCAAGCTTTAAAAGCTGTTGCAGCCGTGTACACGCGTTGACGGTCATATCGTCACGGTGCCTGATTTTATCCACTGATTTTTCGAGAAATTCATTGGCGTTCTTTTGCGCCATATTTAAAAGCCGAAATTTGACGCCCTGCTTTGCAACGGTAATTTCGACGGATTTATCAAACTTTTCTTTGAAATAGTTGCGGAGAAGCTGTTCCTCGCAGAAATCTTCAACAATAATTTCCGACGGTACTTCGTGATTTGAATAATACTGTACTATAAATGCAGTCAACGCTTCGCCGTCGTTTATATGCGCCTCGTCAAGCGCAAAACTGCTTCCGCCCTGCATTATGCCTTTGCGCGTCACAAGGACGTTTACGGCGGAATACAGGTTGTTTGTCGAATATGCAATTATGTCCGCGTCGATATATCTGCTTAAAGAAGTAATGCGTTTTGCTTCCAACTTGGAAAGCATAGCAAGTTTGTTTTTATAATCGAGCGCGAGTTCGAAATTTTCGTTTTCGGCTGCCGACATCATTTTGGACGACAGCAACTGCCCGGCTTCCTTATAGTTGCCTTCGAGAAAGGACAAAGCGTTTTTAACCTGAACGGCATATTCCTGCTTAGTCACGCGGTGCGCGCACGGCGCGGTACACCTTGCTATATGACAGTTAAGACATTCGCGCTTAGGCTTTTCCGTTATCTGCGTATGGCACAGCCTTACGTTATAGGTAAGCTGTAAAATATCTAAAATATCTTTACAGTTAATTCCGCCCATAAACGGACCGTAATATTTTGAACCGTCTTTTTTGTTTTTGCGTGTTATGCAGAAATTTGGAAATTCTTCCTTTAAATTTGCCTTGATGTACGGATAAGTTTTGTCGTCTTTTAATAAAATATTGTACTTGGGCTTGTATTTTTTAATTAAATTGTTTTCGAGCGCAAGAGCATCTATTTCCGAATTGGTAATGATATAGTTGAAATCGGCTATATTTTCAACCATTTTCATAACTTTTTCCGGCTTAGGCGAATTATGAAAATATTGGCGAACCCTGTTTTTAAGAACGCGGGCTTTACCTACGTATATAACGTTTGCATACTTGTCAAGCATTATATACACGCCCGAATTGTCAGGTAACAGTTTAAGTTTTTCCCTGATAACATCCATAATTTTATTATACCATATCCAACGGATTTTTGCAATGAAAAAGCGCACGGTTTGCCGCACGCTTTATGACTATTGTTAACGCAGTCAACAGCCGAGAAATTCAACACCTTTCAACATTACGTCGTTTACGGTTTCGTTTATAAGACTGTAAAAAATAATTTTACCCTGCCGTTCGCTTTTAACTATTCCGAGATTTTTAAGCAACCTCAACTGGTGCGATACGGTAGTCTGATTTATTTCGAGAACGCGCGAAAGGTCGGTTACGCACATTTCCGAAATCGCAAGAGCCGACAACATTCTTACCCGCGTGGGGTCCGCGAAAATCGAAAAAAAGCAAACTATACTGTCAAGTACGTCGCCTTCCGGCACGTACTCTCTTACCAGATCTTTGGTGCGTCTGTCCAATAACATTGTATCCTGCATAAGTTACCTCCGTATATAATTATACCGCCCCGTATGCTGATATGTCAAAACGTTATCCTGACGCATTATGTCATATATTCTGTTACTTTGTCATTTTACTTCAATAGACTTGACGGTATAGCCCGCATCGGCTACTACCTGCTTTATCTCTTCGTCGTCAATGTCGTGACGGCTGCGGAGAACGGCAATGTTTTTCTTTAATTTTACGTCCGCAGACACTACGTTAGCAACCGTCGACAATGCGTTTTCAACGCGTTTTGCGCAATGTTCGCAACACATTCCGTCAATATAAACAATCTTTTTCATAATCTTATCTTCCTTTATCAATTTTTTGTTTTTATATCTTAAAAGCCTTAAAGCATTTAAAACCACGAAAAGCGAACTTAAACTCATACAAAGAGCGGCTATCATAGGCGTAAACGAAAAGCCCAAAGCCGAGAAAGCGCCGGCGGCAACGGGTATCATAACCACGTTATAAAAGAACGCCCAAAACAGGTTTTCCTTGATATTGCGGACAGCCGCACGGCTTAAACCGAAAACCGTATCGAGAGTACGCAAATCTTCGCTTACAAGCACAACCCCGGCAGAATCTATGGCAACGTCAGTGCCGCTGCCCATTGCGATACCTACGTCGGCTTGCTTCAACGCCGGCGAATCGTTTATTCCGTCGCCAACCATAGCCGCACAGCCACCGACCGCCTGTACGTTTACTACGGCGTTAAGTTTATCTTCGGGAAGCACCTCGGCAAGAAAATTGTCTATGCCGACACTGTCAGCAACGGCTTGCGCGGTCTTTTGCTCGTCACCCGTAAGCATTGCAACTTTCATTCCGCGGGCTTTAAGCAACGATACCGCCTGTGCACTTCCTTCCTTTATCGTATCGGCTACCGCAATTAGCGCGATTACCTGTTTTTCATCGGACATATAAAGCACGGTCTTGCCCTGAGCCGAAAGCTCTTCGGCTTTTGCCATTACTTCTTTTGTAAGACTTTTTCCTTCTACAAGCTTTAAATTGCCGAGAAAATACTGTTTACCGCTGTATTGCGCGCTTGCGCCTTTACCCACCGTATATATAAAATTACTTACTTCGACTCCTTCGCCGACGTATTCCGTAATGCAATTTGCAAGCGGATGATTTGAATTGCGTTCTATACCGCACGCAATTTTGAGTAACTCCCGAATATTTCCGCCGAATGCTTCCACATCGGTCACCTTAGGTTTGCCTTCCGTAAGCGTTGCGGTTTTATCCAAAAGCACTGAATTTATTTCACACAGCTTTTGCATACTTTCGGCATCTTTATACAGTATGCCGAGCGACGCGCCTTTGCCAGTCGCCGTCATAATGGCTACCGGGGTAGCAAGCCCCAAAGCGCACGGACACGAAACGACAAGCACGTTTATAGCGTACGTTACGCAATGTTCGGCACGGAAGCCGCCGTCGATAATCACCCATATCAGGAAAGTCAGTACTGCGACAAGCGTTACGGCTGGCACGAAAACACCCGCCACTTTATCCGCAAACTTCTGTATAGGCGCTTTGCTTGCCCCCGCCTGCCTTACCATTGAAATTATTTTGGAAAGAGTAGTCTGCTCGCCCACGCGTTCCGCACGCAACTTTATGACCCCGCTTTTAACAAGCGCCGCAGACGTAACGCCGTCGCCTTCGGCAACCTCCACAGGCAGACTTTCGCCCGTAACGGCGCATTTGTCCACAAAGCCGTTGCCCTGTACGATTACGCCGTCGACGGGAATATATTCGCCCTGACGTACTACAAGTATGTCGCCCGCTTTAACTTCTTTTAACGACGCGGTACGCACTTCTCCGTCAACTTCGACAGTAACGGTATCCGGCGCAAGCTTCAACAGTTTTTCGATTTCCCCGCCCGTCTTCTTTTTGGACTTTTCTTCAAGCCATTTGCCGACGGTTACAAGCGCAAGAATGGTCGCGGCGGATTCGAAATGAAGCTGCATATGATAGCTTCCCGAACCCGTAAAAATCAATACGGTAAGCACAAACGAGTAAATAAACGACACGCCAGAACCGAGAGCGACAAGTGTATCCATATTGGGTACGCGTTTAAACACGGCAACCGTTCCGTTTTTGAAAAATTCGTAATTGACGCCTATAATAACAGCCGAAAGTATAAGCTGGTAAAGCGCAAACCATTTTTCGTTACCCTTTTCGGGATTGAGAAATGGCGGAACGGGCGCCCCGAACATATGCCCCATCGATATGTACATCAACGGCACAAGCAGACAGACCGAAATAATAAACCTTATGAACAGCTTTTTATCGTGAGTAACCGTCTTGACCTGCGGAACTTCCCCATCGTTGTATATTCCGTAGCCGAGCGATTTTACGGTAGAAAAAATTTTATCTTCGCCGATAACGTTTTCGTCGAATTCGGCTTTCATACTTTTTGACATAAGACTGACTTCGCAGTTAACCACGCCGTCAAGTCTGCCGACCGCCCGCTCTATTCCCGACGAACACGCCGAACAGGTCATTCCGGTAATATCGTATCTTTTAACCAAATTAAAACTCCCTTAAAATTATTGACCCGAATACATTTTATTATTACCGTTAATAATTATAAAGCCTAATTCCTATAATGTCAATAGGAATTAGGCAACGTCATTAAAAAAATTCAGTTTAGTTTTTCAAAGAAGTTGTTCTTTTTAAGCTCGGAAGCGACGTTTTTACCCGAACCGAGCGCAAGTAAAACCTTAACGGTAGCCATTTCAAAGCTTATGTCATAAGCAGCAGTACACATATCGGCAAGGCCGAGCGCACTGCCGTAAACGCGGGCTTTACTGTCTATCGTTGCTATGATAACCTCTATGCCAAGGGTTTTGCAATATGCGAGGAAATTTTTAAAATTAGCTTCCTTGCCTTCGGTACACACTGTTCCGCTGTGATAAAGCTGTATCATTACCGCCTTGGGCTTAATTTCGGTAAAACGGTAATAATCGAAATTGAGAAGCGAATGAGCCTGAATAGTCACCAAATCGGTACAGAGGCGAACCGCTTCACAGGGCTTGCGCGGACGGCGCAAATCGGACGGAGTCGGGTTCTTTTCGTTATCGTTGTAAACAAAACGCCAACCCCTAATTTCGCCGTACGGCACATTTAAAATACTTTCATACTCGCCGTTTATCTGCGAAGCAGATATAAGCCTGCTTGCAAGGTGAATTTTACAGTTTTCGGAATGGTTTTCAAAACTGACGAACACCCCGCCGTAGTCCACGCTTTCAATAAACGTTACCGCACCGGCAAAGTTTTCCACCCCCCTGCTCCTGTCGTCGTCAAGCGGATAGAGAGCCGATACAAGCACAAGCGGTATACTTATGTCGCAGAAAATCTGACTGAACAGATTTGCCGTAAAGCAAAGCGTATCCGTGCCGTGGGTGAGAATAATGCCGTCGTATTCGCTTTTATCGACAGAACGGATACAGTCCGCCATAGTCTTTAAATCGGCGGGTTGCATATTTTCGCTTAAAATGTTTAAAGGGCGAAGCTCGTCAAATCCGACTGCCGAACCGAAACGTTCGCGGTATTTTTCAATGAGAAGGGAACTTGTTTCGCTTTTAAGGTCTACAACCCCGCCGTTTGAATACGAACCTATCGTTCCGCCCGTAAAAATTACGCAAATTTTATTTTTCATAAGCTTTAAAAATTATTAAAGACTGCCCACCGTACGGGGATACAAAAGAGTATCTCTTATGTTCTGGACGCCCGTTATATACATAAGCATACGCTCGAAGCCGAGTCCGAAGCCGCTGTGAGGTACGCTTCCGTATTTACGCGAATCGATATAGTCCGAATAAGCGTCAAGCGTCATATTGCGTTGCAGCATAGCCGCTTTAAGTTTTTCAAGGTCGGCTTCCCTTTCGCTGCAACCTATTATTTCGCCTATACCCGGGACAAGCAAATCCGTTGCGGCAACGGTCTTGCCGTCGGGGTTTTGCTTCATATAGAAAGATTTTATTACCGCGGGATAGTCTGTAACGAACACGGGCTTTTTAAAGTATTCTTCCGTAAGATACTTTTCGTGTTCGGTCTGCAAGTCGCAACCCCACTCCACGGGATACTTAAACTGTTTGCCCGACTTTTTAAGAACGTTTACCGCTTCGGTATAGGTTATTATACCGAAATCGTGGCTTACTACGTTTTGAAGCTTTTCGATAAGCCCTTTTTCGTTGCGTTCGTTAAAATATGCAAGCTCTTCCGGGCAATTTTCAAGAACGTCCTTTATTATGGATTTAATGAAATCTTCCGCTATTTCTATAATATCGTGCAGGTCGCAGAAGCATACTTCTGGTTCGATATGCCAAAATTCCGCGGCGTGCCGCGTCGTATTACTGTGTTCGGCACGGAACGTAGGCCCGAAAGTATAAATTTTGCCAAGTCCCATAGCCGCCGCTTCGCCTTCAAGCTGACCCGACACGGTAAGCCCCGCCTTTGCGCCGAAGAAATCATCGGCATAATAGTCCTGCTCTTTGGCATATTTAGCGTCCCAGCTCTGCGTGGTTACACGGAACATTTCGCCAGCGCCTTCGCAGTCGCTGCCCGTAATAATCGGCGTATGCACGTATTTATAGCCGTGGCTGTTAAAATATTTATGAATCGCAAAAGAAAGTTGGTTCCTTACACCGAACACCGCTTCAAAGTACTTGGTACGAGGTCTTAAATGGGGAATCGTCCTTAAAAATTCAAGTGTATGATGCTTTTTCTGCAACGGATAGTCCTGCGGGCAACCGCCGAGAACGGTAATGTTTTCAACGGAAAGTTCAACACCGTTTCTTTCCGACGGAATAAATTTACCGACAACCCGTAAAGCACAGCCTACTACGAGGGCGGGCTTTATAAGACTTTCGTCCAAATTTTCCTTTTCAATAACAAGCTGTAAGTTTTTAAGCGTAGTCCCGTCATTCAGCTCGATAAAAGCTATACTTTTCGAATCGCGCCACGTCCTTACCCATCCGCAAACGGTTACGCTTGCGTTAAGGTATTTATCCGAATCGTCAAACAAAATTTTAATATCCGTATGTTTCATACAATTCTCCTTTAATTATCAAAAACGCGGACTGCCCAAAGGCAGTCCGCCGAGTGAATCAGTCTTTCTTAGCGTCCTTGGATACTACTTCGACTTTGTCATAGTAACCGCAGTTTCCGCACACCCTGTGAGCCTGCTTCATCGAATGACAATGCGGACACTCCACAAGCGTGGGAGCCGTTGCCTTATAGTTTGCAAATCTGCTGTTTGTCCTGCTTTTGGATTGTTTTCCCTTGGGTACTGCCATCTTTATACACCTCTTTTACTTATTGTTTATATCAATACCCGTACAGTCCTCGCGGCACAATAAAATATTCGGCTGACTGAAAAGTATTGCATCGTCCACGGCGGTTTTAAGATTAATCGAATTTCCGTCGTAAATATAATTTTCGCGGTCGTCTTCCGTGACGAAAAGTATATCGAAAGTTCTTTCGATAAATTTCTGCGCATCGTTAAGGCAGTACGAACACTGACCCTTTAAAAGATACTTTACGGTAAGCTTTACGCCCACGCTGTCGTCGCTGTAAATTTCGTACTCCGCGGAACAGTTTACTTTTCCTTCAATACCGCAAAGGGGTACCAGACACGAATTTTCAGACGGTTCGTATTCGAAATCAAGTCTGCCGTTATATCTTTTTTGCGCATTAAGTTTTTTTACTTCGATTTTCATAACGCAAGTTGACTGTAAAATTATATAATAAGGCAAAATCTTTGTCAACTTATTTTTGTGTTGCGCACAAAAAATTTTATAAAAGTTGAGCTGTTTCCCTTGCAATTACCAACTCTTCGTTGGTCGGTATTATAAGAACCTTGACTTTTGAATTTTTTGAAGAAATTTCACGTATGCTTCCGTCATTCTTTTTTGCGTTTGCTTCGTCGTCGAATTGTACGCCCAAAAATTCAAGCCCCTCGCATACACCTTTACGCACTATCGGCGTATTTTCACCGATACCCGCGGTAAAGACTATACAGTCAAGACCGCCCATAACCGCCGCGTATGCGCCTACAAACTTCTTGGTCTGGTAAGAGAACATTTCAAGCGCAAGCGCGCATCTTGCATCGCCCCTTTCGTATCCCGCTTCGAGATCTCTGAAATCGCTTGACTCTCCCGATATGCCTTTTACACCGCATTCCTTATTTAAATAAGTAACCGCGTCCGCGTGGGAAAGCCCCTTCTTTCTTGCAAGAAATTCCACCGCAGATGCGTCGATATCGCCCGAACGCGTACCCATAAGCACGCCTGCAAGCGGTGTAAAGCCCATAGACGTATCAACACATTTTCCGCCGTCGACTGCCGAAATAGACGAACCGTTGCCGAGATGACAGGTAACAATTTTAAGCTCTTCCGGCTTCTTGCCGAGATATTCGGCGGCTTTTGCCGACACAAACTTATGGCTTGTACCGTGCGCACCGTATTTTCTTACGCCGTATTTTTTATAGTCGTCGTAATTAATTCCGTACAGATACGCCTTTTCGGGCATAGTTGCGTGGAAAGACGTGTCGAATACAAGCGCCATAGGCGTATCGGGCATAACCTCCATACAAGCCCTGACCCCCGTAGCCGCCGCGGGGTTATGAAGAGGCGCAAGCTCGAAAGTCTTTTCTTCAAGCGTCTTTAAAACTTCGGCATTGACAAGAGTCGTCTTTTTAAAATATTCCCCGCTTGCAACCACACGGTGTCCCACAGCGCCTATTTCGCCCATTGATTTAATTACGCCTATGCCCTCGTCGCGGAGAGCGTGAAGCACAAGTTCGATTGCTACTTTATGGTTGGGCATATCCTGTTCGTAGACTTTCTCTAACCCGTTGCCCTTTGCTTTAAGGACAGAACCGTTTATCCCTATTCTCTCGCAGCCGCCCTTTGCAAGGACGGCTTCGGTCTGCATATCTATAAGCTGGTATTTGAGCGATGAACTGCCCGCGTTTACTACCAAAATTTTCATATAAAGTATCTCCTGAAATTAAATTAGCTTTGAAGCGCGGTTACAGCAACCGTCGCAACTATGTCTTCTACCGTGCATCCGCGCGAAAGGTCGTTAAGCGGTTTAGCAAAGCCCTGACAGATAGGTCCTACCGCCATATAACCGCCGAACCGCTGTGCGATTTTGTAACCGATATTGCCCGCGTTTATATTGGGAAAGACAAATACGTTTGCGTTACCGGCGACCTTTGAATCGGGCGCTTTGAGTTTACCCACTTCCGGCGCGACAGCCGCGTCAAACTGGAACTCGCCGTCAAGCGCAAGCGCTGGTTCCGCCTGTTTTGCAAGTTCGACTGCTTTTTGAACTTTGGGGACGGTCTGCGTAAACTTATCGTCGTTACCGCTTCCCTTTGTAGAGAACGAAAGCATTGCAACTCTCGGTTCTATGCCAGCGATATCCTTTGCCGTTTTTGCGGAAGACAGAGCAATGTCGGCAAGCTGTTCGGCAGTCGGTTCTATATTGATTGCACAGTCGGCAAACACCGCAACACCGTCGGGATTATATGCGTGCTTTTGGGGAGCAATCATAATAAAACAGCTTGATACCGTTTTAATACCGGGGGCGGTCTTTACAACCTGTAAACCGGGACGGAGAGTATTCGCCGTCGAGTGGCACGCGCCGGATACGTAACCGTCTACGTCGCCGGCTTTAAGCATTAATGCGCCGAACATAGTCCTGTCCTTCGCCTGCTCTTTTGCCTGTTCTTCGGTCATACCCTTTGCTTTTCTCGCTTCGTAAAGAATAGCGGCGTATTCCGCCGTTTTGTCCGAGGTGAGCGGATCGACAAGGGTTATGCCCGTAAGGTCTGCTCCCGGCGCAACTTTTTTACATTCTTCTTCATTGCCGATAAGTACGATTTTTGCAATTCCCGCCTTGGTTATTTCGGCGGCGGCTTCGACCACGCGCTTGTCCTCCCCCTCGCAAAGAACTATTGTCTTTTTGCGAGCGGTCGCTTTTGCTTTGATTTCGTCAAGTAACGACATATCATATCTCCTTAAAACGCTTTATTTATAAAAATTTTTGTTATATAATAATGATATTATATTACATTAATTTGGGAATGTAAAGTTAAAATGAATTTTTGCGCGATAATTTGCGAATTTAATCCCTTTCATAACGGGCATAAATATATTTTGGAACAAGCACGCAGGCTTTCCGGCTGCGACGGCGTACTCTGCATTATGAGCGGAAGCTTTACACAAAGGGGCGAAGCGTGCGTTTTCGATAAATACACGCGCGCACGTCACGCCGTTTTGTCGGGTGCGGACTGCGTTATACAACTGCCTGCCCCCTTTGCCGTTGCTCCCGCCGAAATATTCGCATCGGGCGCAATAAAAATACTGTCTGCAATACCGCAGGTCAAAAAGCTTGCATTCGGTTGCGAAGACGGCGATAAACAACTTTTTATAAACTCAGCCGAATTACTTATAGACGAAAGCGAAAAATTTAAAACGACGCTTTACGGCGGGTTAGACAGCGGCGAAAGCTATGTTAAAAGCTATGCCGAAGCTTTCGAAAAGTGCGGGGGCGACGACGACTTTATAGGAAAGCCCAACAATATCCTCGGCATAGAATATACGAAAGCAATTTTACGCGCCGCCGCGGATATAGAAATTATGCCCGTTAAGAGAGTCGGTTCATTCTTCAATGAAAAAAACCTGCAAGAAAATTTTTCTTCCGCGCAAGCAATACGCCTTAACCCGCACAGCCCGACGGTTAAAGACAATATGCCCGCTTACGTATACGAAGATTTTAAAAATTGTAAACAAGACCAACGGTACGGAAATTTTTTGACGGACTGTCTGTTCAAGGCAAATACGCGAAATTTAAAACGAATTTACGGTTGTAACGAAGGACTTGAAAACAGACTTAAAAATATTGTAAACTATGGGTATGAAAAACTTTTAAATGAGGCAACCACAAAAAGATATTCCGCATCGCGCATAAGGCGGATACTCTGCGCCAACGCGCTTGAACTTTATGTCGACGACTGCCGTAAATTTATGGACAGCCCGCTTTACATAAGACCGCTTGCCGTTAAAAAAGACAATGCGGATGCCGTACTGTCCGCCCTGTCGCAAAGCCGTTATCCGCTTGTCACAGCCCCGCACACAGACAAGCTTAGCGGCGCCGCGCTTGAATGCTTCGAGAAAGATAAGCTTGAATTTTTAACCGCAAATTATCTTGCGGGGACGACGGTAAATGATTATATGATTACCGTATGAAAAAGGGAGCGACCGACGCGTCGCTCCCTTTTATACGTTATAAAAACCGTTAAGCTTATCCATAAAAGTTTTTTTGTAATTACGCGACAATGAGAGCACCCCCCCCCCTGCGTTTTTGTAATACGGACAAACTCCCGTCCTACGTG
>CAJUNJ010000005.1:0-70311 GCA_910587825.1 uncultured Christensenellaceae bacterium
TAGGGCGGATTCGGAAAACAGCCCTTACCCCTTAAATAAATTACTGTTTATCGTACAATTATTATATCACGAAAAATGAAAGAACGCAACCGATTGAATTTTGCGGGAAATATAAAACATATCTATATCTCACTAGGCTACGAGTAGCCTAATTCGTCCACGAAAAAAAGTACAGAAAAGGCACAGCTTAACGCTATGCCTAAATCTTTTTATTTGCGTTTTATTAAATTCCCTGTGGGAATTACCGTAAAACGGAGGCGTTTTTTATTTCATATAAAAATAAGCCAGAACAAACAGAACGACAGTACGACTGCTATTACGCCCGTTTTCTTTAAGTATACTGCCATACCTTTGCGCGGGTGCACGACGACCGTTCAAAAGTGTTAAGCCCCTTTAACGCAGACAAGTCGTTTAAAAGCTTTTCGCTTTCGTTAAGCGGAATGGCTTCCCCCTGCTGAATGAGAAATATCTCTCCGTCGTGGCGGTTCCTTATAATACTTTTCTGTCTTTCTATATACGCCGTAAACGTCATTTTTACGTCCTCCTGTTAATTACAACTTTATTTTACTATTTAATGTTGACATATGTTGTCATATATGATAAAATTTTTATAAGAATTTAAAAATTTTTTGCTCGGTTTATAATATTAACCGACGGCATTAAATATGACGGCAAAGGAATAAATTATGAAATATCAGGTAATTATTGGAATTTTAATGCTTTTACTTTCGAGAAAAAGGCTGACGGCAAAAGAAATTGCCGACAGATACGGCATCTGCACGAGAAGCGTTTACAGATACATTGACGAACTGAACGTCTGCGGCGTGCCCATTGACATAAGCCGAGGGCGGTACGGCGGCATACATATTGCCGACACTTTCCGTCTGCCCACGGGATATTTTACGCGTGAAGAGTATTCCTCCACCGTCAACGCGCTTCAAGCAATGGCTTCGCAGGTGACCGACGAAAGCATAATTTCCGCGCTTGAAAAATTACAACGGCAGAGAAAGAGTGAAAAAAGAGAGCTTACTGTCTGCGGAAATATTTTGGTCGACGGCGGAAGCTGGGGCGACAGCCGAAAATTTTCGGAAAAAATGCGTGTGTGCGAAAGCGCGGTTAACGAATGCAAAAGCCTTACGGTAGATTACATTTCGCGCGAAGGCGAACACAGCAAAAGAATTATCGACCCGCACCTTTTAATATTCAAACAAAACGTATGGTACGTTTACGCTTTCTGCCACACAAAACAGACTTTCAGGACATTCAAGATAGGCAGAATTAAGAGCGCAAGCTTTACAGGCAACACCTTTGCAAGGCGTGAGTTTACACGCGACGAAATAGATTTGGACTTCTACTACTCTGCCGAAAATTTAACCGACGTGACTCTGGAAATAGAAAAAAATTCTTTGGCGGACGTCGAAGAATGGTTAGGCATAGACAACATAGAACCGCGCGGGCAAACTTTTATTGCCGAAGCAACTCTTCCGGACGACGGCGGGCTTGTCAACAAGATACTCGGTTTCGGCGGGGCGGTAAAAGTAATAGACCCGCCCGAACTTAAAGAAAAAGTGACCGCGGCGGCAAAGAAAATAGCGGGACTTTGAGTAAAATAAAAAAGCCGAAGCAAACCTACCCGATTTGCTTCGGCTTTAAAAATTTTATATACCTTTTTCGCATATTTTTATATCTTTTCTACGGTTAGCGTGTAAGAAAAGGTTTTGCCTTTTTCGTCGGCAAAGTTAATAAAGGGTTTATCCTTTAATTCTTTGGGTGAGCCGGGGAAATCGTTTATACCCCACCAGGGTTCTACGCAAAGGTAATCTCCCCCTTCTTCGTTGCTCCAAAAAGCGAACAACGGACAGTCCGACTTGTATGTATATCTGTAACCGTCCGACGTAAGCGCATAGACGTTTCCGCCCGAAAGGTTGCCCAGCTGGAAGGTCTTGTACTGCTTGAAAAACTGCTTGTTGGCGACAAAGCGCCTGATATTTTCAAGTTGGACGCTACCCCCTTCCAAAGGATACAAAACAGGATTTTCTTCATTTTCGAACTCTATTACCGCTTCCCCGCCCGGCGTTATCATTGCGGGATGTCCGCCGACGTAAAAGGGTATTTCTCCGCCCTTGGAACGGACGTTATAAGTTACGGTAACAGAATTTTTTTTGAGTGCGTAAGTTATCTCGAATTCAAAGTCGAAAGGATAAGTCTGTCTTGTGACGGCGTTTGACGTAAGCGAAAGGGTAAGTTTATCCAAAGTCGTGTCTACAAGCGCAAACTCGGAATACCTTGCAACGCCGTGCGCCTTTGGGGTGTAAGCTACGCCGCCGACTTCGTATTCGCCCGCGTGTCCTACTATCGGGAATATCACCACGTCCTGACCCTTCCAAAATTCTCCGCCCTGCCACTGCCGCTCTTCGCCGCGGTAATTTATCGACGTCATACCGCCCCCGTCGGAGTTGACGGCAAGCGAAAGATATTTGTTTTTAAGATAATAAATCATATAATCTCCTGTAAATTTTGAATTACCAGCCGAGCGTCTGTCCGCCCAAAATGTGAATGTGCAGATGGAACACCGTCTGCCCCGCATCATCGCCCTGATTTATGACCAGTCGGTAACCGTTTTCACAGCCGTTTGCTTTTGCTATTTCGGGAATTTTGGTAAGCATATACTTTACAAGTTCAGCCCTCTCCCCGTCCATTTCGGAAAGAAGTTTGAAATGATCCTTGCATATCGCAAGCAAATGCACTTTCGCCTTGGGTTCAATATCTTTGAAAACAAGCATTTTATCGTCTTCGTAGACCTTTTTAGACGGAATTTCCCCGTCTATTATCTTACAGAACAAGCAATCACTTTTTTTCATCTTCTTTTATTCTCCTTAATTTTATTGTAAACGCGACGAGTATGACTGTACAGCACGCGGCAACCGCGCAAGCCGTTGCGCTTAACGCGATTAATATGTCGTAACCTTCGAATTCTTCGGCGTTGAGTACCGCGCTTACGCTACCGTCGTCATTATAAACATAACTTATAAGATTTTCGTAAACGTCGAACGCCCAGACTGTTTCCTTGCCGAACTTAAATTGGGTACATTCTATTCTGCTGTTGCCGACGGGCAAACTTTCGACGGCAAGCGAAATTGTTTCAAGTTCGTATCCCGTAGAGTAACAGCCGTAACCGTAGTAATATTGGGCTTGCACACCCTCTATGTCCGCCGATTGAGCCTGTATAACGTATTTGAGTTCGAGTTCTCCGTCCTCGTTACGCCAACGTTCTTCGTAATTCGGCAAACCGACGGCGTATGCCCTGTCCCAGTCGGCTTTAAAAGAGTAACCGCCCTGAATATAATTTATAAAGCTTTGGCTGTCGCCGAACACCTCTGTTCTGTACAGCGTGCCTATCGGCAAGGCGCAAAGCAACAGCGTTATTACGGCAAGACAGGTGACGGCAAGCGAAAAAGTAAGGTTTGCCGCATTGCGGAAGCGCAGGACTTCCCCCATCGACTTTGCCTGTACGATTATCTCTTCGTCGAAAAATTCCAAGTCCACGCAAGCCGTAATAATTTCCCTGCGCGACAGATGTATCATCGCTATCCCGATTGCCGAAGCTACCACCACGCAAGCGAGAATTACCGAAGCCTGCCACATCCCTTCAAGCGGTAAATCCCAAAGAATATGCAGCGCGACGCTTGACAATAAAATGAGAAGCCAGAAAGATTTGAAAGGTTTTTTCGAAGCGCCGTACGCCCAGCCTGCCGCGCCCGTCCAAAGAATATGGGTGCAGAACGACGACAAGCCCCTGTCGGTAAAGATTGATACGACAGCCTGCACGTCGCTTTGAAAGACGGGGGCGTGCGATTCCGAGAAATAAAAGATATAACCCATATCCTCTATTACGGAAAACCCCGCGCCGACAGCCGCAGCGAAGAGAAAACAGGAATATCTGCCTTTCTGCCCGAAGAAAAGAATTGAACATATTGCGGGGATTATTTTACAGACCTCTTCCAAAATGCCCGTAAACACCGCGCTAAGCCAACGGTTTTTAACCGATACAAACCCGTAACCTATCTGGGAAAGCGCTATTGCGAGAGTTCCACCGCCGACAAGCACACCCAAAAGCATTAAAAGACTTACGTCGCGCTTGGGATACAGTTCGAACAGCAGAATTATAAAAGGTATTGTAACCGTCGTCCCGCCGAGGAAAGTCACCGACAGCACGAAGAGCGGATTGTTTGTAAGGCGCAGTATGAGAACGTTTACCGTAAAAAGTACAAACAGCGCAAAAAAGGCGCGGACGTACAGCCACGGCATACCGCCGTTTATGCCTCCGTTGTCATCCAACCCGCGGGAAAAGATTTCCTTATACTCGTCTTTGGAGTGGTATCGGAAAGTCTCCTTGAAGAAATATACAATTTTTGCGCGGGCTAACGCGCCCTGCGATTTTTCGGATCTTTCCATTAATCCTCGTCTTTTACGGCAAGTACGCCGTCTTTAAACAGTGTCTGTATTTTAACGGGGTACTTCCCGCCTTCCGTAAGTCTGCCAGCGACGTACACGCGGATATAGTTGCCCGTATAACCGCTTGTAAACCCGTCGGCATACTCTTCGGCTATTATCTCCGCAACCTTTCCGACATTCTTCGTCAAAAATTTTGCGGTTGAATTTGCGGCGCGGTCGAGAAGACGGTGCAACCGCCCGGACTTGATTTCCGCAGGCAGGTCTTTAAGTTTATAGGCAACCGTGCCTTCACGCGGGGAATACGCAAACGAATGTACGCGCGCAAACCCTGCTTCGTCTATTATAGAAAGACTTTCAAGAAAATCTTCCTGTCTTTCGGTGGGAAAACCGGCTATTATATCGGTAGTTATTGCCGCGTCGGGGAAATATTCGTAGATAAGACGGCACTTTTTTAAATACTCCGCACGCGTGTAACGGCGGTTCATAGCTTTAAGCACGGCGTCGCTTCCGCTTTGAAGGGATAGATGGAACTGCGGGGCGAAATCTTTAAGATTTTTAAGGGCGTCAAGCAGATTTTCGTCTATAATACTGCACTCCAAAGAACCGAGTCTTATGCGCTTATCCACACCCTGCAAAGAAGTTATAAGCTTTGCAAGCCCGCCTTCGAACGACGATATGTTTATTCCGTTCAAAACAATTTCCGGACAGGCGGTTGCGGCAATTTCGTTTAAGATATCTTCTACTGTGCGCGACCTTTCGCGTCCGCGCAGATAGGGAATTATGCAGTATGAACAGAAGTTGTTGCACCCGTCCTGAATTTTTATGAAAGCGCGTGTTCTCGGCTGTTTGGGGTAATGAAGTCCGCTTATTTTACAGCCGAACTCCCGCGAGAACGCTTCCAGAACACGCTCTTTATCGCGCGCGCCCGCGACGAACGCAACGCCTTTTTCTTCAAAACTTTTTTTATCTTTTTCCGAAGCGCAGCCGCAGACGAAAATTTTCGCTTCGGGATTGAACTTTCTCGCCCTTGCGATAAGCTGACGGCTCTTCTTTTCGGCTTCGCGCGTGACGGCGCAGGTGTTCAGTACGTACGCGTCCGCATAGCCGAGCTTAATATCCGTCTGCCAGCCCGCGTTTTCAAGCGCGGAAATTACAGAGGCGGATTCGCTTTCGTTTACTTTACAGCCGAGCGTAAAAACCACCGCTTTCATCTCAGTTCACCCAATGCGTACGCAACGAGCGCCGTAAGACTTACCGCCGCCGTTTCTGCGCGGAGTATGCGTTTGCCGAGCGTAATTCCCGCAAAGCCGTAACGTGCCGAAAGCGCAAACTCTTCTTCCGAAAACCCGCCTTCGCTGCCGACAACCAACGCGGTTGAGCCATTTACGCCCATAATATCCGTTTGGCTTTTATCTGCAAATTCGCAGGCGAAAAGTTTGTTTTTATAATTTTTTGCAGAAGCGAGCGCAGAAGCAAAACCGTCGTAATAAATTACTTCGGGCGCGCGCGAGCGCATACACTGCTTAGCCGCTTCCCGCGCGACTTTGTTAAGACGTTCAAGTTTGTTTGCGTTTATAAACGCCGAACAGTAAGCCGACGAAAATACACCGATACGGCTTACGCCGAGTTCGGTTGCTTTCTGTACGACCAGTTCTGTCTTGTCGCCCTTTAACGCACCGCACAAAAGATAAATATCTTCCTTAGGTTCCTTGTCCCCGTCCGCACACCCGACGATGTTTGCGGTAAGGCTGTGCTTTTCCACCTTAGCGACTATTGCGGAATATTCCTTTCCGCTTCCGTCAAGCAGAATTATTTCCGTCCCAGCTTCCACGCGCTGTACGGTTTTGGCGTGTACAAACTCTTCCCCGTCAAGAATAACCGAAGTTTGCGCGGGATAATTTACAGACTGTATGAAAAATCTTTTGCGACCGCTCATAACCTAAACGAAAGTGCGTACCACTCGCCCTCTTTAAGCTGTTTATCCAAGGTTAAACCCTGTGCGCCGAAAGCCTTTAAAACGCTTTCAAGACGGCTTTCTATTATACCGCTTAAAATAAGCGTTCCGCCTGCCTTTAAATTTTTGGGTATAGACGGCGCAAGACGGCACAATATTTCGGCGGTGATGTTGGCAAGCATTATATCGCCCTTGACATCCGCGTCGCTCAATAAATCCGCGTGTGCGACCTTTACGCTGTCTTCGACACCGTTTATCAAACAGTTATGGGTTGCGCTTTTTACGGCAATGTCGTCAATGTCGGTAAGGTAGGCAAACTTTGCGCCCAACTTTATTGCCGAAATTCCGAGAATGCCGCTTCCGCATCCCACGTCTATGCACACCGACTGCGGGGTTAAATATTCCTGCAAAAGTTTAAGGCACATCGAAGTCGTTTCGTGTTCTCCCGTGCCGAACGCCATATTGCTGTCCAATTTAACAACCTGCTCGCCCTCGCGCCTGTCGTAAGCTATCCATTCGGGACAGACGACTATGCGTTCGCCGATATGCAGGGGGCGGAAATGTTTACGCCATATTTCAAGCCAATCGTCCCCCTCGACCTGCCTGCAAGTAGTTTCGAGAGTTCCGAAATCCAAGTAATCTTTGCCGTTTTCCTTTACCTCTTCAAGGTCGGCGCGTATGAGCGGCAACGTGCCCGCCGCCGTGTCCGATGGGATGAACGCCTTGACGAGTACGTCTCCGTTTTCCAAAAGACTTTCGTCCATATAGTCCCAGTACATAGCCTTGTCGCGTTGAAGGGCTATTACGTCCTTTACGTCGGAAATGGCTACGCCGTAGTTGGTATACCGCCAGAGAACGTCGGCCACCAATTCGCTTGCACCGCTTGCGGTGTGAACGGTAATTTCGGTGAATTTCATTTTTATTTACCTGTCGTTTTCGAGTTTTTCAATGGAAATTATATATGGATATTCGTTGACCGCGTTGCGGATAAATTCCGAATCTATTTGCTTTTTTGTATTGACGACGGCGGAGTAAACTATCTCTTCGCCCTGCCTTTCGGCTTTAAGCGCAGTAAAATTTTTAATGTCGAACAACTGCTTTATCGCCCTTGTACAGTCTTCGTTGGGGCTTTTGAAAATTAATTTAAGTTCGTTATAATGCTTTTCCATAAATATCGGCAAAGGAATATGGAATACAAGCTGAACCATAACCATTATAGCCGCGGCGCCCAAGGCGACGTAATAGAGCCCCGCACCCGCAGCCATACCGATAGCCGCCGTAAGCCATATGCCCGCGGCGGAAGTAAGCCCGTGTACGACCTGCTGTCTGTGCAGTATCATACCCGCGCCGATAAAGCTTATGCCGGACACCACCTGCGAAGCTATACGCGAAGCGTCAAACTGTGTGGAATCGCCGAAGCCGTATTTAGAAATAATCATAAACAGGCACGCGCCCGCCGCGACGAGTGCGTGCGTCCTTATACCCGCAACTTTAAGACGGAGCTGACGTTCGATACCGATTACGAAGCCGAGCCCCACCGCCATTAATATTCTTAAAAGATATTCAAGCCATTCCGGCATATCGTTCACCTGCCGATAAGTAGTATTAAGATTTTAACACAGTACACGCTTAAAGGCAAGTAATTTTAAGCCCCGCCTTACGGCGGGGCTGTCCCTTATTTTTTATCCGCAAGATATTGCAGAACCGAGTGCGCGGCAACGTTGCCTTCGCCTGCGGATTTTGCGTACTGATACGGTCTGCCCGTGCAGTCGCCAGCCGCAAAGACACCCGCAATGTTGGTGGAACAGTCGCGTTCCACCGCTATATGCCCGTCCTTTACTGCAAGCCCGTGCATAAGTTGCGACGGCGAAAACGAACCCTTTAAGATAAACGCTCCGTCTACTTCTATACTCTTATCCTTAAAGTTTACCCTTTCAAGGCGCATACCGCCCGTAAACGACAGCGGCTGTTTTAAAATAATTTCGGCATTTTCTGCTTTTATCTCGTATCCGCGGTACAGCGGCATTACGTAAACCTTTTCCGCCAGACCCGCAAGATATTCTATTTCGTGTTCGAATTTCTTTTCGGTACAGAGTACGGCTATCTTCTTGCCCTTGTACAAAAAACCGTCGCACGTGGCGCAGTAGCTTATCCCCCTGCCGACGAACTCTTCTTCGCCGGCGACGGGCTTTACTGCCGACACGCCCGTGCAGAGAATGACGGATTTTGCTTCATATTGGTTTTTACCCGCAAGCAGTGTAAAATACCCGTCCGTCTCGTAAACGCCGTTGACAACCTCTTCGGTAAGTTTTATTCCCATACCCTCGTAATGGTTTAAAAAAGTCCATTCAAGCTGTTCGCCCGTGACGTCGGGCAGTCCGAGATAATTTTTAATTCTCTCCGCCTGACCGACTTTTTTTGACACCGAACGCCCCGAAAGCCAGATAAAATTTTTACCGTGAATTTTTAAATTGACAGCCGCGGATATTCCCGCAGGTCCGCTGCCAATGATTGCCGTATCGTACATAGTACAGTTTTTGACCTTTATTCGACTTTTTAACCTAAATCCGCAAACGTGCGGTTACTTCAATTCATATCAGAAAGCTTTTCGGCAAGGTTTTCCATCTCTTTGGGCGGAATTGCCTTTTCGCTTGATTGTACAAGCTTTTCGACGACAGTCTTTGCGCTTTCGGGCGGAATTATCGTACCTACACCCGCAACGCAGCCGCCGGGGCACCCCATACCCTCTATCATATATCCGTTAAGCTTTCCCGCCTTTGCAAGCGTCAAAATCTTTTTGCAGTCGGAAAGCCCTTCCGCATGCCTTATCTTGACCTCTGTACCGGGATAATATTCGTTGATACAGTTTTCTATTGCGCCGGCAACCCCGCCGGAGCAGGCGTATCCCCTGCCCGCGCCCGTCGCGCCTATCTTTACGGGAAGCTCTTCCATCTCTTCCGGGTTGATATTTTTAGCTTCGAACATACCCGCAAGCTCTTCGAATGTGATTACGAAGTCGACGTGGCTTCTCACTGTCCGCCTTGAAGCTTCAAGCTTTTTCGCGGCGCAGGGACCTATAAACACAACCCTTGCGTTGGGGCGGTTAATCTTTATGGAACGCGCCGTCGCCACCATAGGCGTAAGCTCACGCGAGACCTGCGAAGCCAAATCGGGAAACTGCTTTTTTACAAGCACAGCCCAAGCGGGGCAACAGCTTGTAAACAGGAAGGGAAGATTACCCGTCGCAACATCGTTGACGTAATGGTGCGCTTCCGCAATACAGCCGACGTCCGCGCCGACGGCAACTTCGTACACGTCCTTAAAGCCGAGCGCGAGAAGCGCAGACTTCATTCTGCCGGGCGTTGCTTTTGCCCCGAACTGACCTATTATAGCGGGAGCGACAGCCGCCACTATCTCGTCACCCTTCTTTATCGCCTGAATAAGCTGGTATATCTGCGATTTGTCGGCAATCGCGCCGAAAGGACAAACCGACATACACTGACCGCAGGCGACGCATTTTTCGTTGTCAATATGCGCCCTGCCGTATTCGTCTGTGGAAATTGCCTTTACACCGCAAGCCGAAGCGCACGGGCGGACGTGATGGGCAATAGCTCCGTAGGGACAGGCAGACTTACACTTACCGCATTTTATACACTTGGTCTGGTCTATGAAAGACTTGCCGTTAACTATTGAAATTGCACCCCTGGGGCAGCTTTTTATACACGAATGCGCGACGCAGTTCCTGCACTGGTCTGACACGTAAAATTCGTTGTCGGGACACTTATCGCACGCAGACGGTATTACCTGCATTAGAGGCGGTTCGTAATACTTTTCCGATATATTGCTTCTGTCCACGCCCGAAGTTATATGTACGGGCTTGTTTTCGGGACGAAGCGAAAGTCCCATTGCAAGGCGGACGCGTTCGGAAGCAATCTGCCGTTCGCGGTAAATACTTTCGCGGTATCTGGGAATTTCGTCCGGCGTGATAAGGAAAGGTATTCCTTCAAGGTCGTCCGAAGGATTTTCGGATTCGTAGGCGACTTTCGCCACTTCTTTAAATACTTGTCTTCTTAAATCTGTAACTACGCTTTGTGTTTTCATAACTCAATTATTATAGCACGGCTTACAGCTATTGTCAAAAAATTGAAAACGGTAAAATATTTAAATTGATAAATTTTTACCGAAAACCCGCCCGAACGCTTTTCGCGTTCGGGCGGGAATAGATTTATTCTATTGCCTTTAAGCTGTCGTTCATATTTACCTTGACTATTTTTCTGTAAAGTATAAGCGTTACAAGACCCGTGAACAGCAACACCACAACAGGCGCGATAAGCCAGGTAAACCAGCTTACTTTCGCAAGCGAGCCTATGCCCATTACCTTAAACACAAGCCACAGTAAAAGTGCGGACAGCGGGTAGCCGAAAACTATGCCTATTGCGGAATTGACGTACACTTCACGGTATATGTAACCCGTTACTTCCCTGTCGTAATAACCCAAAACCATTAGCGTTGCTATTTCGCGGTTGCGTTCGCTTATATTTATATTTGTAAGCGTGTAAATTACCACTGCGGTAAGCACGCCCGCAAACACGACGATTACCGCCGATATTCCCATTATCGCACCCGAACCGAAGTCCTGAAAGAGGCACATATCCAAAAGCCCCAGCCCCGCCATAACGAGTGCGGTTGAAAACGCAACGGATATAACCGTCATTAAAAACCTGCTTTTGTATCTTAAAACGTTGCGCATAGTCGATTTGTATCTGAAAGAAAGCCTGTTCCAGAGAACGGGTATTCTTTCGAGAATGACCTTTTTGCCCGCCCGCGGGGGTTTGGGACGCAACAGGTTTGCGGGGCGTTCGCCAGTAAGCTCTATTCCGGAAAGCGCGGTTGCGACAAGCGTTGCAGCCACTATCAGCGCAAGCGTGATTATATAGAAAACTACCGTTACGCTCGGAGCCATAGGGGGCATATTGAAGCTGTAATTGAAAACTATATACAGGAAATACGCCAGACCTATCCCGACGAAATACGCGCCCACGCCGCCTATTCCCGTTGCTATCAACGCAAACAGCAGATACTTGGATATTATGCCGGAAGACGAATAGCCGAGAGTTTTAAGACAGGCTATCTGCGAACGCTCTTCATCGAGAAGGCGGGTCATCGTGGACAGCACGACAAGCGCGGTAACAAGCAGAAACGCAACCATCAACACGTAACCTATCGCTTCGACCTTGTCGCTGTACGAAGACAGAGATTTATAACTGTAATTGTCGTACAAAGTCAACACTTCGACGTTTTCGAGAGTGCGCGTTATATCTTTAACGCCGTTGTCTGTAAGCGTCTTATAATCCTTTGAAAAGCAGTTGAAAACCGTTCTGTCCCCAATTGCTACGTATATATCGCCGTTGGGTAAAGGCATAGCGGACTTGTCTACGTAAAGTATATTTTCAAGACAGTCCATATCCGCAGTTCCCGTAGTCGTGTCGGGAACTTCGGTAATATCGTTGTTGTAACTCGGTTCTCCGTCCTTTGCAAACGTAAGCGCACCCTGAACGGTGCCGACGACCGTTACGACGGAGTTCAGATATTCCGGAATGCCGAACGGCGTTAAATCTATTTTTACTTCTTCGCCGACGGGGTATCCCTTTATTACGTTGTCGGCCCGTTCCGCATAACATTGCAACGCGGAAGACGGGTTTTCGCCCTCCAAAAGGTCGGGCTTGTTTACCGTCCAGTTGTCGAAATCGACGAAATACACCCTAAGCGAACGCTTTTCGCCGATTGATACATCCAGCGACTGACCGACGTTTACGTCCGCGCCCGCAAAAAGCGTTTTGATTTTTGCGATATCCTCTTCCGAAAAACCGAGCGGGGACTTGCTTTTAATTATAAAATCGCTTGCGTTGTTGGAAATATAATACGCGTTGAGCGATTTATTGATTTTATCGGGCGCCATACCGACGCCCGAACAAAACCCGACCGATACCAACACCATAAATATAAGCGATATAAGCCGTGCGGCGTGTTTTTTGAACATACGCCACAGTGTTTTCAAATAGGTCTTAATCACGTTATCACCACTCTATTTCATCGATGGGTACGGGAGAGGCGTTGCTTTCTATGCGCTCTATCTGTCCGCTTTTGATATATATGACTTTATCCGCCATATCTTTCAGCGCGGAATTGTGGGTAACTATTATAACAAGGCGTTTGCGCTGTTTTGACACGTCGTATAAAAGTTTTAAAATCTTTTTGCCCGTGGCATAATCGAGTGCGCCCGTCGGTTCGTCGCAGAGAAGCAGTTTTGGGTTTTTAGCCATTGCTCTGGCTATTGACACGCGTTGCTGTTCTCCCCCCGAAAGCTGTGCGGGGAAGTTGTTAAGTCTGTCTTCAAGCCCCACTTCCTTTAAAATTTCTTCGGGTTTCAAGTGGTCCTTGCATATTTCCACGGCAATTTCGACGTTTTCAAGCGCGGTTAAGTTGGGCATTAAATTGTAGAACTGAAAAACGAAGCCGACGTCGTTGCGGCGGTATTCGGTAAGTCCGCGTTTATTAAGTGAAGTTACGTTTTTTCCGTCAAGAATTATTTGACCCGAAGTAGCGTTATCCATCCCGCCGAGCAGGTTTAAAAGGGTCGTCTTGCCCGCGCCCGACGAACCGAGTACGACGGCGAACTCGCCGTCTTCAAGCGTAAAAGACGCATCTTTAAGCGCGTCTACCGTAACGCTTCCCGTCCTGTACTGTTTGCCTACGCCCGTCAATTCAAGAAAACTCATACTATTCTTTAAACTCCCCGAACGGCTCTTCCGGCTCTTCGACCGACTTATCGGCGGTTGTAATTTTTTCTTCCGTGCCCGCGGGCGGACAAACGACCGTAGCCGCTCCCTTTATAGGCAGTTTAAAATTGCTCCTTAAAATATTTAGCTCGCCTTCCGAAAGCCCATCTTTGAGAACGGGATAAACCGCGCCTCCGACAAACAGAGCTATGTAGTCTTTGCTTTCCTTCGATTTTATTACCTGCGAATTGAAAATTTTAACGTGCGCGACGTTTTCGCCGTTAACTGTCTGGTCGATTGTAAAGCTGTCGGCAAAAAATTCGTACTCGTTGATTTTAGGCAGAGCGGTAACGTTTTTTATTGCCTTTCTTATAAGAACTTTTACGCCGATGCCAAGACCCAAAAGAACGGCGAAAAGCAAAATAAAAAACATAACTTCATAGTCGAACTTTTCAAAAACCGCGGAAAGTACTTCAAGCGCGATAAACACGGAAATGCCGATTGCACCGACTATTATCATTGCAAGCGCCATCATATCTGCGCTGCGCGACATCTCCTTCTGCATACGCACGTCCATAGGCGTTTGCGATTTAATTGTTCCTTCGGGCGTTAACATAAATTTCTCCCTTGCGCGGTGTATTCCCGCGCGAAATGGTGCGGATAACAGGAGTTGAACCTGCACCCTTGCGGACGGGATTCTAAGTCCCGCGCGTCTGCCTATTCCGCCATATCCGCATATTGATCTGTAATGTACATTAAACTGTAAAGCCATCACCCCGCAAGCGCGGGACTTAATTTTTTCAGGGCTCCCGAAAAAATTTTGCATAGCAAAAGTTTTTTGGGAAAAGGAGCGGTAACGGAGCTCAGTTGCAGTTTGCACACAGTGCGGACTGCTTAAAGCGGAGTTTACCGCGACGAGCGCGTCTGCCTATTCCGCCATATCCGCATATTGATTGAAAAAATTTTTTATTACCTTTATTTTATTACAAAATATTTCAAAAGTCAATAGTTCCCCGACGCGAAAGCGTCGGGGAACTGCGCTTTATTCGCCTGCAAACTGTGAATTGTATAAGCTTGCGTAGAAGCCGTTCTTTTCTATAAGCGCGTCGTGCGTGCCTTGTTCTACTATGTTGCCGTCGCGCATAACGAGAATCAGGTCGGCGTTCTTTATTGTGGAAAGTCTGTGCGCTATGACGAAGCTGGTTCTGCCCTGCGTCAGTCTGTCCATAGCCGACTGGATAATTTCTTCGGTACGGGTGTCGACGTTGGACGTTGCCTCGTCAAGAATGAGAAGGGGCGAATTTTCCGCCATTGCCCTTGCAATGGTTATAAGCTGCTTCTGCCCGCCCGATACGCTTGTTTCGTTTTCCATATAATAATCGAGTCCGTTTGGCAGTGTATGGACGTAATGTGCGATGCCCGCTTCCTTCAAAATTTCTTCAAGACGCGCGTCCGATACGTTGTCTTTCGAAAAGAGAATATTTTCGCGGATAGTGCCTTCAAACATCCAGGTGTCCTGCAAGACCATACCGAAAATATCGTGAATTTCAGAACGGGGCATATCCTTTATCGACACGCCGTCAATCGTAATATCCCCGCCGTCGATTTCGTAGAAGCGCATTAAAAGGTTGACCAGTGTCGTTTTACCCGCGCCGGTAGGTCCCACCACCGCGACTTTCATACCCGCTTTTATCTTTGCCGAGAAGTCGGGAATTATTATTTTATCGGGAGAGTAGCCGAAGCGTACGTTTTTAAATTCTACGTCGCCGCGGATATTGCCCGTACCGTCTTCCGAAAGAAGCTTGCGGGATTTACCCGTTTCGTCGGAAAGCTCTTCCTGTGCAAGAAAGTCGAATACCCTTGCCGAAGCGCCCGCCGCCATCTGCAAGCTGGTCGCCGCCTGCGCAATCTGCGATAAGGGATTCTGGAAAAGGTTGACGTATACCAAAAACGCCGTTATCGTGCCGAAAGTTACGCCGGCGCCGTCAGCCATTAAAAGCCCGCCGACAACGCATACCGAAGCATATGCAAAGTATGCGATAAGGTTCATTGCAGGCTGGATAAAACCTGCTATCGACTGACCCCTTATTACGCCCCAGCGCATTTTGGAGTTGCTTACTTCGAAGTCGTCAGACATACGCTTGCCCGCATTGAACGCCTTTATTACCATATGCCCCGTATAGTATTCTTCCACTTTGCCGTTCAAGTCGCCGAGATACTGCTGGTTTTTCCTGAACTGCGGCATTGCAAGCTTGGTAAGGACAAACAGCATTATAAGCATAAGCGGAATTATCATCAGCACCGTAAGCGCCATCTGCCACGACGTTACGAACATTGCGACAAGCACTCCCGCGAGCATACTTATCGAAGACAGGAACATTGACACTGCCTGGTCCATATTCTGGCTTATCGTGTCGACGTCGTTAGTGATTACCGAAAGCGTGTCGCCGTATTGGTGAGAGTCGAAATAACTAAGGGGAACGCAGTTTATTTTACGCGTAATGTCGCTGCGCATTCTGCGTGCGTACTTCTGCGTGACGGTCGTCATAATAAAGTTTGCCAAATAATTGCAAAGCGCGTTACAGCCGTAAAACGCGATAAGCACGACGGCAATATTAACAATCTTCGCCATATCTATATCGCGGGTAAACGCGTGGTTTACTATTTCGTCCGTAAGTTTTGAAAGCCACTGGGGCGCGTATACCGAAAACACGGTTGAAATTGCAATAAAAAGAAACGTCAACGCAATTTGGGGCGCGTAAGGTTTTAGCGCAAGCAGTAATTTTTTAGTACCGCCCTTACCGCCGTTAACACCGTTACGGGATACAGCCGTTTTTCCGTGCATCATAAGCCGAGTTCCTCCTTTGAAAGCTGTGAAAGAGCGATTTCGCGGTAGACCTCGCAGTCTTTTAAAAGCTGTTTGTGCGTGCCTATACCCACCGCTTTACCGCTGTCGAGTACGATTATCTTATCCGCATCCATAATAGTGCCTATCCTCTGCGCGACTATAAGTTTGGTTGCACCCTTCGCCGCCTCCTTCAAATTTTCGCGCACCTTCTTATCGGTCTTGTAGTCAAGCGCGGAGAACGAGTCGTCGAAAATAAATATTTCGGGTTTGACGGCTACGGCGCGGGCAATGGAAAGACGCTGTTTCTGTCCGCCCGACACGTTTTTACCGCCCTGTGAAATTTCGGAATCGTACCCCTTTTCCATTTCGGTTATAAAGCCGTCAGCTTCTGCAACCTTTGCGGCGGAAATAATTTCTTCGTCGGAAAGATTTTCATTGCCGAAAGCTATATTGCTTTTTACCGTTCCCGAAAACAGCACGCCCTTTTGCGGAACGTAGCCGATAAGACGGCGCAAAGTCGACTTTTTGATATTCCTTACATCCGCGCCGTCGACAAGCACCTGACCTTCGGTTACGTCGAAAAAGCGGGGCACAAGATTTATAAGCGTGGATTTGCCGCTTCCCGTAGAACCGATAAACGCGACAGTCTGACCTTTTTCGGCTTTAAAGCTTATATCCTGTATTACCTTTTCGTCGGAGTCGGAATATTCGAAAGATACGTTTTTAAACTCAACCGTTCCCTCTTCTGTAAGAGGCTGTTCCTCTTCGGGGTCGGCGACGGTAAACGGGGTTTCAAGCACTTCGTTTATGCGCTTTGCCGACACCTGCGCCCTGGGCAGAAGCACGAACATCATCATAAGCATAATAAACGCCATAATTATCTGCGAAGCGAGCTGCATAAATGCGATAACAGTGGGATATTCTATCGTTCCGCCGTTGATCAGCGACGCGCCCACCCAATAAATAGCAAGCGACACGCCGTTCATAATAAGCATCATAACGGGCGACATAAGCGACATAAGCCTGCCCGTGAACAGTTGGGTTTTCGTAATTGCCGTATTGGATTTTTCAAACTTTTCGGTCTGATAACCTTCGGCATTGTACGCGCGGATTACGCGGATACCCGTAAGATTTTCACGCGATACACCGTTAAGCCTGTCGATAAGCTTTTGAATAATTTTAAACTTTGGCATAACGAAAACAATAAGCACGGTTAAAAACAGCAATAACGCAACGACTGCTATTACCGTGGTAAGCGTAAGCTGTGCGCTTGCTTCCTGTATTTTTACGATTGCCCATATAGCAGTTACGGGAGCCGCAACCGCCATACGGAGCATAAGTATGTTTGCCATCTGAACCTGCTGTACGTCGTTGGTTGTGCGGGTTATCAGCGACGGCGTTGAAAACCTGTCGCGTTCGGCAATGGAAAAGCCGTCCACCTTGTTGTAAACTTCCGTACGCAGTCTTGCCGAAAGATTTGAAGACACAAACGAAGCGATAAGCCCGACAAACGTCTGCGCCGCGGCGCTGCCCGCCGCAACGGCAATCATCATACCGCCGTTATACCAAATGTCGCCCGTCTCTCCCAAACCGAGATTTACGAGAGTTATCGCCTCTATAATATCGCGCATATAGTCGACAAGCAGCATAGTACACCATACCTGCAACACCGTAAGGCCCATAAGCACGGCAAGAAGCGTCCAGTCAAGAGGTTTTAATTTTCTGTAAATTTTGAACATAAGCTTCCTTTCGATTTATAGTATAACGTTATATTAACATAAATATAAATTCCGTGTAAATAATATATTGCCGTAAATCAATAAAATTCATTTAACTTTCATTTTACTAAACATTCGGGCGCGGACAAATATCCGCGCCCGAATTTATTGTTCAACGTAAGTTAAAATGTTATTCCGTAGTCAAGGTCGCACTGCCATCCGACGGGAACGAAGCTTAAACGCACCTCGTAGCTGCCTGCTTCAAAGCCGTTTTCGCTTGCCCACTCACCGACAGCCGATTTGGAAAATTCCACATAATTTCCGCCGCCGTGAGAATTGAATTTAACTTCTATACCTTCGGCTAAAATCTGGTCGTTTCCGTCCTCCTGCGGTTCGTTGAGAATAAGCGTTACGCTTAAAACAAACTCTTTGTCATATCTGTACTGGTTTTGCTTGTCATAGTAATCTATCCAGAAGCCGACGACGTAATTTTCATCTCCGCCGAGTTCTTCCGAACAGTCTTCAAGCACAACGTCGCCGCTTACGCCGTTGACACCCGTAATGTTGCAGTTTGTGCAGCGGAAGCCGTTTTCGTCTTCAACCCAGTTATGGTTATGGGGCAAGATGACCAGGTCAACGCCGCACGCCTTACAGTGCTTGTTTCCGAACTGTGTACAGGTTGCTTCGGTTATTTCGAAATCGTGCCTGTATTCGCTTTCGTTAAACTGTCCGCACTTAGAGCAAGCCGAATTCCACAGACAGCCTTCCGCACGCTTCCATTCAAAGTTATGCGTATAGCGTACGTCTGCTACGTAACCGCACTTAGAGCAAGTATATTCCTCCTTACAGGTACCTACTTCCTTCCACTGCAAATCGTGACGATATTCGGTGTCCACATACTGTCCGCAAACAGAGCAATGGTAACCGTAACGGCAACCGGAGATAAATTCAATACTGTCGCCGACGGTGTGCTTTATGCCCGTGGTCACGTAACTGTCTTCGCATCTGACGCATTTATGAACTTCGTTATACTTGCAAGCGCCCAAATCCTCCGTCGTAACGTCGTTATGGCAATGCTTTGTATAGATTAATAAAGTAATTACCTTTTGCGCGTTTTTGCCGTTCCTGTCGCAACCGATAAGAATATCGAGATAACCTTCGCAACCGGACTGCGACATATATTTCTTGTCGGCTATTATCAGATTGCATTGAACGGGGTTTGTTACAGCGCAGTGACTAACCGTAAGTTCGTCGTATACCGTACGCAAGGAACCGTCCGGCTCTTTAACGTCATATCGGGTATTGTTGTAAGAACTTTCTTCTATAATACCCAAATCCGTTGCGCCGTTAGAAATTATTTCGTAACTTTCGTAATACATACCGCAGGCGCAACCGTAAACCAGAAGCTTTTCGCCGCATTCCGCGCCGTACTGTTCAAGGTCGATTATTTGCACACACCCCGTGACATGACCGTGCTCCAAGTAATTTCTATCCGACTTTTGTCCGCAGTTAATACATACCTGCGTAACAATTACGCCGTCTTCACAGGTCTTTGAACCTTGCGCAAGCTCCAATAAATTACGCCATTTGTGTCTTTCCTGCTTTTCTGTTACAGTGTAATCGCCGACCGTGTTTCCGTTATATTTAATGACGTAAACGCGTACCAACGTTTCTTCGCATACATTAGTGTTTTGCGTGTGCGTCGAATTAATCGTCATAGTCAAAGCGCATCTTTCGCAAGCGTAACTTTCGGTATAGCTGTCGGGGCCCGTCTGCTCCATGCCGAGGTAATGCAAACGTCCGTTATTCTCGAAATGCGATTCTTTACCGCAGGCGCAAGCCATCATTCTGAATTCGTGATCTGCGCACGCGCCGTATTCCGCCAAGTCAACAGTCTGAGCATTAGCCCAAACGTCGTGATAGTCAGCAACGTACCTGTAAAGTTCTTCGCCGCAGTTCTTGCAGTAATTTATGTAGTAGTATCCGTCTTCGCAGTCGTTGACTTTATTGCCCGTAAGCGGTTCAAACCTGACGGCTCTTTCGTGACCGTGCGCAAAGTACTGCGTCTTCGTCTTGCCGCAGTCCGTGCAATAGAAGTGCATTTCACCCCAATCGTAACAGCCGTCACCGCAGTCCTCTCTCTTGTTATCGTCCTCGATAAAGTTATGTCTGCCGAAAGAACCGAAAGATTGGTTGCTTGCAACGGCGCGTTTCGTCACCGTGTTAAAGTCGAAAGTAATACCTTCACCGTCATATTGCGTATTGCTGTACTCTTCTTTAAGTTCTCTTTGTTCGTCTTCAATTACGTCGTCTACTATACGCAAGGTTACAAATTCCACTCTTCTTGTGATTTGCTTTTTCGACGGCATAACGTTTACGTTATACCAGCTTCCGCAGTCCGCCGTAAGCATAAGAACGGGTTCTTTGTCAAATTCGTAAACTATATTTTCATATACGTATTCTATCTCACGGTTTATTATTTCGATAACGACTTCGTATTCTTTACCGTCTTCGTCGGTTTCCAAACGACTATCGTACTCTGTCCATTCGTTAACCACGCGTTCTTCGTTGCGCGTTACCGTTGCCGATTTTACGCTTCCGTCGGAGTAAGTGGTAACCTTTGCTTCGGGATAGTTGCATTTTATTGCGCCGACGTTGAATTCAAACTTTTCGGCAATTTCTTTTACTTCTTCCTCGACTTCGTTATAGTTGACGTTGGTGGATACCTTATCGGTAATTATAAGACTTCCGCCGAAATCTATTACCGTACCGTCAATATCGAGCATTGTAGACTCCGCGGAAATTTCACCGCCCGTGACGTTGCCGTAAGCGTCGGTATAAATTTTTATATCCGAAGTTTTTGATACGGGGTCAAGTATGCTGTCTACAATACCTTTAAGTTCAGACATTTCTAAGCCGGAAGCCTGACAGATAAGTTCATAAGCGTTATATCCGCCGAATTCGTCGATATAGCCGAGTATTTCTTCAACGGTGAAGTAATAGTCTTCTTCGGAGAAATCGTCGTTGCCGTCGGGAATTATCGAAGTTATATTGCCGTAGTTAGCAAAATCCCAGTAACGGTTTGCAAGCTCTATAACAGTCATTGTAAGCAGTGCTTCGTTTTCGATAAGATCTTTAAAGCTGTTTAACGTTTTGCCCGTCAGTTCTTCGAAGTCCATACCCGTTACAAGTACGCAGACCTGATCGGCAATATCAATAATTTCTGCCACGGAAAGCCCCTTCTGCAACCCGTCCATAACAAGCTTTCCGACCGTCGACTGCATAAGCGTCGAAGCCGCAGCGCGGACTTCGGCAAAGAGTCCTTCGCCGAGAAGGAGATCTATCGTTTCGGAAATGGTATGCGAATAGAGATTGTCGTTAAGGGTTTTTAAAACGTCGAAATCGAGGATAAACGTATAGCCCGCACCCGATTTTTCAACCGTGCATAACTTTTCGGCAAGCAACTGTGCAACCGTCGTAACTTCGCTTCCGTTTACAACGATAAGCGTATCGAGAAGGGGTTTAATTTCGGTATGGAACGCCTCGTAAATTACGGGGATAAGTCTGAAAGAAGCTTCCGTACTTCCGATTTCTTCCATATTCAGCTTTTCAAACGGAATTACCAGACAGACGGTCGAAGACATTGTATCGTAGTATTCGTATTCGGAACTGTCGCCGCCCATACCGAACGATACGGGAATTTCCGTCTTGACGTATATGTAACCGTCCTTTATAACGGCTTGCGCCTTTGCCGACATAAGTTCGGGAATAAAGCTGTCGTTTGCGTTGAGAGTACCGCTTGCATAGCCGTAAATATTGCCGTCTTGGTCGTAGGTGATAAACAGTTCGGCAAAATCGAGAACGTAAGCCATATCAGCTACATTAACGCTTACACCGCTTGCGCGGATGGCAAAGTCTTTATTGAGAACGCTTGTTATGCCGTTTACGAAGAAATCTTCGCCGACGAGCATTTTATGACAACGCGAACAGGACAGTACGCCTTCGTGTCCGAGAGCAGGTTTAATATCGTACTTTTCGTCGCGCCCGCACTTGGTGCAGTGCCTCAAAGTGTAACCGTTTTCGGTGCAGGAAGGTCTGTAAACGGTTACGGTGTTGGTGTGGTCGCAACCCTTTCCGCAGACGGTACATACGCCGTCCGTCATACTGTGGTTGCCCGTAGCCGCCGCGCCGTTTGTTCCGCAGACAAGGCACTTCTGTCCCCTGCCGCAGGTGGGCGAGCTTATATCCCAGTTATGTGCCGCGGCAACCGTATCGGTTTTATATTCGTTATCGCACTCCGTACATTTATGAAGGTTATATCCGTCCTCCGTGCAGGTAGGCGCAATAACCGTTACGGCATAGTTATGCCCTGTGGCAGAGATGTAATTGCCGGTATATTTGTTTTGGCAGTATTCGCAGGTATAGGTCGTATATCCGCCTGCGGTGCAGGTTGCCGCCGTGACGACCGCTTTATATCTGTGTTGAAGCTGAACCGTAATAGCGGTATAGCTTTCGCCGCAATTATTGCAGTTGTAAGTTGCGTTGCCCGCATTTTTGCAAGTTGCCGCAACCGCTCCCTCTTGCTCTTCCCAATCGTGTCCGACAGCGGGAATTTTGACCGTCTGCGTGCGGCCGCATCCGTGTTCGCAGACAAGATAAGAATATCCGTCCTCCGTGCAGGTTGCCGCCTTATCGGTCTTATTCGGGTCTGAAATCATACTGTGACCGGTAGCTTTGCCCAATTCTTCCCTTTCCGTATGTCCGCAGCGCTGGCATACGCTGAGTTTAAAGCCGTCCACGGTACAGGAAGTTTCGACAACCGTATCCTTGAAGCTGTGATTGTAAAGCGCACACCTCTGCGCAGGGGTAAGTCTTGTTACCGTATATTTCGAGAAGTGGGTCGTTTTGAAGGTTACATAACCCTGATTTTCCTCTTCATCGAAATAATAAGCCGCCTGTATAGAGTGAGGCTCGCCCCATACGTCAATATACCAAATGGCAATATTTTCGGGGTCTTCGCCGTATTCAAGCGTATAGGGCAACGTAACGGTAACTTCGCCGTCAAACTCTGTTACGGGCGTATCGTCCGCCTTCATAGTAAACTCGTAAACGTTGCCTTGGATTTGATTTGCGAGTTCGGGGTCGAGATTGTCTATTTCACTTCTGTCAACAGGCTGTGCAGAAAGTGTTATATTGCCGTTTACGTTGCTTAACGCATTTTCATCGGGGGCAACGGTGGCGTTGTTTACCTTAACCGCGCCCGCCTGAAGTTCTTCCTTGCTGACAGTCGCGCTTTCGCCCGTGTATGTTTTAAGCTGTCTGTTACAGCCTTCGTTTACGCAGGTCTGAGTTGTTACGCCGTCGGCTTCATTAATCTCTCCCCACTTGTGAGCGCCGACGTTGGAGAAGGTCTCTTCGTCTTCGTGATAGTCGCAGTTAACGCACTGCATTACCGTCGCGCCGTCGGCTACGCAGGTTGCTTGCTTGGTTATAACTTTTTTGAGGTCGTGCCTTAAAACTTCTTCATCTTTAAATACCTCGTTATTACAATTTTGACAATATCCGCGGTATTCAACGCAGTAAACGCAGGTTTTTCCCTCAACGGGTTCGCCGAAATAATTCGCGTCGTCATAGACTTTGTCCCAACTGTCTACACTGTGACCCGCGGCGGGAACATAATCTGAGGTATATCTGTCGCCGCACCTTTGACAGCTATGCTCGGTATAACCCTCTTCTTCGCACGAAGCGGGTATTATATCTTCGGAATAGCTGTGTCCGAGGGCGGGTTCGGAAGCCGTACAGCCTTTGACCGTACAAGCCCTGCCCTGCGTACAGGAACGCTCGTCGCGGTTCCAGACGTGTCCCGTAGCTTTAATTTGTTTTTCTTCTTGCGCGTCGCAATCCTTATTTATACAATTCCGTACTTCAAGTCCGTGTTCGACGCAGGTTGCGGGGGTAGAACTTGTAATTTTGAAATTGTGCCCCGTTTTCGAACCCGCATCTGCAACCGTATTTTCTTGGTCACAGCCCTTGGTATCGCAGACGGCGGTCTTTGTGCCGTCGACAGTACAGGTTGCGTCGCCGTTGGACACGTATTTGGTAAACTTATGCGCAGTTTTACCTATAACATCCTTTTCGACGTTATTACACTTTGAACACTTTCTTTCCTGAACGCCTTCCGAATAACAGGTTGCGGCGGTCTTTACCGTCCAATCGCCGTAAGTATGTACGCAAGCTTCCTGTTCTTCCCCGACGTCCGTTCCGGGATTGTCGGGTTCGGGGTCCTTGCCGTCATCGGGGTCTTTCCCATCGTCCGGATCATTTCCGTCGTCCGGGTCATTTCCGTCGTCCGGGTTCGGCGTTACAACGCCCTGATTTCCGCCGTCGTCAGGGCTGCATCCGTCGCATCCGACAAAGCAGAACAGACCGAGCGCGGCAATCAGCGCGCAGAGCAAAGCAATTAGCAAGTTCTTTCTCAATCGCATAAAATTCCCTCCGTTTTTATTCACAATATCAAATAACGGCATTTACGTGCGTTACTGCGTAACGCACGTAAGGGTATACCCTTAGCCGAGATTTTCAGTTTGTACTTACATTATATATATAACGCTTGACAAAGTCAAGCTCTGAAAAAATATTTTAGAAAAATGTGCCAGAAAGAAGATGAATAATATAAGCGCAACTTCCCAAAATAATTTTGACGGAGGAAAAATATGCAATTTGACGAAACTAAAACTTACACTAATCTTGCAAGGAGTTTTGCAGGCGAAAGCCAGGCGGGTATGCGTTACCAGCTTATAGCCCGTGCCGCTATCCAACAAGGTTATTTTACGCTTGCAGACACCGTAAAGGTGCTTGCCAAAAACGAAACGGAACACGCAAGAAGGTTTTTTGAAGAACTTTCAAAACACGGCGAAAAGCTTGACAATATCGATCTTGACGCGGGTTATCCCTATCACAGCGGTGATTTGGGCGAATGTTTAAAACTTGCCGCAGACGACGAGCATCAGGAACACGCCGTTATTTATCCCGCCTTCGCAAAAGACGCGGAAGACGAAGGTTTTAAGGAAATTGCCGCACTTTTCAGACTTGTTGCACAAGTCGAAGTCAGGCACGAAATGATTTTCAAGTACCTGCACGAAGCGTTTGAGAAAGGCGTGCTTTTCAGCAACGAAGCGCCTATTCTGTATGTTTGCAGCGAATGCGGTTATATGCACACTGCGACAAAGGCTTGGGATATTTGCCCGCTTTGTAAATCGAGTCAAGGTTACGTTGAATTGCATATTCCGTTTCAGAAGGAGAAAATATGAGAAAAACTAACGAAAACAACGAAAAGCAGTCGCAGAAGAACTGCGGTAAGAACAGCGGTAAGAACAGCAACGGGTCAAAGAACTGTGGCAAAAACAGCACGAAGAACTGTAAATAAGTTTAAGGACAGTTACGACCCAAACGGAAGTTACACGGGTACGCCCGTAGACGGCGGAATGCCTATTCAGGACGCGGACGACCTGTAACTTGACAGGGCGCGGGACGAAAATTTTTCGTCCCGCGCCTTATTTCAATATTTCAATTTTAATCTGATTTGTGCGTCCAAACCTACGACTTTTACCTTATATTTGCCCTCAGGACAGTTGAGTTCGAGCGCGCCGTCGAAGTTGCCTTCCGCAACCGTGTAAACGTCTTCCCCCTGTACCAGAACGACTTTGCACTTGCCCGCCGTAACTTCAAGCGAAAGCGTGGCGGAAGCTTCTTCGTCGATGACGAAAGAATTTACTATTATATAGCAACCCGAAATAGACTTGCAATTAAGATTGAAACTGCTTTTGTCAGACACTTGCGCCGAACCTATGCGCACGTTTGAAGAACATTTTGCTATTCTTGCGTCGTCATCGTAAATCGCCGCGTAATCGGTGTCTGTTGCGCAGCCCGCAAATATCGAACAAACGGCAAGACAAACAGTAAAAATTAAACCTAAAAATTTTAACCTTGGCTTTATCATATGTTTACTCCTTCAATGTTTACTCCTTAAATCATAGCGTCGACGAAATCTTCCGCCGAAAACGCTTCTATATCTTCAAGCTTTTCGCCCGTGCCGACGAAAGCAACGGGTATTTGAAGCTGACTGCAAAGGGAAATTACAAACCCGCCCTTTGCCGAACTGTCAAGTTTTGTAAGGACAATTCCGTCAAGATCCACCGCGCCGTCAAACACTTCCGCCTGATTGATTGCGTTTCCGCCCGTAGTGGCGTCAAGTATTAAAAGTTTGTAAAAGTGTGCGGTCGGGCATTCGCGTTCTACCACGCGCGACATCTTTTTAAGTTCTTCCATCAAATTCGCCTTAACGTGAAGCCTGCCCGCGGTATCTATTATTACGACGTCGGTTCCCTTCGCCTTTGCCGAAGTCAACGCATCGAATACAACTGCGGAGGGGTCGCTGCCCTCTTCGTGCTTGACTATGCGCACCTTTGCCCTGTCCGCCCAGACGGTAAGCTGGTCGGCGGCGGCGGCGCGGAAGGTATCGGCGGCGGCTACCGTTACGGACTTTTTAAGGCTTATAAAGTAATTTGCAAGTTTGCCGACCGTCGTGGTTTTACCTACGCCGTTGACGCCCACAAGCATTATTACCGCGGGATATTTAATTTCAATCTCTTCCGCTTCCGTAAGCTTTTCTTCGAGAATGTCCTTTAAAAGGTCTGTCACAAACTGCCTGTCTTTAAGCTTTTCCTTTTTTGCTTCAAGACGGAGTTCGTCGACAATTTCTTCCGCGGTAGTTACGGAAATGTCTGAACTTATTAAAATTTCTTCCAACCCGTCGTAAAATTCGTCGCCGAGCTTGTTTTTTGAAAATAAGTTTGAAAGCGCGTTTGAAAGCCCGTCGCGGGTCTTTTTTAACGCCGATTTAAGTTTTGAAATTATACCCATAAAATTCCTTTCCGCAAAAAATTTTATTGCAGATTTTTGCGGTTTCGAAGCAATAAAAATTCGTGAACTTTTTAAAACTTCGTATAAGCGAGCAAGACAAGGAAAGCGCGGATTGCGCGACAGGAGTGTACACAGAAGTACACGACTTAGCGCAAACGTAAGCTTGACACAGTATTGCGAAGCTTAGGCGGAGTTTTAAGCTACCGTGTCGCCGCCGAGTCTGGATTCTACCTCCGAAAGCTTGACCGACACTATTTTAGACACGCCCTTTTCTTCCATAGTTACGCCGAACAGAATATCGGCATTTTCCATAGTGGGCTTACGGTGGGTTATTACTATAAACTGCGTGTCGGTTGCAAACTTTTTAAGGTACTTTGCATACCTTGCAACGTTTGCTTCGTCAAGCGCGGCTTCTATTTCGTCAAGTACGCAGAAAGGCATAGGGCGCATACCTATTATAGCAAACAATATTGCTATTGCCGTAAGCGCGCGTTCGCCGCCGGAAAGCAGTGAAATTTTTGTAAGCTTTTTGCCGGGAGGGCAGGCTATTATTTCAACGCCAGCGTTAAGGGGGTCGTCGCAGTCGGTGTAGTCAAGCTGTAATTCGGCTTTGCCGCCCCCGAACAGTTCCTTAAAAGTACGTTTGAAATTTTCGTTGATGAGATTGAAGCCTTCGTCGAAAATTTTAAGCATTTCGGCGCGTATATCGTCGAGCGCGGTCGTTAAATCGGCAATGGCCTTTTCAAGGTCTTCCCGCTCTACCGTCATCTTTTCGAAGCGTTGCGAAAGTTCGTCGTACTCTTCCACCGCATTGTGGTTGACGGGACCCAAAACGGTTATCGCCCTTTTAAGGTTTGCTATCGTCTGACCTGCGGAAGACGTATCGTACCCTTCTTCCTTATATTTAAGACAGCCGTCGTAATCTTCGCCGTACTCTTCCGAAATGCGCGTCTGCAAATATTCAAGGTCGCTGTCAATCTTCTGCAACGCAAGCGCAAGGTTCGCCTGCTGTTTGGCAAGCTCTTCCTTTTCCTTATATGCGTTTAGGCGTTCGCTGTCGTACTGCATTACGCGTTTGTTCAGTTCGTCCTTGCGCGTCTGTACAAGCGCAACCTGTCGGTTGAGGTCGGCAACGACTTCCTGCTCTTCCTTTGAAAGCGCGGCTTGCTGTGCCTGACGCGTAAAGGTCTGCATTTCTTCTTCGATCTGCGGAATGCTCGCCTTGGTCTTTTCAAGGCGTAGGGAAAGAGTCTGACGCTCGTCGTTAAGTCTTTGCACGTTTTCGGCGCCCGACTTCAAAGCGCTTTCCAAAGACGCGATTTCTACGAGAACCGAATTTAGTTTTTCCGTCTTTTGTGTGCGTTCGGCGGAGAGCCTGTCGTATTGCGCACTCATATCGTCGATAGCCGACGAGGCCTTGTCCGACTGTTCGGAAAGGTCGCTTGCGCCCTTGCTTACGCCCGTATACTCGCTGTCGAGTCCGGAAAGTCTGTCTTCCAAAGCTTTAAGCGACTGGCCGTAAGCCGAATATTCGCTTTCGGCGGAGGTGACGCTTTTTAAAAGCGAAGACTGCTTTTCGGTTACGCCCGCAAGTTCGAGTTTGGAATCCTGCAAGCGTTTTATAAGAAGCTGCAACTCCGCGTCGGCTTGCGTCTTGTTTTCGGCAAGTTCCTTTTTCTTTACTTCGTAGCGGGAAAGCATTGACTTTTTGGTGTCTATACCCTCTTCTATTTCCTTTATGCGCCTTTCGTTTGCAAGCAGGTTGCCGGCAATTTCACGCTTGGAACCGCCCGTCATCGAACCGGTGGTAGAAATTATGTCGCCGTCGAGCGTGACTATCCTGAACGCGCGGGGATAACGGCGGGCTATCTGGGTGGCGTTTTGTATATTGTCGACAATAAGCGTATTGCCGAGCAGGTTATGTATTACGTTTTCGAATTTCTTATCGAATTTGACAAGATTTATCGCATAGCCTATCGCCCCGTTATCGCGCACGGCTGACTTAATCTGATCGTTTTCGAGCCTGGGACGCAACGCTTCAATGGGAAGGAAAGTAACCTGACCCGACCGCGTGCGTTTTAAATATTCAATAAGATATCTTGCGTCGTCGCGCGTGCGGGTGATTACGTTTTGCATAGCCCCGCCGAAAGCCGTTTCTATTGCCACTTCGAAGTCGCCGTCGCAACGCACGACGTCGGCAATCAAGCCTTCTATCTTTTCGGACAGAACCAAATCGTTCCTTGCGTCGCTTAAAAGTTTTTTTACCGAATAGATATATCCGTCGAATCTGTCGCGCAACGCACGGCAGGTAGTTAAACTGTCGTTAAGCGAAGCTATCTGCGCCTGAGTGTCGTATGTCTGACGTATCAGCTGCTGTATTTTTTCTTCTATGCCGCGCGTCTTTTCTTCCGCCTGTTCCAACAGCTCGTTTTCGTTGCCTAAAAAGTCGTTTAATACTTTTCCGCGTTCGATACATACGTCGTATTCGTTTTTTAATCCGTCGCGGCGGTCGTGAATTTTGCGCATCTCTTCCTTTATTTCGGAAAGACGCTCTTTAAGCAGTTCCTTCTGCGCCGAAAGCGAACCCATATTCTGACGCATATCCGAAAGATCCTTAAACGTGTCAAGCACCTTTTTACGGTGTTCGCCCGTCATATATTCGTAGTCGGAAATCTTTTTGGAAAGTTCGTCAATCTCGTTGCGGAACACGTCCGTGGAAGAACGCAGTCCGTCCATTCTCTCTTTGTTCTTTTCGGAATATGCTTGACTGCGGCGTATTTCCCTGTCTATTTCGTCAAGGCGTTTGGTGGAATACGCTATGTCTTCCTGCGCCGAAGCAAGCTTGGCTTTAACAGAACGCGCCTTTTCGGTGAACAGTTTGGATTCACCCGTCCTGTGTTCTATACCGACTTCGTAACGGCGGAGTCTTTCGTTCAAGTCCTGCAACTCGGCGTCGGCGGCGGAAATTTCGTCCCTGCGCTTCTGATACTCGTTTAAAAGCTTATCCGAAAGGGCGGTTACTTCGGCAATGCGCATAGCTATCTTGTAAGCCTTGGCGTTTAACGCTTCCTTTTCGCCCTCCGCGCTGTCGTGGCGGGATATGTAAAGGTTCATTTCGTGATGGCGGAGCTGTGAATACAGTTCTCTGTATTTAAGCGCGTTTTCGGAAGCTTTTTTCAAAGGACCTATCTGCCTTTCGACTTCCTGCATACGCTGTGCGAACACATAGAGGTTGTCCTTGGAAGCTTTAAGCTTTCTTTCCGCGTCGGCTTTCCTGTCCTTAAACACCACTATGCCCGTAGCTTCTTCGAAAATGGAACGCCTGTCTTCGGGCTTGGCGTTCATAATCTGTTCTATCCTGCCCTGCCCGATAATGGAATAGCCTTCCTTTGCCGCGCCCGCGCCGTGGAGAAGACCCGTAAGCACTTTCATACGCGAAGGCTGTTTGTTTAAAAGATATTCGCTGTCGCCGCTGCGGTACAGACGGCGGGTCATTTCAACTTCGTCGCTGTCTATATCGAAAATGCGTTTGGTATTGTCGAACGTGAGCGTAACTTCGCAGAACGACATCTGGCGGCGCGCTTCGGTACCGCCGAAAATTACGTCAAGCATCTGGGAGCCGCGCATCATCTTTGCGGACTGTTCGCCTAAAACCCAGCGTATGGCGTCGGCAACATTGGACTTGCCGCAACCGTTCGGCCCGACTATACAGGTTACCCCTTCGCCGAGCGGTATTGTCGTCTTGTCGGCAAAGGACTTAAATCCTACAAGTTGTATCTGTTTAAATGAACTCATAATTTTTTACCGTATTGAGAATTATAGTATCCGAGAGCTTTACGGGCGGCAAGCTGTTCGCCCCCGTTTTCGCCCTTTACGCTGTCCGCGCGGACTGTAAACGTTTTATTGAAAACTTTTATACTGACCGTAAAGTACGGTCTTTGCGGCGAACCAGATTTTTTACTTACGTAATCGGGTAAGCTTTGCCCCGACGACTGCAACAGCTCCTGCAACATCCCCTTGTAATTTACCGACTGAGAAGCCTTTGACGAAGAAAAATCGAGAGTGGATAAAACAAATTTCCGCGCTTCGTCCATACCGCCGTCGAGATATATCGCCGCAACGATTGCCTCGTATGCGGAAGGCACGGCTTTCTTGTTGTTGACGTCGTGTTTGCCGCGGATTAAAAAACCGTCAAGCCCCAGCCTTTCGGATACGGGCGTAAGCGCGCTGTCCGCAACAAGAGATTTGCGCCGTTCGGTCAACGCCCCCTCGGTACTTCCTTCGTCGAAAATGCGTTCCGATACGATAAATTCAAGCACGGCGTCGCCGAAAAATTCCAAAAGCTGGTTGTTATCGTCGCGGTTTGCCGAAGCAAGCGTCAACGCACGCTTTAAAAGATTTTTATCTTTAAACGTATAACCTATCGCGCGTTCTGCGTCAGTCATCGCATTCACCCGCAATCGCTTCAAGGTCGGTAACGCTTAAAAGCTCCTGAACTTTGGGGACGAGATTTCCGCGGTATATGCTTGCCGCGTTGGCTATGGAATTTGCTATCGTAACCGGTTTCGAAGAGCCGTGCGTCTTTACGACAGGTTTTTTCAGTCCGAGCAAAAGCGCCCCGCCGAACTTGTCGAAATCGAGTTGGGCGCGCATATTTTTAATTGCCTTGCGCAGGAAAAGGTAACCTATTTTGGACTTTAAGTTAGCCGAAAATTCTTTTTTCATTACGCCGAGAAAAAGCTTTCCGCAACCTTCTATCGACTTTAACGCAATATTGCCCGAAAAACCGTCGGCCACGACAATATCGACGTTGCCTATCATTATATCCCTGCCTTCGACGTTTCCGATGAAATTTATGTTTTCCATTTCCGAAAGATATTTGTAAACCTTCTGGTGCAAATTATCGCCCTTGTGGTCTTCGGTTCCGTTATTCAAAAGTCCGACGGTAGGGTTTGACATATTCAGCCCCGCCTTTGCGTAAGCCGTGCCGAGTATCGCGAACTGGCAGAACATTACGGGCTTGCATTCGGCGTTTGCGCCGCAGTCCAGAAGCAGGGTTACTCCCCCGCGGGAGTTGGGTATTGCGGGACAGAGCGCAGGACGCTTTACTCCCCTTATCCTGCCGAGAATAAGCTGTCCGCCGGCTATCGCCGCGCCCGTGGAACCAGCCGTTACGAAAGCGCATATATCGTCGTTGTTTTTAAGCATCCAATATGCCGCCATCATAGACGACTGTTTGCGCCGCAACGCTTCGGTAGGGCTGTCGTTCATACCTATCACGTCGGGACAGTCGACTATTTCAAGACGGGATTTATCGTACTTGTATTTACCGAGTTCATTTAAAATCTCATTCTGCCTGCCGGTGAGAACGAGATAGAGTTCCTTATCCTTTTCAAGCGCCTGAACCGCGCCCGCGACCGTTGCGTAAGGCGCGTTGTCACCGCCCATTGCGTCGACTATAATTTTTATCATTTATGCTCCGTACGGTTTTAAAAATTTTTCCGTCTGGTATTATATCACATACCTAAAAAAAACACAATCAAATTAAAGCAAAAGAGCAAACCTTTCGGTTTGCCCCCCCTATTGCGACGGTTATCCCGACGTTTCGTCGTTTTCCGCTATCGGCGGAATTTCGGGAATATCCGCGGTTATACGCTTTACGGGCGAGTATTTGTCCTTACGGAAAAGTATAGTCTTACTTACGCCGTTGCGGCGCACGGTCAGATAACCTTCGCTAAGCGTGCCGTCCCTGCCTTCGCGGACGAGAGATAAATCGTCAGTCTTTTCTTCGGGGGCGGCTATGCTTCCCGTAACTACCGAACTGTAACCGTATGACGCGCCGTCGCCCCTGCCGTACACATCGAAAGTAACCGAACTTGCGTCCGTACGGGCGCGTATATACAGCCTGTAACCCGTAGTGTTTTCGAATTTAAGGTCGAAATAATTTCCGCTTACCATAGCGTCGAATGACGGCGGTACGTAACTTACCGCAAGCGAGTGGGGATGAAATTCCGTTATCGAACAGCCCGCAAGCAACGCGGCGTTGAAAAGCGTCGTACTTACCTGGCATACCCCGCCGCCTATGCCGTCTACAAACTGTCCGTCCGAAATTATTTTGGCGGGACGGAACCCGCGTTGCGTTGTTCTTGCACCCACGGTATTATTGAACGAAAAGCCCTGCCCGTTTTCGAGAACGGCACCGTTAATCTTTTCGCAGGCAAGCGCGATATTGTGCGAACGGTCGGAATTACTGCCGTCGAAGCGGGTTGTAAAAGTGCTTAAACGTCGGGTGTCGTACCTGACCGATTTTATATCGTTCATACGGAACACTTTTTTAAAGCTTATCGTTACGTCTTCGAATCCGCCGGAAAGCGAACGGCGCAAATCTTCGATAAGTTTAAGCCTGTCGGCGCGTTCGCCGTCGTTGCCTTCGAAATACGTAAAAGGTTCGCCCTCTTTATTGAAAACGGCGTAAGGTTCTACGACAGGTATGCTTTCGTCACCGCATATGTTTGCGGTAACTTCGCTTAAACCGTTAAGATAATAACTTACTTTGACGGTGTACTCCCCGTTCCTTTGCGCGGTTTTAAGTATTGTCTGCAAATCGTCCCTGTACCCTATTTCCGGATAGGTAAAAACGTAATCTTGCTCTCTGCCTCGGACGGTAAGACTTTTTTCTTTAAGCCCGTCTTCTATGGCCGAACGCACGGCGCGCGCCGCGTCCGCATAGCTTTTACCGCCTACGCAAATGCCGTTAACGCAGACGCCCTGCGGAATTTTTATAAGAAATGCGCAGGTGAAAAATATAATGCCCGCAGAGAAAGCGAGCATTACGATAAGTAAATTAAGTTTAAAATTCCTTTCAGATTTCAATTTTCAACTTTTCCGCAAGCGCATCGTCGGCGTAAAACACGGGTGCGCCGACGGTGCGGTTGCCGCCCGAAAAATGGGTGTCCGACCCGCCCGTAACGCACAGATTGAGGCTTGCGGCAAGCTCCTTATAGTATGCCGTTTCAACAGCAGTATGCGCAGGATAGACGCATTCTATGCCGTCAAGACCGCTGTCCTTCATACTTTTTATAAGCCTTACAAGCTCTTCCCTTTGCATATCTATGCGACCGGGGTGCGCAACCGACGTAAAACCGCCGCAAGCCTTTATAATTTCAACCGTTTCCTGCGGGGTGGGACGGCAGATATTGGAAAACGCGGGCTTGCCCCGGGCAAGATATTTGAAGAAAAAGTCCGACGGCGACAGACAGTAGCCCTTTTTATGCCCCGCACGCGCAACGTGCATTGCGTGCGGCGGAGATTGCGGACTTACACGTTCGTTCAAAACTTCTTCATAGGTTAATTTAACGCCTGCCGAATTTAGCTTTTTTACTATGTCCCGCGTGCGCTCCAAAGCCCCGTTATAAAGCGTGTGCGCAAAGTTTTTAAACTTGGGACGGCAAATGTCCATACCGTAGCCGAGCGTATGGATTTTTACGTCGCGGACGTAAGCCGACACTTCTATGCCCGCAGTCGTCTTTACGCCTGCCCGAGCGCACGGCTCTTTAAGTTCGGGGTAGGCAAGCGAACAGTCGTGGTCGGTAACGGCTATAATTCCGACGCCGTTTTTTACGGCTTCCGCCAGAATTTGTTCTGGCGATAAAAGCCCGTCGGAGTAATACGTGTGTAAATGTAAATCAGCCCTTGAATTTTCCATTTTCAACCTTTATTTTTGTGACCGTTCTTCCGTACAGAACGCGTTCTGCGTGGGTGCAGGTAAGCAACGTCTGCAAGCCCTGAGTACGCCCGACAAGTTTTTTTCTGCGGGGCAAGTCAAGTTCGCTCATAACGTCGTCGAGTATAAGCACGGGGTACTCGCCCGAAGCGCGTTTGAAAATTTCCACTTCGGCAAGTTTTATCGAAAGCGCCGCCGTCCGCGTCTGCCCCTGCGAAGCGAAAGTCTTTGCGTCCGTGCCGTCTATCAAAATATCCAAATCGTCGCGGTGCGGGCCGGAAGCGGTAAAGCCGAGGCGTATATCCCGCTCGTAATTGGCGGAAAGTTCGTTATAAAGCCTGCCGGCAAGCTCCTTTTCGTCTCCCTTATACTTCTTTTCGGGGGAAATGACAAGCTTTTCCGCCCCGTCGGTAAGCTCGGAATGAATTTCTGAAGCGACGGGCGAAAGCATATTTGCAAACTCCGCGCGCTTGCACGCAACGACGGCTGCATACTTGCACAGTTCTTCATCCCATACGGGCAGGGTGTCGAATACCATTTCCAAATCTCTGTTCTTCAAAAGATTGTTGCGCTGTTCCAATATTTTATTGTAGCGCATAAGGGCTACGCAGTAAGGCTTTGAAAGCTGGGAAATTGAAATATTGAGAAACCTGCGCCTTTCGTCGGGTCCGTCCTGAATTAAACGCAGTTCGTGCGGGGAGAAAAACACGCTGAAAATATTGCCGAGAATATCCGCGTTTTTGGTTATTTTGTTGCCGTTTAACCGTACCTCGCGCGAGTTTTCGAAAATTTTTGCGGAAATTTCCAATTCGCCGTACGTCCCTTCGGCAACGGCGGTAATTTCGGCACAGTCTGCACCGTGGCGGATAAGCTGCTTGTCCCTGCGGCACCTCGGCGAAGTACCCGTACACAGGTAAAACACGGCTTCCGCACAGTTGGTTTTGCCCTGTGCGTTCCTGCCGAAAAGCACGTTAAGCCCGTCGCCGAATTCAACGCACTCGTTTTCGTAATTTCTGAAATTTTTTAATTTTAAATTTTTTATGCGCATTTATCTTAAAAACACTTTATTTTAAACGTCTTTTGTATTATAATGATTATATCAAACTTTTTACGAAAATTCAAAGGATTAACGGCGGTATTATGGCGGAAAAGGGGAATTTTGACTTTTTATACAACCCTATAAAGGAAAAGATGCAGGAACTTGTGTCACACATCACCTACACCACTTTTATAGAAAAGCTTGTACCCGTCGACGTGGACGGCAGATTTATCGTACTCGAAACCCCCACCGAAAGCTATGCGCAGTACATTACCGACACGCTTGCCGACAAAATGCGCGAAGCTATAATAAAAGCCGACGTGGGTCTTACGGATTTCAGGCTCAGGGTTGAAGGAAGCGAAAATTTTTCGTATAACTCGCCCGAAGAGAGCGACTACTCTCCCCCCGCCAACCTTGACCCCAAATACACCTTTGACAGCTTTGTCGTGGGCAAGAACAACGAATTTGTGCACGCCGCGGCGCTTTCGGTTGCCGACGACCCCGCAGGTACTTACAACCCGCTTTTCATATACGGCGGAACGGGGCTTGGCAAAACCCATTTAATTCAGGCAATAGCCCACAAGATTATAAAGGAAAAGCCGGAATTAAAGGTAATTTACGTCACTTGCGAACAATTTGTAAACGAGATAATAGACACGATGTTTACGGGGCGCGGACCCGACGCGCGCGGCAAGGGCAACAGGCTTAGGCAGTATTACCGCAATGCCGACGTGCTTATTATCGACGACATTCAATTTATTGAAAACAAGAAAGCCGTACAGGAAGAATTTTTCCATACCTTTAACGAACTTGTGTCCAAAGGCAGACAGATAGTCATTTCCTCCGACCACCCGCCGAAGGAGCTGACAGCGCTTGAAGAGAGGTTGAGAACGCGCTTTTCGGGCGGGTTGCTGTTTGACATACTCCCCCCCAACTTCGAAACGAAAATTGCCATTTTAAAACGCAAGGCGTTTGAGAAAAAATGCTTCGTCCCCGACGACGTGCTTACTTTCCTTGCGCAGGATTCGGGCGACGACGTCAGGACGCTCGAAGGCAGGCTTACCAAAGTTATATTCGCTTCCAAACTGCACGAAGAGGCGATAACCGTCGCACTTGCGAGAAGCGCGCTTAACGAAGCGGTGTCGGAACCCGGCAAGGAAGAAATTACGCCCGAAAGCGTGGTTACGGCTATTACGGGCTATTACAGAATTTCCAAACAGGATTTGACGGGCAAATCCAAGAAAAAGGAAATTGTCATACCCAGACAGATATGCTGTTATCTTATGTGCGAGCTTTTATCCCTCCCCCTTATATCCATAGGCAAAGTGCTTGGCGGGCGCGACCACACAACAATTCTTTACTCCCGCGACAAGGTTGACGAAATGTGCCGCGTAAACGACAAAATCGCAAAAGACGTGGACGATATAAAAAACATAATTTTAAAGAAATAAAAGATATTGCCCGACACGTTCGGGCAATATTCGGGTTAATAAGCTTTTTATGAAAACATTTGTTGAAGGACAATTCGATATTGCCGTAATAGGCGCGGGACACGCGGGTTGCGAAGCCGCCCTTTGGTCGGCGCGGGCGGGACTTAAAACGGCTGTGCTTACCTTAAACCTTGACAGCATTGCGTTTATGGCTTGCAACCCCTCTATCGGCGGAACGGCGAAAGGACATCTGGTCAGGGAAATAGACGCGCTGGGCGGCGAGATGGGCGTAAACGCCGACAAAACCTGCCTGCAAATGCGTATGCTTAACGAAGGCAAGGGCGAAGCCGTAAGGTCGCTTAGATGCCAGTGCGACAAAAACGCGTACCACCGCGAAATGAAGCGCACGCTTGAAAACACCGAAAACCTTGTAATTATTCAGGGAGAAGCCAAGGAAATTTTGACCGACGGCGGAAAGGTAAGCGGAGTTTTGACGACCTACGGCGGAATTTTAAAGGCGAAAGCCGTAATAGTTGCGACGGGCGTTTATCTCAACGCCGAAACGGTTACGGGCGAAGTAAGGCAGAAAAGCGGTCCAAGCGGGTTTGCCCCCGCAACCGAGCTTACGAAAAGCCTTATAAATTCAGGCTTCAACGTAAGGCGGTTCAAGACGGGAACGCCCGCAAGGCTTGACGGACGTACCGTCGACTTTTCCAAATGCCTTGTACAGGACGGCGAAGAGGGTTTGGGCGCTTTTTCGTTCCTTAACAGGGAACCCGCAAAAAATTTGCGTGTGTGCCACCTTACCTACACCAACCTTACAACGCACAAAATTATAACCGACAACCTTGACCGCTCTCCGCTGTACAACGGCGACATACAGTCTACGGGTCCGAGATACTGCCCTTCGATAGAAACAAAAGTCGTCAGATTTGCCGATAAACAACGTCACCAGATATTTTTGGAACCCGAAGGCGCGGACACAAACGAAATTTATGTACAGGGTATGTCTTCTTCTATGCCCCACGACGTGCAGCGGGCTATGTACGAAAGCGTTGAAGGGCTGGAAAACTGCCGCATAATGCGCTACGCCTATGCCATCGAATACGACTGCATTGACACCCTGGATATTTACCCCACCCTTGAATTCAAAAAGATTGAAGGGCTTTACACCGCAGGGCAGATAAACGGAACGTCGGGTTATGAAGAAGCCGCGGCGCAGGGACTTATGGCGGCTATAAACGCCGTTTACAAAATACAGGGCAAGCCGCCATTTATACTCGGCAGGGACGAAGCGTATATAGGCGTACTTATTGACGACCTTGTGACAAAAGGCACGGAAGAACCCTACCGTATGATGACTTCGCGCGCGGAATACAGAATAAATTTAAGGCAGGACACGGCGGACTTCCGACTTACGCCTAAAATTGCAGACACCCCCCTTTACACCCCCGAACGGCAAAAATCTTTTACGGCGAGAAAGAACTTTTACGAGCAGGCGGAAGAAATACTTAACTGTAAGGCGGACAGACAAAAAGTAAAAGACTTTATAGACGGTAACGGAATTTCGGGAAACACCGCGGTAACTTATGCCGACCTGATAAGACGAGGCGCGACAATAGAAAGTTTGCGCGAAAATTTCGGCATACTCGAAGGTATTCCCGACGGCATTGTAAAGACGGCGGAAGCTTCCGTCAAATACGAAGGGTATCTGAAAAAGAACGCCCAACAGATTGAAAAGGCGAAAAAGCTTGAAGACAAGCCCATACCCGCGGATATAGATTACGACGAAATTAAGGGTTTAAGGCTTGAAGCGCGTGAACGGCTTAAACGCGTGCGCCCCTTAACGTTGGGGCAGGCGGGCAGAATTTACGGGGTAAACCCCGCGGACGTAACCGTGCTTATCGTCTGGCTTGCAACAAGAAAGTAACAGTTATAACAACCTACCGCCGCCCGCAAACAGCGGGCGGCGGTTAGTTTATTCTGTTTTGTAACTTTTGGCGAACTGTTTTAAATATCCGATATCTTCGATTACTTCGTCGAATCTCTGTTTGGAAAGGTCGAACCTCTTTTCAATACGTTCCCACTTGGCGCATACGCTAAACCTGTCGCAAATCTTCTCTTCCGCGTTGCAGTAAAATAAATCATATCTTTCGAAATAACACCAGAATTCCCTGTACAGCCAACAACCGAATTTGCAGTTATTACAGCTTTTCATCCTTTTCGTACTCCTCTACCAACTGCCTTATTGTAGACAGCTTGACCATTAAATCGTGCAACGAAAATTTAAGTCCGTAATTTGTACTAAGCTTTCTTGTGTCGATTTCCCAATTTTCGCAGGTATCCAACGCATTGACTATCTCATCGCATTTACAGCACCGCCCTATCTTTGTGCGGTTGAATTTTCTTAAACCCATCGTATAGAACCTTTGAAAATGTGTACATCTGCAACATCTGTCTTCTTTCATTATTTTTACTCCTAAATTAGTATTAATAACATTATAATATCAAGATTTTGATAAGTCAACATTTTTTATCAGAAATTTGATATTATTTTTACGGAGAAAAAATTATGTACGGAAAAGAAATCAAAAAGATAAGAATTGAACGTGCTTTTACGCAAACCCAGATAGCCAAAGCAACAGGTTTACCGCAGAATACAATCAGTTGGATAGAAAGCGATATTGGCGTACCCAATATGCACCAATGCGTAATTTTAGCAGATTTTTACGGTATTACTCTCGACGAACTTATAGGCAGACAAATCAAATGAAAACAAATTACGGCGAAGAACTTAAATATCAAAGGACTAAAAGGAACAAAACTTTACTGCAAGTCGAAGCGGATACAGGGATAAGCAACGCCAATTTAAGCAGATGGGAAACGGGCAAGGTTGCGCCGAGTATTGATTTTTGCGTTATTCTGGCAGATTATTACGGTATTACTCTTGACGAACTTATAGGCAGGAAAATTTGAAACCACTCTCCGCTTGTCTTGCGGAGAGTGGTTTTTTTTACTTATTTTCCGTATTGAAAATATCGGCGACCTGCGCTTCGTGCGATTTTAATAAAAGATAATTGGGGTCGGACGAAAAATCGCGCCGAGCGTCGTATTTTCCGCCAAGGCTTTCTATGGCGAGAAGCAGTTCTTTATATTCTATATACCCGATATTTTCGTCTTCGATTTTGTCAAGCAAGTATTGCAAAGCGCGCGCGTCGCCGTACCGTGCCAGATAGTCGGCGTTTAAAGCCAAATTTTCGGGGTCGCTTCTGAATTCTTTAATAAGAATATCGAACACCCTGTCCGACGGCACTACCGAACGCGACATAATTTCAAGCATATATCCGCATTGAACGCCGTTTTTATAATTTTCCACCGCCCTGTCCAATACAAGGTCGGCTTTTTCTTTAAGCAGTTCAAGGCATTTTTCCTTCAATTCCTGCCCGCAGGCTCCGTCGGTTATAATATCCATATATTTACCGACGGCAAACCCGTCGTTACCGATTAAGCCGACGGCAAATTCACGCTCTTTTTCACTGCCGTCAAGCAATGGCATAAGCAGTTTTGCCGAACCGCGTTTTTCTATTTCCGAACACAGAAAACCGCTTACGGCAACGCCGTTTTTAAGGCAGGTTTTTACAGCGGTTACAAGCTCCGCGTCCGCAAGCTTTGCAAAAAAGCCGTTGGGCGTGTCGCCGACCGATTTAATGAACGTATCGCCGAAAGCTTTGTACAGTTTGGGTATTACGTCTTCCCACTCGTTTTCAGTGTACTTTCCCTTGTTTTTTGCAATGTAAGCGCTTAATTTTTCGTCGAACATTGCGTCGAAGTCGTAAAGCTTCATATCTCACCCAAAATCTTTTTTATTTTGTCTTCGGTGGTATTGAAAAACAGCGAAAGCCTATCGCTGGGAAGCGAGGGCTTGTTTACCCCGGAACGGCAGTATATCGCGGCGGTAAGCGCGTCCAGGTCGGCGATGTCTTTCAAGCGGTCTTCGGCTTTAAGCTTTTCGTACATCTCTTCGGTGGCTTTGGCAAACATTTTGCCGGAGCTGTTGCTGACGACCGAGAAATGTGCGATAAGCCTTGCGTTTGCCGCTATAAAATATTTGCGCTTCGTCCTGCCGACGTTTACGGGATAGAAGTCTATATTTTTATACATATGGCACATAACGACGCCGAAGCTGTCTTCCTCGTTACGTTCACCCAGTACGGATAAAATTCTTATCTTCAACGGGTCTTCCAAAAATGCGTTTAACAGAATATCGCGGACAATACCGTCCAGCCTCGCCTTAACAGCGCAAAGCGCGGCAAGGAACTGCAATTCCGTCCCCCCTCCTTCTTTCTCGTCAAAGCACCACAGCACGCAGTCTGTTATATCCATCATCGTAGAAAGCTTGCCCGTCTGCGCGTTTGAAAGCTCCGAAAAAGCGGTAAGTATTTTAAGAGTGCTTTCCCGCTCCTCTTCGGGCATACGGTAGAAATATCCCAACTCGGCAGGTTCGCCATTTTCAGCCGCTTCACGCGCTTTACGGTAATGGTAGTTTGCCGTAACCGATTCGGGATAGACCGTCAAAAGCGTGTCGAACGCAGAAAAACACTGTTCGTAATTTCCGCAGTTAAAAGCCGAAATAGCCTTAAAAAACATCAGCGTGCTGTCGATGGGCAACATTTTTTCAAGTTTGCAGAAAAGCTTGTAAGCCTCGGCGTGCATCTTGTTTTCGCAACAGACTGTTGCAACTTTGTAAATGTCGTCCGTAAGATGAATTTCAAGCCCTAAAAGTTTATGCGCAAGCTGTTTGCTTTCGTCAAACTTCTTCTGCTCGGTTTTAAGCGCCGCAAGCGACGTAAGCGCGTGGACATTTTCAGGGTCTTTTTTAAGTATGGCAAGGCATTCCTGTTCGGCTTCTTCGTTTTTGTCGTCTATTATCTTGCACATTGCAATGTAATTGCGGGCGCGCAGGTATGAAGGACTTTCGTCTTCAACCTTTTCGAATTCCAACACGGCTTGGGCGAATTTGCCCGATTTCATTAAATCTACGCCATCGGAAATTTCGTCGGCAAATTCGTTAAGTTGCGGGGGATAGACGAATTTAAGCGGGTTTTTTTCAAGCTCTAAAAAATCAGACATAATTTCGGCGCGTTCTTCGGGATCTACGCCTGCTTTGCCGACAAGTTTGTTATAGTAATACGCCGCAAAACGCCCTTTGCCCAAATTCAAATATGCGGACGCAAGCCCTTCGTAAGCTTCCGAAAGGTCGCCGGAAGAGTTGCAGTCCATAAACTTATACCAATAATTTACGCAGCTTTCGAAAAGTTCGAGATCGTCGAAAATTTCAGCGTAAAGCATATACGAATCTTCGTCGTTACCGTTAAGCTCCGCATTTTTGTTAAGCATTTTAAGCGCGTTTATATATTTGTGTTCGTCTACGAGGTCGGCGGCGACGGAGATAAGCCTGTCGCTGCTTAAATCGAGTTTTACTGTCTTTTTCATAATTTAAATAATTCTTCTATGTCTTTGCGTGTAAACGCGTAATCGGTATTGCAGTAATGGCAATGCACTTTTACGCAGCCTTCTTCTTCGGTAATTTTTAAAAGCTCGTCCCTGCCGAGAGGCACTATAACGCCTTCCGTTTTTTTGCGCGAGCAGTTGCATTTGTATTCCGGAAAGTATGTGTAAATTTCTCCGTCGCGGGCAAGACCTTTGAAAAAGTTTTCCATAATTCCGTCCGCGCCGTATTTTAAGACAACTTCCGCAGGATTGACGAACGACTGCATAAGCTGTTCTGCCTTATCCATATTTTCTTCCGACGTGCCGGGCAGAAGCTGCATTACCACCCCGCCCGCCGCTACGCACTTTCCGTCACGCATTTTTACGCCTACGGACACCGCGGTGTCAATCTGTTCGCTCATCTGAAAATACTGCATTAAATTGCGTGACACGTCGTCGCCGACAAGTTCGCAGGTGCCGACGAACGGACGGTAAAACCCGTCGTCCTTTAAGACGGTGAGATAACCGCCGTTAAGCCTGCCGCCGCAGCTACCGTCAATGTAACCGCGGATATGCAGATTTTTATCGCCCGATACGCTTACCGTACCCGCGTCGCCGCCTGCCTTAACCGTAAGCGACACAGCGCCGCTGTCATTTTTAAGACAGCCCGACATAAACGTTGCGCAGGTTAAAAGCCCGCCCAGCGTAACCGCGGAATTTTCGTCAAGTCCGTGGACGGCGATTGCGTCGTTTACCATTTTAGTAGTTTCGAGGACGGACAGCGAAATCTGTCTGTCGTAAATAAGCGCCTTGTAAAGTTTGTTCATAACCGTGTGCAGATGAAATTAATTCTCTCCCGTTTATCTTTGCCGAGGTGTCCCTCTGTACAAACGCCGAAGCCCGCGCTTTCAAGGGCGGATACGACGTCTTGCTCCTCGTGAATATACTGTATATGCCGTTCGTCGCCGCGGGTATAACTGCCGTCGGCATTGCGGCTGAAAACCGTTATATCGAAAACGACCCTGTCGGAATGTAGGGTGTTGAACCAGATATACGTAACCTCGTCCCTGTCTTCGGCAAAGACGTTGTTGCCCAACACGTTTTTGATTTTGTATGCAGAGCTTATGTCAAACACGAACGCCCCGCCCTTTTTAAGGCAGGAGTGAACGCGGGCAAACGCCGTTTTAAGCTTGGACTGCGGAACGTAATTCAAGCAATCGTTGACGGCGACGGCAAAGTCCGTACGGGCATTCAATTTTAGTTTGGTAATATCGCCGAGTAAAAATTCGGCGCATATGCCCTCTTTAAGCGAAATGGCTTTGGCTTTATTTAGCATTTCGGGCGAAATGTCTATGCCGGACACACTGTAACCCGCCCTTGCAAGCGCGCGCGTGAAATAACCGTTTCCGCAACCTATATCCACGCCGTGCGCGCCTGCGCCCAGACTTTTAAGCTTGTTAATTAAATACTGCGACCATTCTTCGTAGCCGCAGTCATTGTTTAAATATTCAAACCATCTGCCCAATGCAGAGTAAGAATTTGCCATTTTAATTCCTTAATTTCTAAGAAGATTTTGCGCGCTTACCTTTTTCTTTTTGCCCTTTTTACCCTCGGGTGCGGGAAGCGCCTTTTCACGTTCTGCAAAAAGTTTGTTATACTCCGCATAAACGGGGTCGTTTGCGTGCCTGCTTTCGTATTCTTCAATCTGTCCGCCGAGATTTGCACGGGCTTCTGCCAACTTTTTCAAATCTCCCCTTGTGTAAACCGCGCCGAGCGGGGTAAACACCGGCTTGTCCGCCACGGGAAGTATAGGTCTGCCGATAAGTTCGCTTTTGCCTGCGGCAAGCAGTTCGCGCGCGACGTAGGTTTGATCGGCTTCGGCTTTCTGCGGTTGCTTCGCCGTTGTCTTTTTATTCTCTTCCTTTGCAAATTCGGGAGGAATTGCCGTATCGAAAACCCACCGGGTATAACTTGTCCAGGCAAGAAGAATAAACGAAAAACCGAAGAAAATGAAAAGCGCAAACGCGATGTACATTATTATCTGCACGGCTGTGCCTATTAAATACAGCCAGACGGGTAAAAGAGCGAAGCCAGCAAGCAGAACCGTCTGCAAAGGCGTTGTGATAAGGAACGAAAAAGCCTTTTTTAACGCCGTGCCAAAATTTACTTTATAGCTTACGCCGACCGAAAACAGCCACGCGCAGTACAGCCCGATTAAAACGGTTGCGATTATTATAAACACATACGCGGTTATAGGCCCCGCCCCGTTGCCGCCGCGGGCGATTACAAGGTCCTTCCAATCGCCGACAAGCACGCAGGCGTAAAACAGCACAAGCATAACCGTTACGGGGATAACCGTTTTGACATAACCCGACTTAACGCCGCAAAAGAAGCCTTTAAAGGTAAACTTGCCCTGCGTGTTAAGCAGTTTTTTTATAGAATACGCCCCGCCCGCGATGCCGACGGAAGCTATAACCCCCGCCGCGATAAGCACGGCGTAGAATATCAGATCTACCTGCAAATACAAATTTTCGATTAACCCGCGGGTGTCGGGATATACGGGATAACCCAAGCCCGTATTGGAGTTAAGCGGAAGTTCGTACGCCCAAATGCCTATATACAGCGAACGCGTAACCAGAAGCGTTATTGCGGGCGACAGAAAAATCAACATAAGCAGATTTATAAGCACAATCTTTCCGAAAGAGCCTTTGAAAACCGCCCAGGCTTCACCCCACCTGCCCTGCGCTTCGGGCGCGGTTCTTTTGTAATCGAAGGCAATTTCGTTGCCAGCGAGTTCCTTTACGTTCAATGCCATAAAAAGTTAACCTTACAATACGTTTTGTTAAAGATGTTTAAATTATGATAACACAATATTGAAAATATATCAACTGTTTTAAAGGCGAAGCGAACTATTTCGCCCCGCCCGCTTTACGGAATTTTGCAAATTCGACAAGTAAAAAGACAAATGCAATGCAAGTACTTATACACCAGCCTATCGCCCAAGCCCAGCACACGCCGCCAAAGCCCCAGCCCGCGCCCGTAAGTACGTAGACGAGAATTACCCTTAACGCAAGGTCGGCAAACGTGCTTACGGTAAAGCCGACATTACCCCCGCTTCCGCGCACGCAGCCGTCGAATACGATTTTTGCGCCAACAACGGGCAGAAAACAGGACACAACTGTAAGATACTGCACGGAATAGCCCATTGCCTCCGGCGTAAGTTTTTCCTGCTGGATAAACAAATTTGTGAAAAACTGCGGACAGGACACAAAAACGGCAAGGAATGCAACGCTTGTTATAAGCGTATAGCACAGCACGGCAAGACAGCCCGTCTTAATTCTTGCAAACTGTCCTGCGGCTTTGTTCTGCGAAGCGAAATTGGCAAGTCCGTTAGTCATTGCGCTTACGCCCATATTAGACATACATATAAGTTTGAAAGCCGTTGTAAAACCCGTCGTCGCATCTTCGCCGATGAGATTTATACGCTTGCTTACAAAAAAGTTGCCTACGGACACAAAGCTTTGTTGAAGTATTATAGGTACCGAAGTAACCGTAAGTTCTTTTAAAAGACGGCTGTCGAAGATTTTCGGCTTGCCTTCGCACGGCATAACTTTAAGTTTGCGCAACAGCACGATTACCGTAAGTATGCAGGATATTGCCTGCGAAATAAAGGTTGCCCAAGCCGCGCCGTTAACGTCAAGACGGAACACGCAGACAAACAGCAAGTCAAGCCCGATATTGAGAACGGACGAAATTACGAGAAATAAGAAAGGCGTTTTACTGTCGCCGAGCGCAGAGCAGATACCGCAACCGAGATTGTACATAAACACGAACGGAAGCGAGCCGGCGTATATGTACAGATATGAAAGGCAGTCCGAAAAGTAGCTGTCGTGGACGTCAAGTGCTTTAAGCAGAAGCCTGCCGAAGCCGAAGCCCGCCGCCATTATAACCGCGCACAGTACCGAAAAGGAAATTACGGCAGTGTTTACCGTTTCCTTGACGCGTTTTACGTCGCCTGCGCCGAAGTGCTTTGCGACTATAACCGCGCACCCGCCGTTTGCCCCAAGCGCAAACGCAAGCAAAACGTTGATAATGACCGTTGCATTGCCTATCGCGTCAACTGAAAGCGCGCCTTCCGCCGCAAAGTTGCCTACAACCAGCAGGTCCACAAGGGAATAAAACTGCTGAACCATAGCGCTTCCGAACAGCGGCAGACAGTATAAAAGTAAAGTTTTCCAAACGTTGCCCGTTGTTAAATTTACGGTTTTGCCTGATTTCATCGGGTTATATTATAGTATTGAAAAACGGCAAAATCAATCTTATACCGAAAAAATATTAATTGACAAAAATATGGTATTTTCGCACAGTTAAAGGCAAATTTTTGAGCCGTAACCTGCCAGCCCTGCGCGTCCGCGCAGGGCTGGCAACCTTTTTTCAAAAATGCAAACATAACGTTACCGCCCCGCGCAAACGCGCGGGGCGGTACTGAGTTTTAAAAATGTTGCAATAAATTGTTACTTTTTAGTTACCTTGAAAGTCGTAGCCCACGCATATTCTCCAGAAGTTGCGTAAACCTGTACTTTATCGCCTGCGTTAAGCGCAAGAGTCTCACCCATATTTTTGAGTTGTTTAACGATGCCGTTTACTACAATAGTAAGACCGTCATACTGATTGTCTACGAAATAATAATTACCCGCTTCTCCTACGACGTAAATATCAGAATCACCGAGAGATTTTGCCAGAGTGTAATTAGTATCGGTTTCAAGCGCAACTTCTTTGGGAGCCGCAGTTACCGTATACCGCGCAATGGGAGGTAAATCTCCTTCATTGCCTTTCGCCCATACGCTGAACTTATCGCCGGCTTTAAGCGTAATTGTAATAGTAGACCAATCCGGAGAAACTTCATACAACTCTTTATCGTATTCTGCCATATCCTGTTCGTTTACGCTGAATCCCGCAAAACCAACGATGAGCTGTGTTGTAACAATGTATACGCCGTCTTCGGCTACCGTAAGAACATCGGCGGTCTGTTTATAAACTCCGATATCATGGTTTCCGAGAAGATTATCCGTATTTTGCTTGTATTGGCTTACGGTGAAAGTGGTAAGATCCTGTAAGGTATTATCACCTCTTTCAACGCCCCATACTTTTAAAACATCGTTTGCGTTAAGTTCGATTACAAAGCCGTTGTGGTATCTATTTGATACAAGGCCTTCGAATTCTTCTCTTCCGGTTCCATTGACCGAGAAATCGAGATTGCCGCTGAAGCCCGTTACGGCGTAAATATTTTTTTCGGTAACCGTAAGCGCAACCGCGCCGCCTTCCAAAGTCAGCTTATGCTCGCCCAGCAGTTCATTATTTGCCTTGACGGCATGTGCAAAAACTATTTCCGCCGTTCTTGCTTCCGCAGTTCCCGCAGCGCTGAACGATCTCGTTTCGGGAGCGGCATACAAGGCTTTATCATAGCCTGCCAAAGTATAACCGTAAGTTCTTCCGTGTAAAAGTTTTACCGTAAATTGACCGTTTTCATCGGTTGTGTATTCCTTTCCTTCTATCGTAACCTTGACGTTTGCAAGAGCGTCGCCGTGAGTTACTTCTTCGCTTTCATTGTCTTCCGGAACGGGGGCGTATACAGTTACGGTATAGTCGAAATATACACCCAACCTGATTGTGTATTCATTTCTTCCGAAAACGGTAGTCAAATCCGACGAGAAAACATAATTGGTATCGGTCAAAACGGGGACAATATCATAACCCGTTAAAGGTTTAACGTCTGCAAAAGTAACAACGCCGTTTTCGTCGGAAGTACCCGTTGAAATCTGGGTAAATGCGCCCGACTGGTCATACGTGCCTAAATTTACAGTAATGCCCGCGGGTTTACCGCCTGTGGTGTCCGTTAAAGTAACCTTATAATCTACGTTTTCTATTTTCGTTACCGTAACCGTAGGCACAAGATCGTATTCGCCGCCCGCATAAGTTACTGAAAGTTTGATATAAACCGTACCTGCTTCTGCGGGGACAGAATACGAGTTCCCCCTTTTGCCGCCCAAACTCTGTTTACAATCTTTGTCCGCATAGAAGTCGATCCTTTGCGACAGATATGCCGACGTATTATTATTTATTGCAAAAGTTACAGTGCTGTATTCCGATAATACTACTTTATAGTATAATTCAAAAGCTACCGAACCTTTAATTGCATTCGCAGGTGTTCCGGACTCAAGCGGTATTGCCGTTGCGGGATTGAGACCGGCGTCGCTTTCGTTCATTGCGCGCAATACAAACGAACTCTGAGACTCTTGGCTTGTCGCATTATACTCGAAATAATAATCTTTTCCGCCCGTAAGATTGAGTATTACACGCCCGCCATTATTGACGGAAGCAAATTCATTGCTAAGCTGTTCGGTAAATGAAGGATTTTCATAAACAGTAATGTGGAGGCCACCAGTCAAAGCAAGGACTGCGGTTTCGTCCGTTGCGGGAGTATATTTGAAATACGCTACGCCGTCGACAGCCCTTTCAATCGTATTATCGCTAAGCTCGTTAATCTCATACGCCGTTGCAAGCCACTTTCCTGCGCCGTATTCTATACCGGCGGTGAAATTGACCTCACCCGAAGTATTGGCAGCTGAAGGACGTGCAATAAGCGAATAATTTGCATATTTGTTAAGATTTGGTATAACTTCACCAGAAACTACGTTATGTTCCGTATCGCCCATAACTACGGCAAGGGTTGTATCCTCTCCGAAAGTAAAAATCAGGTCTCCGGGATTATTGTTTTCAGTAAGCGCCACGTGTTTGAATGTGAAGTAATACTTGCCATCTATCGCCGTTGCGGTGTTCTTGCCCGGCTTTACGGCAATGGGGTTATCTGCGGTACCTCTTGCAGGAACACTGCCGGTAGTTACGTTAACCTGCATATACAGGGGATCGGGTCTGGCGGAACCCGTATCGCTTCCGGTCATCATAAGTTCAACTTCTTTAAACTCACTGTTAGCTATAACAAAGCAATCCGGACTATTGTAATAATAGTATCTTGAATTAATTAAAATGTTGCCGGTTGTAAACGAGAAATTGTATTTGGCATCTTCGCCCTCTTTGCCGACTGTGATATGTTTAACTTCATTTAACTCCCAAGTACCGTTACCCTCCCAATCGTTAAATTCCGCAGCGTATTTGCCCTCATGGTCGATATTATCGCCCTCGTTTAAAATTTTTGCAAGCGTGATGTTGAAAGAGGTACTTTCAACCGAAGTGTATACCGCAAAATAATGATAATCGTCGCCGTATCCGCTGAGATTTACGGGATATTTGCCAAATTCACCGAATCCGGTAACCTTTATTTTACCGTTCTCGTCCGTTTCTCCGTGGGCGCCGTTAATGGTAACCGTTACACCTTCAAGCGGGGTTGAGCCGTCTTCCGCATATACGGTTACGTTATAACCGAGCTGGGGTAATACGACAACCTCGGCGTGACCGTCCCTAATGCAAGTGCGGTAACCTATGCCGTCACTTTCGGAAGTGGGCGCAATAACCGTAACCACTTCGCCGTAAGTATGTACGTGGAACGCTCCGGGAAGGTTTATTACGGTAGGCCGCTTTGAAGAGTCGGTATAAGTTACCGTAAGCGTCGTACCGTCTGTGCTAAGCGAAATGTCCGCAATGCCTACGCCCTGTCCGCCCGCAAGCGAAGCAAGCCACTGCGCCTCGTCCATAACAAGCGCGTCGGGGTTCTCTTTCTTTGTTTCTTCAACATAAATTTCGTATGCCGACTTACCGTTTGTTCCCTTTGTGCCGACAAGCGAAGCAAGCCACTGCGCTTCGTCGCCTTCATATTCGGGATTGGCTTCACAGTACTGCTCGTAAGCCGAAAGGCCGTTTTCGCCCACAAGCGAAGCAAGCCACTGCGCCTGTGTACCGGTAAAACCGTTTTCCACCGCTATTTCGTAAGCCGATTTTCCGTTTGCGCCGGGCTGTCCGTCGTTACCGCCGTTTACAAGAATGCTTTCAAGCCACTTTTCGTAAGTTAACGCATTCTCGCCCGCGTTTTGCGCATAGGTCTGGTAAAGGGAGTAAATGGCGCTGTCGTGCTTATCACCGCCGCAAGCCGACAAACCGACTGCAAGCGTAGAAGCGCAAGTTAACGACAAAAGCGCGATTAACAATCTCTTCTTTTTCATAGTTGTTCTCCTTTTTGTTTTGCGGAAAAGCCGTCTTCGGATTCTGTTTTGGCGATAAAAGCAAGTAGGAACGCTAAACCGATTTTCCGTATAATTATTTATATTACAGGTATTATATCACTAAACTTTCACAAAATCAAGGGGTTTTTGCATAAAAATTAAATTTTATAAGTTTATACGGTATAAATATTAATTATGCGACACTTTTTACGCATAAAATTTACTTAATATTTCTGCATTGCCAATATAATGCAACCTTGAAATTTTAATAATAAAAATAAAATCCCCTGCGTCGGGGATTTTATTTTTTTAAGATATACAGCCCTTAATTTGTTTTAACGCCGTTTTTTCAAGGCGGGATACCTGCGCCTGTGATATGCCGACTTCGCGGGAAATTTCGGTTTGCGTCTTACCCTCGAAGTACCTTAAATAAAGTATCTTCTTCTCCCTGCCTTCAAGGCGTGAAATCGCCTCGTAAAGCGCGGCTTTTTCAGTCCACACCTCGTCGTTGTTCTTGACGTCGAAAATCTGGTCCATCAAAAGCAGCGTGTCGCCCGATTTATTGTACACGGGCTCGTACAAAGACACGGGGTCTGAAATCGCATCCAAAGCGTATGCAACTTCGGATACGGCAATGTTCATTTCCCTTGCTATTTTGTCGTAAGTCACGTCCTCGTCGTCGACTTCCAATTTTTCGCGTACTTTCAATACCTGATACGCCGTGTCGCGTATGCTTCTTGAAACGCGCAAGCTGTTGCCGTCCCTCAAATATCTCTTTATTTCCCCTAAAATCATAGGAACGGCGTAAGTGGAAAATCTTACCCCGACGGACACGTCAAAGTTGTCTATTGCTTTGATAAGCCCCACGCAACCTGCCTGAAATACGTCGTCGGCATTGGCGTTTTTTGCCCAAAACCTTCTTACAAGCGACAAAACAAGCCTGAGGTTGCCTGTTATAAAACGCTCGCGCGCGCGTTCGTCGCCCGCTTTCAGCGCAAGCATAAGCTCCTGCTGTTCCTTTGCGGACAGCAACGGAAGCCCCGAAGTGTCCACTCCGCAAATTACTACTTTCTGTAACATATTTAACCCCCCTTTTCGGAATATGTACAGAAGTTGTTGCGGTCAGATTTGTTTGGATATGTCTTTTTTAAGTTTTGAAATTATTTTCTTTTCAAGCCTCGATATGTAACTTTGCGAAATGCCAAGCGTATCGGCGACGTCCTTCTGGGTCATCTCTTCCCCGCCGTCAAGGGCAAAGCGCATACGCATAATCTTTTGCTCCCTTGCCGAAAGTTTGGAAAGCGAAGCGCGTAAAAGCTCGCGTTCGACCCCGCCTTCTATGTCAGAATAGACACTGTCCGCGTCCGTGCCCATTACGTCCGACAATAAAAGCTCGTTCCCCTCCCAGTCGGTGTTTAACGGTTCGTCGAAGCTTACTTCCTGTTTAAGACGGGACATACGCCTTAAATACATTAAAATTTCGTTTTCGATACACCGCGAAGCGTAAGTGGCAAGCTTGATATTCTTGTCCGACTTAAAGGAGTTTATAGCCTTGATAAGCCCAATCGTGCCGACCGACACCAAATCGTCGCCGTCCACGCCCGAACCCTCGAATTTTTTGGCTATGTAAACAACCAACCTGAGATTGTGTTCTACAAGGTCTGACTTGGCGCGTTCGTCTCCGCTTTCCAAAAGGGAAATTTTATCGCTTTCCTCTTCCTGCGACAGCGGAAGGGGCAAGGCCTCTGTTCCGCAAATGTAGTCAAGCGTATTCCTGCCGAAAATGAGAGCCAACAAATGCTTTATTTTTTCAAACATTCAATCCTCCATTAAGTCGGGGTGAAGTACCGCTCCGCCAGAAGCGTAAGGGCTTATCCCGATTTTTACGTCCTTTACGGTATTAATCTTTTCGCCTTTGCGTATCTCGATTTTATCTGCGGTGAAGACTTTAAGTTTTTTACTGCCTGCAACAGTATGTATTTTTACGCTGTCTTTTATACTGCTTTCGTCAATTAATTTTATTGCGGAAGTTAATGGTATTACGCTTACGGGCTGTCCCGAAAAATAGACCTTGTTGCCGCTGTCGTAAAACCCCGAAAGCTGTACGCTTTTTTCCTTGAAGTAAATTTTGCACGCGACGGCGGTCTTGTCCGTCTTTTTAAGCTTTGACGCAAGCTTGCGGGCAAATATTACCGTAAGCAACCCGCCGAAAGCGGGTATTCCTATCGGCACGGAAGAAAGCATATAGCCCCCGCCCGCCGAATAGTCCCAGCCCGCCAGCGTGAACACGGCGATAAGCGCACCGCCGAGTACAAACGTAAAGCCCGAAAATACCGCCGTTAATTTAAAATATGCTTTAATACCGTTAAACTTGCCCCCTATCAGACAAATTGCAAGACCCGACAGCAATTTAATTATTATCTGCCACACACCCTTTAACCCGAAAAGGGGAAATGCAACGGCAAAACAGGCGCCGAAAACAGAAGCCGTAACTATCCGCCGCAAGCCGGCGGGGTTTTTGCAGACGAGTTTTGCACAGTACAGAAGCGTGAAGTCCATACAGAAGTTTTCAAGCAGGGCAAGCTCTATCCAAACCTGCATTGCAAAAGGTATTGTAAAGCTTAAAGGCTGTCGAAAAAACAAAATAAACGCCGAAAAAGCATTTATTTCGGCGTTTGTATTTTAATATGTACTCTGTTATACGTTTATTTCAAGCCCTCGAAACGTATCGCGGAGTTTATTTAATCTTTTCTTTCCTGTTCTTTTCTTTCCTTATACATCCGGTTAAGGGAGCTTGCAATTATGGATAAATAATATACGATAAGGCTAAAAATCGCAAATACGATATAAATCATTGTAAACGGCACGATTTGTCCCATTACTTCATATCCGTGTCCGCCTTCAAGTCTGTATACTTCCATTGCCCATACCATAAGCAATATATAAGCCACAATATTTACAGCAAGAAGTATTAATTTTCTGCAATGGGTTTTTAAAAAATTTTTAATTTTAAGCTTTTTATCATTCATAATTTTCTCCTTTTAATATTCGAATCCGGGAAGGTCGATTTCAACCTGCCATTTCTTCTCTGTATTAGATAGCGTTAATCCGCCTGCAATGGTACCGTTTGAATTCATAGTAATTGAAACCGAACCTTTAACATAGTAAAGCCTACAATAGAGTTCGAAATAAGTTTTTTGTGTTTCATAGAATCAGTCCCATTTTTTTATTTTGATACTTAAAGTGTAACACCTAACAGTAAATATGTCAATAGCAAAACGATAAAAGGCTGTCCCTATTTTGTCCCAAAGTATTTTTTTGTTGCATTTAAGGTAAGAACTGCTATAATATAAGTATGAAAAAAATCCCCGGCAATTTTTTGAGAAAACTGCGGGAAAGCAAAGGCTGTTCGTTACGCGACTTTTCCGAAAAAATTTACATATCTAAATCTTCGATACAGCGATGGGAAAAAACTTATTTGCCGAACGACGAAGAAATATTAAAAAAAATTGCCGACGTCTTTGAAATGACCGTCGACGAAATGTATGAAAAATCTATTGAAGAAAAAATTACCAAACCATCAGAAAAACAGCTTACCGAAATGCAATTCGGAATTAAAGGTCTTGCGTTTGTTTTGATTTTTTTGGCAGTTTTTGTGTTGTTATTTATTTTGATTAACAAATAATATTCAACTTTAATTTTTATCTGCGGACGGCGGATGTCGTCCGCAGATATTTTATAAATCCAAACTATTCAAGATATCTTTTACTTCCTGCGTGGTTGCGGCTTGAAAAAGTTTTACGCGGACGCAAGAAGAATTTTTTGTTCCCTTCAAATAAAAGGCAATCATCTTGCGCATAAACACGCAGGCAAACCGTTCGCCGTAAAGCGCAAGCGTATCTTCAAGCTGTTTTAAAATCAGCCCCTTTTTGTCAGGGACTTCCCCGCCCGTTATTTCGGCAAACAGCCAGGGCGAATACATTGCTCCCCTTGCCACGGCTACGCCGTCCGCACCCGTTTTTTCAATAAGGTTTTCCGCGTCGGCTTTACTGAACACCCCGCCGTTTGCTATGACGGGAATTACGACCGAATTTTTCGCACGGGCAACGGCGTCGAAATCTACTTCGCCCGCATATATTTTATCGCGCGTTCTGCCGTGAACGGTTATCATATCCGCGCCCGCGCCTTCGCACATACGCGCAAATTCGCACACGTTAATATGTTGTGCGTCAAGCCCTATACGGAACTTTACGGACACAGTCTTACCGCTTTTTTTGACAGAAGAAATTATCTTTTCCGCAAGCGGTAAATTGTTCATAAGCGCGCTTCCCTCGCCGTTGTTGTAAATTTTCGGCATCGGACAGCCCATATTTATGTCCACAATATCAAACGGCGCAACAGCGCAGCTTTCGGCGGCGCGGCGCATAATCTGCGGGTCGCTTCCGAACAGCTGACAAGCCTTTATTCCGCCGTAATCCGCAGGTACGTAAAGTAAATCTTCCGTCTTTTCGTTTGCGTAACAAAGCCCCTTGGCGCTGACCATTTCGGTTACGGTAAGCCCTGCGCCCAAACCGTAACACATACTTCTGAAAACGGCGTTAGTATAGCCCGCAAGCGGGGCGAGAAATACGTTGTTCGGCGTTTCGAGATTGCCGATTTTAATTTTCTTTAACTGCATTTTTTGCCGCTTCCCAATACCCGTCCAACTCTCTTTCGCCCAGCTTGGTAATATCCTTGCCGTCGGCGATTACAAGTTTTTCACACTCTATAAACCTTTTTGTGAATTTATTTACGGAAGCACGCAAAGCTTCTTCGCAGTCGGCACCCGCAAGACGGCAGACGTTTACGGCAGAAAACAGTACGTCGCCCGCTTCGTCCGCAATGCAAGATTTATCGCCCGATTTCACCGCTTCAAGCAGTTCTTTTACTTCACTTTCAAGCCTTATGGCGGCAGCTTGGGGATTTGCAAAATCCATACCAGACTTACCGGCGCGTTTTTGCACTTTCTGCGCGCGCATACACGCGGGGAAGTTTTTGGGGACGGCTTCGACGGTTTCCCCGAAAGTCGTCTGATGTTTTTCTAACGTCTTGTTCTTTTCCCACACGCCCAAAGCCTCTCCACAGTCGCCCGCCTTATCCTTACCGAAAATATGCGAGTGACGGAAGATAAGTTTTTTTACAAGCCTTGTCGCCGCGTCCGAACCGTCGAAAACGCCCTGTTCTTCTTTAAGCACTGCGTGGAACGCGGCTTGGAGAAGGACGTCGCCCGTTTCCTCTTCTATGCCGTCGTCGTCGCCGCGTTCTATTGCGTCGGCGAGTTCGTAAGCCTCTTCTATGACGTTGCCCTTAATGCTTTCGTTTGTCTGCACCCTGTCCCACGGACATCCGCCGGGCGCACGCAAAAGCTTAATTATTTTCTCTATATCGGCGTAGTCGTAACGCTCCTTGGTTAAAAATTGCCCCTCTTCGACGGCTAAGGAACATTCCGATGAATACTCTTTCTGTCTGTCTATTTCATAAACTTTTATTTTTACGGCTTTTCCGCCCGACACGAAAGTGCAGTCGGCTTCGTCGCCGAACAGTTTGCACAGTTTAAGCTTTACCTCGCCCGCTATGTATTCGCAGTCGATATCGTATACGACCGCGGCACGGCAGCTTTTTAAACCGTCTATGCCGTACGCCGACACCGAAGTATACTGCCCGCATTCAAGCCCGGCAAGCCCCGCCGTATACGCCGACTTTGGCACGCCTTCTATAATTTCGGTATCCTTATGCTTTTTAAGTATTATTCTGCATGCTTCGTCTTCGCACACCGCTCCGTCCACGCAATAGCATACGGGCGATACAGCCGAAGCTTTGATAACCGCCGAAGCTAAATTTTTGTTTAACGTATCGAAGTTACGGCTTGATTTGAATACGCCGTCAAGCGTTTCTACGTCGAAGTTTTCAAGCCCTTCGAACGCCGACCGCGCCATAATCTTTTGCGCGTTTTCAATGGCGTGTTCAGCCCGTAGCGTCCACCCGCTTTGCCGTGTACCCAATCCTATCAGAGTTATTTTCATTGCTTTCACCTTTCTTTTTCTCTCTCATAATATACCAGAAATTTATAAAAGCCGCAACTAAATAACTGCAATTTGCCGAGAATGCCGCACCGCTTATAGAAAGGTTTGTAAATTTAATTAACACAGCCGTAAGTATTACCCTTAAAACAGCCGTCGTCCACTGCGTAACCGTACTCTTTACGGGACTGCCCAACGAAGTAAGACACGCGGAAGACGTCTGCACAACCGACAGCGTTACCGCATTTACCGCCATTATCCTTATAAGCGAAATCAGCGCAGCTTTTTCTTCCGCCCCCAACGAAGAGAAAATAATATCCGACGCAAGCGGGGCGAATACGAACAACGCCAAGGCCGCGGGCAGTGAAATTGCCAACGTCAACAGAATGGCTTTATACGCCTTGCGCTTTGCCCCCGCCATATCCCCCTTTTCGGCAAGCGGAGAAATCTGCGGTACGCTTGCGGCGGCAAGACCGTAAGTTACCGACACGGGCAAATTTACCATTGTCACGGCACAGCCCGAAAAAACCCCGTATAGGGCGACGGCATTGTCCGCCGTTTGCTTTAAAAGACGGACTGCTACAATGCTTTCCAAAAGCTGGCTTAAAGGAAGAGCTATCGCGGTGAGAGTAAGCGGTACGGTGTATTTAAGTATTGCCGAAGGCGGAACGGACGCGACTTTGTACAGCGGACGGCGGGGTTTGTTTTTAACGTACCAAAGTAACGCGAAAGCCGTCGACAAACCTTCGCTTACCGTTACCGCAAACAGCGTCGAGGCGACAGCCACCGTAAGATTATCCCTGAAAACATACGCAAGCAGACAGCCTAACCCGACCTTAATAAGCTGTTCCGAAATTTCCGTTACGGCTGTGGGATACATATTACCCCTGCCTTGAAAATATCCGCGTATTACCGACAGCACGGACACGAAAAATACAGACGGACAAAGCATTACGCAACAGATGTTTATTGCCTGTTCGCCTTGAAGCGACGCAAGAGGTGCGGAAAGGAAATACATCAGAATCGTGCCGATAACCCCTATCCCGCCGTACAGCCGGAAAGCCCGGCGTTCGGCGCCGTCGCTTCCCGAAGAGATAAGGCGGGCTATGCCCGTTGGAATACCCGAAGCCGAAACGGTCAGAAGTATGCAGTACAAGGGATATACCATCTGGTAGACCCCCATTCCCTGACCGCCGAGAAAACGGGTAAGCGGTATGCGGTATAGTGCGCCAAGCAGTTTGGATATGAACCCGCCTGCCGAAATTATTACCGCGCCTTTTATAAACGACTGCTTTTGACTGAACATAAGTAAAACCCCGCACGTTAAGTATGCGGAGTTTATGGTAATTTATTTAATTTTAACTCCGCGTAAATTTTAATCGTACTTATTCGAATTGGTTTGCGAGTATGGTTGCGGAAAGCTGGGCAAGCTTGCACGCGCTTGCTTCGATTTTTGCGCCGAGTTCGGTGGACACAAGCGCAACCGCGCCCAGGCAGTCGCCGTTGCAGACTATCGGCACTATTATCTGCGCCGTAACCGAAGCGTCGCTTTCGGACGTGATAGGAACCACGTCACCGCCTTCCGAAAGGTTGGCTATATAACTTTTTCTGTCGCGTAAAATTTTTTCCATTTTTTCCGACAGACTTTTTCCGTCGAACATTCGCTGTCCCCTGCCGGAAGCGTGAAGCACTTCGTCTGTGTCGCAAATAACCGCGATATGTCCGGAAAGGTCGGAAAGCGACTTTGCCGTTCCTTCCGAAAATTTATCCAAAGACGCTATCGGAGAATACTTTTTAAGCATAAGCTCGTCATGGTCTGTAAATATTTCCAGCGGGTCGCCGGACTTTAAGCGCAACGTACTTCTTATTTCTTTGGGGATTACCACTCTACCTAATTCGTCTATTCTTCTTACTATTCCTGTTGCTTTCATATAAAAAAATACCTCTGCGGGAATTTTTAACCCACAAAGGTATTTTGTGTTAATTAATTTTTGTTATGCGTTTTCCTGCGGTTCTTCCGTTGATTTTTCCTGCGGAATTGTTTTTTCGGGATGCTTCATAAATCTGACGAAGATATATTTCTGCACGAAAATATAACCTATGCCGACTAAAACCATAACTATACTCCATATCTGCGAAGGCGAAAGCACGGTGCCTATAAACTCTCCGCGATAGTCGGCACGGACAAACTCTATAATAAATCTCCATATGCCGTAGGCTATGGCGTACAGTGCGAAGTTGTAGTTGAATTTAAACTTGAAATACAACAGCGCCATTACCCCGCCGAGAGCCAATAAAAACAACATTTCGAAAAGCTGGGTAGGAATATAGTTGCCGCTCAGATGTCCCGCACAGGGAAGTCCGTACCAGGCGTCCGTTGCTTTGCCGTAACAGCAACCCGCCCAAAAACAGCCGAAGCGCCCGAACGCGTGCGCTATCGTAATTGCTATGGGTATAAACGGAAGCGCGTCTGTAAGACCCGCGTTCATTTCTGCGTTGAGCCACTTTATCTTAGTGCGCGGGCGTATGACAAACATATATAAGTTCCACACGCCGACGAAGCTTATGACCCCGCCGATAAGTCCGCCGATAAACGTCATTCCGCCGAACTTAAAGCCCGAGTCCGGATTTGCGATAAAGTCGTAAACCGCCTGAAAGAGCATTGCCGAGAACACGCCGAAGCCCGTTCCGAAAATACCGATTAGAATTATGGCGTTGGACGAAGCGTCGTTAAACTTCTTATACCACATTGTAAACATTAAAAACGCGAAGCAACCTACAAGCCCGAGCGCAAAGCACAGACCGTACAGATAAACGTCTTGTCCGAAAATGGAAAATATAGGATCAGGATGCATAAAGTCATCTCCTTTTAATCAGCGACAAAAATTATTGACGGCGGAAGCAAGCGCCTTGTACGAACTTTTTATGATATCGTCGTCAAGCCCCGCTCCCCAGAAAACCTGCCCGTCTTTGCCCGTAACGGCAACGTAGGATACCGCCTTTGACCGCGAAGACGATGTAAGCGCGTGCTGTTCGTAACCGCTTACGGTAAAGTCTAAACCCAGACAGTCCTTCAACGCGTTTGAAACGGCGTCGAGCCTGCCGTTGCCGTGCGAGAAGACGGTTAAAGTTTTTCCGTCTTTTGAAATTTTAATATCCGCGTCCACACCGTCGTTTTCGGTAAAGACGCAGTCGGCTATATCGAAAGCCTTTCTGTTTTTAATAAAGCTGTCTTCGAAAATTTTATAAACTTCTTCGGCGGAGAGTTCCTTATGCGCTCTGTCCGAAAAAGATTTCGCAAGATAGCCCATTTTCTCTTTCATACCAGCGGGAAGGTCTATGCCGTAAACGCTTTTAAGCACGTAACTCACTCCGCCCTTTCCTGACTGTGAGTTTATGCGTATGACGTCGGACTGATAAACCCTGCCGACGTCCGCCGGGTCGATGGGCAGATACGGAACGTTCCATATGCCGAGATTGTTAGCTTTGCGCCACTCCATACCCTTTGCTATTGCGTCCTGATGCGAACCCGAAAAAGCCGCAAACACCAGACCGCCCGCATACGGCTGTCTTAATCCTACCGTCATACCCGTAAAGCGGGTGTAATTTTCACAGACGGCGGGCATATCCGAAAAGTCGAGTTCGGGGTCGACCCCCTGTGAAAACATATTCATTGCAAGAGTAATAATATCGACGTTGCCGGTACGTTCGCCGTTGCCGAAAAGCGTGCCTTCTATCCTGTCAGCCCCCGCAAGAAGGCCCATTTCCGCCGCCGCGACGCCGCACCCCCTGTCGTTGTGCGGGTGCAGGGAAATTATAACGTTTTCCCTTGAAGCGACGTGTTTTATAACGTATTCGACCTGACTTGCATAGACGTGCGGAATTGCGTTTTCCACCGTCGCGGGAAGGTTTATTATTGCTTTGTTTTGCGCAGTCGGCTTCCAAACGGCGAGGACGGCGTTTATGACCTCGACGGCGTATTCCGGTTCCGTACCCGTGAAAGATTCCGGCGAGTATTCGAAGGTATAATTTCCGCCCGCGTCATTTGCAAGCCGACTTAAAAGCTTTGCGCCGTTTACGGCAATTTCCTTAATACTGTCTTTGTCCTTTCTGAACACCTGCTCACGCTGGGCGGAAGAAGTTGAATTGTATACGTGTACTATTACGTTCTTTGCGCCCTTTACCGCCTCGAAAGTCTTTCTTATAATATGCTCCCGCGCCTGCGTAAGCACCTGTATGGTAACCCCGTCGGGGATATGATTTTCGTCGATAAGTCTGCGTATAAAATTATATTCGGTATCCGAAGCCGCGGGAAATCCGACTTCTATCTGCTTGAAGCCCAATTTTAAAAGGAACTTGAAAAATTCAACCTTAACGTCTTCGGACATAGGTTCCACAAGGCTTTGGTTGCCGTCCCTTAAATCCACGGAACACCAGACGGGCGCGTGCGTAATCATATCGCGCGAAGCCCAGTCAAGGCATTTTTCTTCGGGCAGGTAGTACTGTTTGGAATACTTCTTATAATTTTGCATACTATCAATTTAACACATAGCAGGGCAAAATGTCAAGTCTTTTGAATATACGCGCAAAAATGCGGCGGCGCAAATAAAATTATATCCGTATACCCCGAAAATTTCTTTACATTTTTTTGCGCCTGTGATAATATATAAACGCATTAGAGGAGCGGGCGAGCATTATTACCCCGACGGCAAGGAGTTTAAGAAGGTAATTCCGTTTTAAGCCGCGGGCGAAAGGGCGTCACCGCCGAGATACGGACAGTCCTTCATTCCGCGTCGGGCGCACGGGTTAATACCTTTGCGACTGTCACTTTAACGTGTTGCGCTAATTGCTTGGACTTTAAACGGCGGTTCGGCAGTGCGGCGCACTGTCTTTTATTATTTTTAGGAGAACTGAAATGAAAAAATACAACGTCGGTATAATTGGCGCAACCGGTATGGTCGGACAGCGCTTTATGCTTCTTTTACAGAACCACCCCCGCTTCAACGTTACGGTGCTTGCCGCTTCGGCTTCGTCGGCGGGCAAAAAATACCGCGACGCGGTCAGAAAATGGCATATGAGCGAACCTATCCCCGAAAAATTCGCCGACACGGTAGTAATGGACGCAACCGCAGATATGATTAAAATTGCGGGGGCTGTCGACTTCTGCTTCTGTGCGGTAAATATGAACAAGGAAGAGATTAAACGTCTTGAATATGCTTACGCCAAACTCGAATGTCCGATAGTTTCAAACAATTCCGCACACCGCGGAACGGACGACGTGCCTATGGTTATACCTGAAATCAATCCCGAACACCTTGACGTTATACCTTCGCAACGGGCAAGGTTGGGCGTCAAGCGCGGGTTTATCGCAGTTAAGAGCAACTGCTCGCTTCAATCATACGTCCCCCTCTTACACCCCCTTAAAAAATTCGGGATAAAGAAAGTTGCCGTAACCACATACCAGGCTATTTCGGGGGCAGGCAAAACCTTTGACACTATGCCCGAAATCGTCGACAACGTAATACCCTATATCGGCGGGGAAGAACAGAAAAGCGAAATAGAACCGCTTAAAATTTGGGGCGAAGTAAAAGACGGCAAGATAATACCCGCAAGCTCGCCCGCGATAACGGCGCAGTGTTTAAGGGTGCCCGTATCCGACGGACACACGGCGGCTTGCTTTGTCAGCTTCGAGCATAAGCCTACAAAGGAAGAAATTTTGAAAGCCTGGAAAGAATTTTCGGGTCAGCCGCAACAGCTTTTCCTTCCTTCCGCGCCAAAACAGTTTATTCACTACTTCGAAGAAGACGACCGTCCCCAGCCCAAACTTGACAGGAATACGGAACTGGGTATGGCGGTGTGCGCGGGCAGACTGAGAGAGGACAGCGTGTTCGATTATAAATTTATCGGGTTTTCGCATAACACCCTTCGCGGAGCCGCGGGCGGAGCCGTTCTGCTTGCCGAACTGCTTGCCGCAAAGGGCTACTTCGACTGAATTCACAATTATACCGTTTTAAGCTTAAAATATTATGAGAGGTGAAAGATGACAGGATTTTTCAGCGGAATTGCCACTGCAATGATTACCCCGTTTGACGAAAACGGAGTCAATCTTGAAGAACTCGGCAAGATGATAGAATTTCAGATTGACGGCGGTACGGACGCTTTGGTAATTTTGGGAACGACGGGCGAACCCGCCACTATGACCGAAGCCGAAAAAGAAAGCGTTATACGCTATTCCGTAAAGAAAGCTGACGGGCGCATTAAAATTATAGTAGGCACGGGCAGTAACGACACGGCGAAAGCCGTAGCTTCTTCCGTCAAGGCGGAAAAGTTAGGCGCGGACGGCGTGCTTGCCGTCACCCCCTATTACAACAAATGCACGCAAAAGGGGCTTTACGACTACTATAAAGCCATTTGCGACGCCGTCAGTATACCCGTTATAGCCTACAACGTGCCGTCGCGCACGTCTGTAAACATACTGCCGGAAACAGTTGAAAAGCTTGCCGAAATACCCAATATGGCGGGAATTAAGGAAGCAAGCGGAAATATGGCGCAGGTATGCGAGACTATGCGCAGAATACGCGGTAAGACAGATTTGTATTCGGGTGAAGATTTCCTTAACCTGCCTATGCTTGCAATAGGCGGAGCGGGACTTATTTCGGTAGCTTCCAACATAGCCCCCGCCCTTCTGAAAAAGATGTACACGCTTGTAAAGCAAAACAGACTTGAAGAGGCGAACGCCGTACAGGACTTTTTACTGCCGTTGGAAGACGCTTGCTTTTTGGAGGTAAACCCCATTCCCGTTAAGGCGGCGTACAATATGCTCGGCTTCAACGCGGGCGTACCCCGTTCCCCCCTTACCGAACTTGAAGAAGAAAACAAGATAAAGCTTAAAAAAGCGATTAAAAATGCGGGGTTGAAAGGAATATGATTGACGTACTTATCACGGGAATAGGCGGAAAGATGGGCGAAGCCGTGCGTACTATTTTGGAAAACGACAATAAAGCGCGCGTCGTGTGCGGGGTAGATTTGCACGCGCCCGAAAACTGCAAAGTTCCCGTTTACAAATCCTTTGCCGAAATTAAGGAAAAGGTTGACGTAATTGTAGACTTCTCATCCCCTGCCGTCGTTACCGAGGAGCTTGAATGGGCGGTTAAAAATAAAGTTCCCGCAGTGCTTGCGGCAACCGGATATACCGCAGACGACATTGAATACATAGACGGGTGTTCCGAAAAAATTGCTATATTCCGCACGGCGAATTTTTCGTTGGGTGTAAACCTGCTTGTAAAGTTAGTCAATCAAGCGGCTAAGACGTTGGGCGAAAATTTCGATATAGAGATAATCGAACGCCACCACAACAAGAAAGCCGACGCGCCGTCGGGTACAGCGCTTATGCTTGCCGACAGCGCAAACAAAGCTTTCGGCAACAGTAAACAACTTTTAAACGGCAGAAGCGGCATAGTAGGAAAACGCGGAAGCGAAATCGGCATACACGCCGTGCGCGGAGGAACGATAGTCGGCGAACACGAAGTGTGTTTTGCGGGCGACGACGAAATTATTACGCTCTGCCACTCGGCGCGGTCAAAACGTGTTTTTGCCGCGGGCGCGGTTAAAGCCGCAAAATGGCTTGCAGGCAAAAAATGCGGTAAATACGATATGAACGACGTGTTGGATATATAATACGGTTTGTCAATAAGCAATGCAGACGGCGCTTAATTTAAGCGCCGTCTGCGTTTTTTATTAAAAATTTTATTTTATTTTTACAAGCGTAAGCGTTACCTTTTCGCCGTTGATATTCTGTTCTTTGGTGTAGCCGTCGGCCGAACCTTCCGCCACTTTCGAAGCGAGAACGTCTTTTGCAAACCCGCCCGCAGACAGAACTTTTTGCGCTTTGCCTTCGGCTTTGAAATACACTTCTATCCTGTCGGTAACTTCGAAACCGGCATCCTTACGCATATTCTGTATCTTCGACACGATTTCGCGTTCAATACCTTCGGAAATAAGCTCTTCGGTAAGACGGGTGTCAAGCGCGACGGTTATCCCCCTGTCTTCGGAAGCGATATAGCCGTTTGCGCTTTGGGTGAAAATTTGCAAATCTTCCTGCTTTAAAATGACGTCTTCGCCGCCGATAACGTACGAACCTCCGTTTTTGACAGCGTCCACCACTTCCTTTGCGTTGCAGTTTGCAAGGAACGCAGAAATTGCGCCCAGCTTTTTGCCGTATTTGGGTCCCAGCGTTTTGAGCTGGGGCTTCAATTTATAGCCGATATACTTGTCCGCATCGTCGGCAAATTCAAACGACTTGATATTCAGTTCGTCCAGAACAATGGCTTTTTCTTCTTCGGAAAGGGTTATATCCCTGTCTGACACGACAATCATTTTTGCAAGGGGCTGGCGGTTTTTGAGGTTGCCGGCATTTCTTGCCGCCCTTCCGAGGACGACAATGTCAAGCACTTCGTCCATACCCTTTTCAAGCGTTTTGTCAATATACTTTTCCGATACTTGCGGGAAAGAGCAAAGATGCACGCTCTTGGGCGACCCATTGAAAAATTCGGGTACCAGATTCAAGTACATCATTTCGGCGATAAAAGGCGTGTAAGGCGCGGTTAGCTTTGCAAGCGTAACCAATACCGTATACAGCGTTGTATAAGCCGCCGCCTTGTCTTCGGTCATTTCCGAACCCCAATACCTTTCGCGTCCCCTGCGGACGTACCAGTTGGAAAGCACGTCCGAAAAGTCCTGCAAGGCGCGGGCGCTTTCGGTAATTTCATATCCGTCGAGACTTGCGTCCACAAGCTTTACAAGCGAGTTAAGTTTAGAAAGTATCCACTTATCCATTAAACTTAATTTGCACTTGTCAAGGCTGTACTTTGACGGGTCGTATTTGTCTATTTCGGCATACAGCACGAAGAACGCGTAGGTGTTCCACAGCGTGCCGATATACTTGCGCTGGGCTTCCGACACCGTCTCTTCGGAGAAGCGTGAAGGCAGCCACGGTGCGGACGACGTGTAGAAATACCACCTTACGGCGTCAGCCCCCTGTTTGTCGAGGACGCTCCACGGGTCGACGACGTTGCCCTTATGCTTGGACATCTTTATACCGTTTTTGTCGTTTACGTGTCCCAAAACTATACAGTTTTTAAAGGGCGCTTTGCCGAACAGAATTGTGTTTATTACAAGCAGGGTATAGAACCACCCGCGGGTCTGGTCGACGGCTTCCGAAATGAAGTCGGCAGGGAAAGTCTTTTCAAACACGTCCTTGTTTTCAAACGGGTAATGATACTGCGCGAAAGGCATTGAACCGGAATCGAACCAACAGTCTATAACTTCGGGCGTACGCTTCATTGTTCCGCCGCAAGCCGAACATTTGCAGGTAAGATTGTCAAGATAGGGGCGGTGAAGTTCTATATCCCTGTCTGCGGGTATACCGCACTTTTCTTTAAGTTCTGCTTTGGAACCGATAACTTCTATCCTGCCGCAGTCGGGGCAGACCCATACGGGCAGGGGCGTACCCCAATACCTGTCGCGGGAAAGTCCCCAGTCTATTACGTTTTCAAGGAAGTTGCCCATTCTTCCGTCCTTTATGGTGTCGGGCATCCAGTTTACGGAACGGTTGGCTTTGATAATTTTATCTTTGACCTTAGTAACCTGTATAAACCAGCTTGACTTTGCATAATACAAAAGGGGCGTGTCGCAACGCCAGCAGTGGGGATAGTCGTGTTCGAAAGCAATTACTTTGAACAAAAGCCCCTTTTCTTCAAGCATATCGAGAATACGCTTGTCGGCTTTTTTTGCAAACAGCCCGTTTAAACTTTCAAAACGGCCGTCGAAGCAACCGCGCTCGTCGACGAGCTGTACTACGGGAAGGTTATATTTTTTGCCGACCTTATAGTCGTCCTCGCCGAAGGCGGGGGCGATATGAACGACGCCCGTGCCGTCGCCCATAGTTACGTAGCCGTCGCAGACAACGTAATGCGCCTTTGCGGGGGCGTTTGCAGGTGATATGCGCTTAATCTCTTCCGCCGTTTCGGCGAAAAGCGGTTCGTATTCAAGCAATTCCCACTCTTTGCCCGTCTTTCTTTCCAAGACCGTATACTCTTCGAAAAATTTATCGGCAAGCGCTTCCGCAAGGATATACCTCTCTTCACCGCAGGCAATTTCCACGTAGGGTTGGTCGGGATTCATACACAGCGCAACGTTGGACGGAAGAGTCCAGGGCGTTGTAGTCCACGCCAATATATAACGGTTTTGACTTCCCTTTACCTTAAAGCGGGCAACTGCGGAATTTTCCTTTACCGATTTATAGCCCTGCGCTACTTCGTGAGAAGACAGCGCGGTACCGCAACGGGGGCAGTAAGGCACGATTTTATGACCCTTGTACAAAAGCCCCTTTTCGTGCATCTGCTTCAACGCCCACCACTCCGACTCTATATACTTATCGTCGTAAGTTACGTAAGGGTTGTCCATATCGACCCAATAACCTACGCGGTCCGACATCTTCTCCCATTCGCCCTTGTATTTCCAGACCGACTGCTTGCACTGTTTTATAAAGGGTTCTATGCCGTATTCTTCAATCTGCTGTTTTCCGTCAAGCCCCAAAGACTTTTCGACTTCGAGTTCAACGGGCAGACCGTGGGTATCCCAACCCGCCTTTCTTAAAACGTGACAGCCCTTCATAGAGCGGTAACGGGGAATAAGGTCCTTCATTACTCGTGTGAGAATATGCCCGACGTGGGGCTTGCCGTTAGCCGTGGGGGGACCGTCGTAAAACGAAAACTCCCGCCCGCCCTCGGTTGCGTGCATACTCTCTTCGAAAATTTTATTATCTTTCCAGAATTTTATTACTTCCTTTTCCCTCTCCACGAAATTTAAGGAAGTGTCCACTTTCTTGTACATTATTTTACCTCGTTTATTAATTATAAGGCTGTAACGCCGTCCGTGCAATGCACGGCGATTATTATGCCTGTATTCTTCAAATTATAACCCTTTTTTATTGCTTTCCATTCTTCAAATGTTCCGCCGAAGTATATATCCTTTAAATTATCACTGCCGTAAAAGCAATAATCACCTATCACGGTAACGGTACGCGGTATACTTACGCTTTCAAGAGAATCACAATAAAAAAACGATGAGTGTCCGAGTTCGGTAACGCCTTCGCATATTCTGACGGAAGTTATATCTTCGTTTTCACTGAACACGTCGTAGTCAAACGCCGTTACGCCGTCGGGCAGAACAACCGACTTTTCACTGCCGTAATAGTCTACTACCGAATTTTCGAATATGCGGAAGCCGTTTTCGGTTGAATATTCACGCATAAGCAAATCGCCGTTCTCCGCCCTGTAAAACAAGCGCGTTTTATTACAAGATTTTCCGTGTTTGATAAAATAAACTTCTACCCCTCTTTCGTAAACCGACTGCGAAACATTGAAAAACGGAACGTCTACGTCAAACGGGTTTTTGTAATATTTATGTATTTCGCCCGTTTCGGGGTCAAACCCACTTATTGTCGTCCTTTGTCCAAAATATTCTAAATGCAAAGCAACTTGACTGTCGCCCGTCACTGTAAAACGGGGATGCTCGTCTTCGATAAATTCAACAATAATAGTTATATAATCATAAGAATCCACATCTGCGTCTTTGAAAATATTTCCGACCGTGACCGACTGCTTCTTTATCCACAGCGAAGACACAGAATCTTTACAGTACAGATTGTCTATAACAATACTGTTTTCGGCATTTCCGTAAAATCTTACGCTGTTATGGGTTATCAGATTTTTAATTTTTCCGCTTGCGCTAATTTGTATTTCTCCGCGCAAATTTTGCAAGGTTTCGACTGTATAATTGCCGTAAAGAGTCGACGACCCCGAATTTATTATGGAAGAGTTTTCACCATAAACTTCGGCGGAAGAATTGTTGCCCGTAATATAATTATCTCCTGCAAGATAGAGCGTATAACCATTCAAGTCAAGGCGATTAAGCCGAACGTCAATATCTTCAAACTGTAAGTCGCAATTAAGCCGCGCAGAATCTATAAATACAGTGGAATTGAAATAAACCGTGTCGGAAATATAGCGTTTTTGACCCTTAAAAATCAATTTGGAAATTTCGGGCAGGCGCTCTGTGCCGATTGTATGTTTTACGGTTATGAATATACCCGTATAGTAATTATAACACTCTACCGTGTATTCGGCGGTCTTGTCGTTCATCTGCTCCAAAGCGGCGTCCGCGTCGACAAACATACCGACGTATCCGCCGTTTTTGTATAGGTTGACAAGCGTAATACGTTTTTGGCTTACCGGCGGTAAATCGTAAAGATAATCTATTCCGTACGCATCCGAACTGTCGGCTGTATATGAGTTAAGTTCAGAACGCGACAACCCCGTATACAGATATTCTGTGTCCGAGCCGTCGTCACGCGTGAGATCGGCGCCGTACCATACCCCGTCTATTCTGACAAGGTTCCAGGCGTGAGAGTCGCGCGAGCCTGCAACGAAAATATTTTCTATTCCGTTCAGGGCGCAGAGATATGCAAAAGATTTTGCGTAACTTTCGCAGACGCCCGCGCCCTTGGAAGCTACGCCTATTAAATTATGCGCCCATATACTTTCTTCGGGCTGTCCGTCACCGTCGTAGGCATAATCAATTTTGCCGAGAATATAGTCGTGTATGGCAAACACGGTTTGAAGCTGACTTTTGCCAAATCCTATCCGAATGCCGCATTCGTCCGCCATTTCGGCGACGTCGGCATTATATTTAAGCCTGTCCGAATACTGCGCGTAATCTGACACGGTAGATATATGTACGCCCTCGTCTGTTACGTACGTCGAATTGGAAAGCCAATAGTAAGCGGGGTTTTCCAGCAAAAACACTTTCCAGACCGATACGGCTTGGTCGGTTGTAATATCAAGCCCCTGCAAACTTGCATAATCTATCAGATAATCGCCGTCCGCGTCCGAAGCGACGTCTTCTTCGCTGTCGGCAAAACTTTCGCATATAGTGTAAATTCTGTTGTAAAGGGTCTGCAACTGTGCGCCGTCGGACTTAAAGAAAAAGTCGTAATAGCCGTAAACGCTGTTGCCGTCCCGCGGGATAAGTCTTATCCGTGAATTGCACTCCGCGCAGACGCCCGCCTGTTCGCCCGATTCTGCGTAGGAATATCGGTGACCGTGCGCGGGAATAGGACTGCTTATTATACCGCGGCAAACGGTACACTCGTAATTTTTTATGCCGTCTTCGGTACACGTTGCCCGCAGTACGACGTGCGCTGATCCGTAGTTGTGCGCCGTCTTTTCTATAACGCTCTGCACAACCACACTGCAACCGCATTTACCGCAGTGACTGCCTTCCGTAAGTCCCGTGCTTATACAGGTAGGCGCGACCGCTTGGTCTGTTACGGGCGTATGCTCTGTCTTTTTTACCGTCTGCTGTTCTACGATTACCGCACTGCACACACCGCAGTGACTGCCTTCCGTAAGTCCAGTGCTTGTACAGGTTGGCGCGACCGCTTGGTCAACTACGGGCGTATGTTCAGTCTTTTTTACCGTCTGCTGTTCTACGATTACCGCACCGCATATACCGCAGTGACTGCCTTCCGTAAGCCCCGTACTTGTACACGTGGGCGCGACCGCTTGGTCAATCACGGGAGTGTGTTCCGTCTTTTTTACAGTCTGCTGTTCTACGATTACCGCACTGCACACACCGCAGTGACTGCCTTCCGTAA
>CAJUNJ010000005.1:70411-134609 GCA_910587825.1 uncultured Christensenellaceae bacterium
GTCCCGTACTTGTACACGTGGGCGCCACAGCTTGGTCTGTTACGGGAGTGTGTTCCGTCTTTTCGGTAAAGTCGTCCTTATACTTCTTACCGCAATCGCAAGTATACAGCGTATAGCCCTGTTCCGAACAGGTGGGCGCGACTGTTAACGAAGGTGCGTAAGAATGTTTGTGACAGCCGACGATAAAAACCGCGGCAACGGATAACAGCGCAAACGTTAGCGTCAAACAGATTTTTTTTAACATTTTACAGCCCCCTTGATAAGTTTTATTTTAAAGGTATGTGCGCGCAGGCGTTTACGTCCATTTGCGCAAAATTACCCGCCCTGTACTGTATCAGCCCTTCGGCAGCTATCATTGCGGCATTGTCAGTGCAAAATACTTTTTCCGGAATGATAAGCTTTAAATTGTGCTTTAAACACTCACGTTCAAGGCTTTTGCGGAGATAGTCGTTTGCCGCAACTCCGCCGCCCGCAGTCACGGTATCCGCGCCGCGGTTCACCGCGCATTCTACCGTCTTTTTGACAAGCGGGTCAATGGCGGCGCATTGGAAGGAAGCCGCGACGTCCGCGGGATTAAAGTTTTCACCCTTTTGTTTTGCGTTGTGACAGTAATTTATGACAGCGGTTTTAAGTCCGCTGTACGAAAATTGAAGTGCTTTGCTTGACCGAACATACGACGGCGGAAAGTCTATAACTGCCTTTCCGTTTTCCGCAAGACGCTGGACGTTGGGCCCACCGGGATAGGGCAAACCGAGTATACGGGCAACCTTATCGAATGCTTCGCCCGCAGCGTCGTCCGACGTCCCGCCTATTACTTCGAATTGCGTATAAGTTTTCGTATATAAGACAGCAGTATGCCCGCCGCTTGCAAGCAAGGTTACGTAAGGCGGTTTAAGATTTTTACCGCAGAGATATGCGGCTGCGAGATGACCGCGGATATGGTTTACCGCGATAAGCGGAATATTTAAAGAATACGCAAGCGATTTTGCAAACGAAAGCCCGACCAGAAGCGCGCCCAGAAGCCCCGCCCCGTAGGTTACGGCAACAGCGTCAAGCATACCGACGGTAACGCCCGCCTTCGACAAAGCCTGTTTTACGGCTTTATCCACAGCGTCCGTGTGCGCGCGCGAAGCTATTTCGGGAACAACCCCGCCGAACTTCGCCTGTTCGGAAGCAGAAGATATTATTACGCTTGACAAAAGAGTTTCGCCCTTTATGACTGCGGCGGCGGTTTCGTCGCAACTCGATTCAATCCCCAGAATTACGGGATTATCTTTAAGTTTAAATTGACCGTACATAATTCAAAAACGGCGGACGCCCGCCGTAAAAGTCTATTTGCCGTAATATACGTCGTTAAAACCGTCCGGGTCTGCGGGAAGGGCAAGACGTTCCTTGGGTTCAGAGGCGTACTGCGGCGACGGAAGCTGTGTTGCGGGCGCAGACGCCGTAAACGGCGTACCGCTTCCGTCTACGATATACAGGTGTATTATACCTTTCAACTGTTCGCCGAGGGCGGTTACGGGCTTGACCCTGCGGTCCGAATAAACGCCGTCGTACTGCAAAGCCTTTACTATGAACAGCGTCTTGTTAAGTTCGTCAAGCGCGTTGTGCGCAATCGCGTTTTCCTGAGGTTCGGGACAGACGGCAAGTTCGGTAATAAGCCTGCCCGCTTCGAGAGCGCGGTCTATCATATTCTTTGCAATAACTTCCCTTTCGCGCGAATACTTTGCCGAACGGTAAAGCGTTAAAACGCTTTTTACAAGTTCGAACCCGGCGGTATTTACGTCAAGTGCCATAACGTCCTCCTAAATGGTCTTTTTGAGATAATCTATAATAAACCCCTGAATGTCGCCGTCCATTACCGCCTGAACGTTGGTGTTTTCGTAACCCGTCCTGTGGTCCTTGACAAGCGTGTACGGACAGAACACGTATGAACGTATCTGGCTGCCCCATTCGATTTTTTTAATTTCGCCTTTAAGTTCCGCGTCCGCCGCTTCCCTGTCGGCAATCTGCCGTTCTACAAGCTTTGCGCGGAGATATTGGAACGCCATTTCCTTGTTTTGAAGCTGGCTTCTCTCATTCTGGCAAGTGACGACTATACCCGTAGGAAAGTGTGTTATCCTTATAGCCGTTTCCGTCTTGTTGACCTTCTGCCCGCCTGCGCCCGATGAGCGGTAAACGTCTATTCTTATATCCTCGTCGCGTATTTCGACTTCGTTGTCGTCGTCGACTTCGGGCATAACTTCAAGCGAGGCGAACGACGTATGCCGGCGTTTGTTGGAGTCGAAAGGGGAAATGCGCACCAGACGGTGAACGCCCTTTTCGGCTTTTAAAAAACCGTAAGCGTTTTCGCCTTCGACGCGGAATGATACGCTTTTAAGCCCCGCCTCGTCGCCGTCCTCGAAGTCGAGTTCGGTTACTTTAAAGCCCGACCGCTCGCAATAGCGGGTGTACATTCTGTAAAGCATAGACGTCCAGTCGCAGGCTTCTGTTCCGCCCGCGCCCGAATGCAGGTTTAAAATGGCGTTATTGCCGTCGTAATTACCGCGTAAAAGTGCGCGTATGCGCATCTGTTCGATGTCGTCTTCGGCAGTCAAAATCATACCTTCAAGCTCCGGAATTAAGCTTTCGTCGTCGGCTTCTTCGATAAGGTCTATAAAAGCGTATGCTTCCGCAAGCGCGTCTTCACCCTTTTGGTAGGAAGCAAGCTTGTTTTCCACTGCGGAAATTTCCCTGCCGACGCGTTTGGACTTTTCAAGGTCCTGCCATACGGCGGGGTCTTCCTGCTCTTTTTTCAATTCGTCGAGCTTTGCGCCGAGATTGTCTATATCCAGCGCGTATTTAGCTTCGGACAGAGTGTCCGAAAGGCTTTTAAGCCTTAACCTGTAATCGTCTGCTTTAAACATAAATTCGATTGTTATTCCTTAATTTAAAATTTAATCCGCAGAATAGAATTAAATTTTCGTGCACCGAAAACTTCGGATAAGCGAGTTTTTAAAATAATTACGTTGCCGACAAAAACCACGCTTTTTGTCAGGCAGACACAATTTGTGCGCAAGCACCTCAGTGGGTGAATTTGCGCAAATTATATATTTGTTTGCCCTTAGTATTTGCGCAAAGAGGGCAAAGCCCTTAAATCACGGAATTTTTATTTCGCAGAATAGAAATAAAAATTCGTGAACTTATTTGTTGTCTTTCCAATAACAGCAGTCCTTATACTTCTTACCGGAACCGCAGGGGCAAAGGTCGTTTCTGCCGACCTTTGATTTGTTGACTTTGGGCTGGGCCTTACCGCCGATATTCGCCATTAAATCAGTAGGCGACTTGGGCGCGTCGCCGATTGCGGGAGCCGTACTGCCTGCCGAAGGAGTTACCGCCGCGGGCGGAGTCATTGCTTCGGGCTTTTGGTTATCCGCTGCTTCGGCGGGCTTTGCGTTTTCAACGGGAACCGCGGGAGCCGCCGCAGGCATACGCCTTACGGGCATAGGTCTGCCCTGCTGGACGCGGACTATTCTGCCCTTCAACAGTCTTGAAATGGTGACCGTTCTTATACGGTCTATCATTTCGTCGAACATCTGGAAGCCTTCCTGCTTGTATGCAATTACGGGATCCTGCTGGGCATAGCCTCTGAGCCCTATACCCTTTCTAAGCTGGTCCATTGCGTCGATATGGTCTATCCAGTTCCTGTCAACACCGCGCAAAAGTTCGTTGCGCTCTATCTGGTAGTAGTCCACCTGTCCGCTCGTTTCGGCGTTGATATTTATAATCTTCTGTTCATAAGCTTTTATGACTTCTTTTGAAATTTTATCTATCGCCCTTTCGTAATCCCACTTTTCAAGCATTTCGCGGGTTACGGTAAAATTGCATTCGTCGGGATATACTCTCTGGAAAAGCGCTTCGTTTAAAGCGTTTTCGTCCCACTTTTCGGGCATAGCGTCTGTATTGACAGTCTCGCCCACTACTTTTGAGATATAGTCGGGAATGAATTTAAGCATCTGCTCGTGAACGTTTTCGCCCTTCAAAACTTTAAGGCGTTCGCCGTAAATGGTTTTACGCTGTTCGTTCATTACTTCGTCGTATTGCAGTGTGTGCTTTCTTATACCGAAGTTTCTGCCTTCTATTGCCTTCTGGGCGTTTTCTATACTGCGCGAAAGCATTTTGGATTGCAGGCACTGGTCCTCTTCTATTTTAAAAATATTGTAAAGCTTTTTCATACTCTCGCCGCCGAAGCGTTTTGCAAGGTCGTCTTCGAGAGAGATGAAGAAGATTGAATCGCCGGGGTCGCCCTGACGTCCGCTTCGTCCGCGGAGCTGGTTGTCTATACGGCGGGATTCGTGACGTTCCGTACCCAGAATACACAGTCCGCCGGCGGCTACCACCTTAGATTTTTCCGCGTCGGTTTCGGCTTTGTAGTTGGCGTAAAGCTCGGCATATCTGTCGCGCGCCGTCTGTTCCTCTTCGGTAAACTCGCGGTCGGCGTAGGAAATTGCCGTTTCAATCATATCGTGTTCGTAACCCTCTTCGCGCATACGCTTTTTGGCGAGATATTCGGGGTTGCCGCCGAGCAGAATATCCGTTCCGCGCCCAGCCATATTGGTTGCAATCGTAACCGCGCCGAGTCTGCCCGCCTGCGCGACTATTTCGGCTTCGCGCGCGTGGTTCTTCGCGTTTAAAATGTTATGCTTTATGCCGTTTCTTCTTAAAAGTCTTGAAATTTCTTCCGACTTGTCTACGGTTACCGTACCTATAAGAATTGGCTGTCCCTTTTCGTGGCGTTCCGCAACTTCGTTGACTATGGCTTTCTTTTTGCCTTCAACCGTAGAATAAATCATATCGGCGTAGTCTACGCGCTGTACGGGGCGGTTGGTGGGAATTTCGACAACGTCAAGAGAGTAGATGGTCCTGAATTCGTCTTCTTCGGTCTTCGCCGTACCCGTCATACCCGAAAGCTTTGTATAAAGCCTGAAATAATTCTGGAAGGTTACTGTTGCGTGGGTCTTGTTTTCGTCCCTTACTTTTACCTTTTCCTTTGCTTCGATTGCCTGATGAAGTCCGTCCGAGTAACGTCTGCCGTTAAGCACACGTCCTGTAAATTCGTCGACGATGAGTATTTCGCCGTCGTCGGACACGATATAGTCTTCGTCGCGCTTGAAAAGTTCGTGCGCTTTCAAAGCCTGCTGGATATGGTGGTTTAAATCTGCGTTTTCGATATCGCCGAGATTGGGAATACCGAAGAAGCGTTCTGCCTTTTCCGCGCCCTTTTCGGTGATGGTTACCGACTTATCCTTTCTGTCGATGATATAGTCCCAGTTTTCCATTTCCTGCAATATATTGGTAAGATTATCCTGCGCTTTCTGTTCCGCTTCGGAAAGTTCTTTTTTCTTCCTTGAAGGCGCTTTCTTTTCCGCGTCCTTCTTGTCGTCGTCAAAGCCGCCCGCAAGCGTGCGGACGAACTTGTCCACGTCTTCGTAAAGTTTCGAACTTTCTCCGCCCTTACCGGAAATGATTAGAGGCGTTCTCGCTTCGTCGATTAAAATTGAGTCGACTTCGTCGATTATACAGAAATTGAGTTCGCGCTGGACCATCTGCGGTATAGACGTTTTAAGATTGTCGCGCAGATAATCGAAGCCGAGTTCGTTATTGGTGGCGTAGATTATATCAGAGGCGTAAGCCTTTTTCTTTTCACCGTCGTCCATACCGGGAACGACAACCCCGACGGTAAGCCCCATAAATTTATGAACTTTGCCCATCCACTCCGCGTCGCGCTTTGCAAGGTAGTCGTTGACCGTGACGATATGCACGCCCTTGCCGGACAGCGCATTGAGATATGCGGGAAGGGTAGACACAAGCGTTTTACCTTCACCCGTCTTCATTTCGGCAATTCTGCCCTGGTGCAGACATATACCGCCGACTATCTGGACGTGGAAGTGCTTCATTTTAAGCACGCGCCAGCTGGCTTCGCGCAGGGCGGCGAACGCGTCGAAAAGAATATCGTCAAGCGTTTCGCCCGCGGCAAGCCTGTCCTTTAAAATTTTCGTCTGTCCTTTAAGCTCTTCGTCGGACATAGCCGAATACTTAGGTTCGAGAGCTTCGACTTTAAGCGCAAGCTTATTTAGCTTTTTAAGACTCCTTCTCGAATCCGAGCCGAGAATATATTTAATTAAACCCATATAGATAACCTCTGTTAAATTTTAAGTATACACTATCGGTATCTTATTGATTGTACTATATTTTAAGAAATAAGTAAAACTCTTTTTTTGAAAATTTTGCATTTTTAAGTAAAAAAATTTCACATTTACATATTACGGGCGCAAACTTTAATAGCTGCGCCCGAAAGCAAATAAATTATTGCATATATACGGCGATAAAATAACCCGTACTTTATTCCCGTCCTTCATAATTTCCGTAAATATTTCCGTCCGAACACCTCACGTAATAATCGGTTTCAAACATATCCCATTCATCGCCCTTACGGATATTTTCCCACTGCGCGACAGTACCGCCGTAATAAATATTTTTAAGTTTATAACATCCCCAAAACGCGCGTTCGCCGATGGAAGTTACGCTGTCGGGAATAGTTATGCTTTCAAGCCGCACGAAGAGAAAAGCGCCCTCTTTAAACGCATATCCGCCTATCGCCGTAACAGGCTTATCGTTATATACGGAGGGAATTTTTATGTTTTTTGCCGGCTTGCCGGAACCGTTCACAGAGTACGCCGCAATTTCGCCGTTTTCTTCGATTTCCGAAAAAACCAGTCCTTTGGTATAAGCGTTTCCGCCGCCGTTACGGCAGGCGCAAAACAGACAGCAAGCCGATAAAACGACAGCCGAAATTGCGATTAAAGCGTTTTTTACAGATATTTTCATTCCGTCTTACCCCGTTAAACTTTTTACATATTTAAAACGTACGGCGGAAGGCGTTTGTCCCGCTAAGCTTCAATATTAGTGAAAGCGAATTTTTCCACGTCGAAAAGCCCCTTGTCGACAAGTTTAAGTTTGGGTATTACGGCAAGCGACAAAAAGGCGAGCGACATAAACGCTTCAAGCCGACGGTCTACGCCCATAGCGTAGGCGCGTTCAATAATAGCCTTGGAATCGCGCTGTAAACTTTCGGCGTCGCGCGAAGACATAAGCCCGCCTATATCGAGGGTAAGCGAATGAACTTTGCCCGAACTTTCGACGATTACCATTCCGCCGCCAATCTCTTTCAACACGTTGCCCGCCTTAGCCATTGCCGCGTTGTCGTCGCCGAGCAGAATTATATTGTGCGAGTCGTGGGCTATCGTTATGCCCATAGCCCCGCCTTTAAAACCGTAACCCTTGAAAAGTCCTCTGCCGATATTGCCCGTCATCTTATGCCGTTCCACTACGGCGAGTTTGAGAATGTCGGTACCCTTTACAGCGACGTCGCCGCCGACGTTTTTAACTTCGACGATTTCACAGCCCGTGACCACTCCGCCCGCTTCTATCGTCATTGCTTTGGCTTTATTGCCATTGATTTTTAAAATAAAGTCGTCGGGCACGAGATTTTTTATGTGAACGGTATTTAAAACGTCTTTGGGCAGATAGCGCGACGAAGTGTCGAAAAGAGGTTTGCCGTCCTTCGCAACCAGCTTGCCATCCTTGAAAACGTATTTGGCGTTGAAGTTTTTAAGGTTATCCACGACCGTCAGATCGGCAAGATAGAAGGGCGCGATTGCTCCCCTAAATTTTAGACCGTAGCACTCAGCGGCATTTAAAGTTGCGCAAGTTACCGCAACGACGGGGTCAAGCCCGCCTTCGACAAGTTTTCTCAACGCGTCGTCAATATGCCCTTTGTCTTTCAGGTCGGCGGCGTGCCTGTCGTCTGTACAGACGAGAAAACGGCGCATATTGGACGGCGTGATATATTTTGCGTTTGAAAGGTTATGCGTGGACGAACCGTGCCTGATATGCACGTACATACCCTTTGAAATTTTTTCTGCTATTTCGTCTTCGGAATTACATTCGTGGTCGGTGACTATCCCGCCGCAGAGATAGGCGTTGAGCGCGTTTCCGCCGACGGCGGGCGCGTGACCGTCGATAATTTTCCCCGCGGCGTGCGCGGCTTCAAGCTTTTTCAAAACGTCGGGGTCGGCGTTGATTACGCCCGGATAATTCATAAATTCGCCCAGACCGAAAAATTCGTCCTTTACGATATTTTCTTCGACGTCCTTTCCGCCGAGTACAGCCCCGCTTGTTTCAAACGGAGTTGCGGGAACGCAGGACGGAAGCTGTAATTTTACGTCCAGAGGAATATTTGCGGAAGCTTTTAAAATATAGTCGCAACCCGCCGTTCCGCACACGTTGGTTATTTCGTGCGGGTCGGCGATAATCGCCGTAGTGCCGCGGGGAACTATAAGAGAGGCAAACTCTTCGGGCGACAGCTGCGAACTTTCTATATGTACGTGACCGTCTATGTACCCGGGAAGGACGGTCAACCCCGAACAGTCTATTTCCTCCCTGCCCGAATAATTTCCTATGCCGACTATCTTATCGCCCGCTACGGCAATATCGCCCTTTCTTATTACCCCGCAGAAAACGTCTGCATAACTTGCGTTTTTCAAAACCACGTCCGCCTGCGTTTTGCCCGACGCGGCGTTTATGTATTTTTCAATCATAACCGCTCCTCAAAGTTTTTTATAATTATATCACGCAACTTTAAAAATGTAAATACCGCAGGGCAAATTTGCCCTGCGGAGATTTTATATTACTGATATAACACCGAAAAAGTTTTCGTTGGTTTCTATGAACAAGCAGAACAAGGCAAACGAGCATTTTCGTCGGGGCGCGTACATAGGCGTACGTAACCCGCGAAAAGCACAGTTTAACGCAGTTATGCGCAGTTCAGAGAAAGCGACCTATTTTATCAGAGCCGTGCGCATTGCGTTAAGTACGGCGACGAGCATTACGCCCACGTCGGCAATAACCGACACGAACAGCGGAAAGCCCGGTATAACAACGTCGAGCACCATAATTACCGCCTTTACCAAAAGAGAACCTATTATGTTCTGCATTACTATGCGCCGCGTGCCTTTGGCAATCTTTCTGCCCTTGGAAATAAGGTTTAAATTATCCGACACAAGCACGACGTCGCTTGCTTCGATGGCCGCGTCAGAACCGACTTTACCCATTGACACCGCACAGTCGGCGCAGGTCATTACGGGCGCGTCGTTTATTCCGTCGCCTACGTAAATAAGCTTGCCGCTCTCTTTTAAAATTTGCGCGCGTTCGAGCTTTCCGTCCGGAAGAAGCCCTGCCGTAAAGCCGTCGAGCCCCGCTTCGAAAGCAATGCTTTCCGCCCTTTCGGCGCAGTCGCCAGTAAGCATTTCGGTACGGGTCACCCCCTGTAATTTCAGCTCTTTTACCGCTTCCGCCGTACCCTCCTTTAAACTGTCGTCTATTTCTATAACGCCGACATATTCACCGCCGTGCGCGACGTATACGAGTGTGCTGCTGCTTTGTACGGGCGTAAAATCAACGCCGCGTTCTTCAAGCAGTTTTGCGTTACCGCATAAAAGTTCGCTTCCTTCGGCGGTGCATTTTATCCCTCTGCCCGCAATTTCTTCAACGTCGGAAATTGCGATTGACTCAGCAATATCCTTAAACGAAGCCGCTATGGGGTGGGAAGAATACTTTTCCGCAGAAGCCGCAAGTTCAAGCGCGCGACGGCTTGTGTAACTTTTTACGGTAAACTCTCCCTTGGTGAGAGTACCCGTCTTATCAAACGCAGCCACAGTACAAAGCGCAAGTTCGTCAAGACAGGTAGAACCCTTTACGAGTATGCCCGATTTGGCGCATCTGCCTATACCGCCGAAGTAGGAAAGCGGAACCGAAATGACGAGCGCGCAGGGGCAGGAAATTACCAAAAAGCCCAATGCCTTGTATATCCACTGCGCGTAAACAGCCCACAAAAAGGACGAATTGACGGCGCATATCACCGTGGGAACGACGCCGGCGACTATTAACGCGGCAAGGCAGACCGCAGGCGTATAGTACTTTGCAAACTTAGTTATAAACTTTTCGGGAGCCGACTTTTTGGCGGTTGAGTTTTCGACGAGTTCGAGAATTTTCGCCACGGCGGAATTTTTATATTCGCGTATAACTTCGGCCTCCAAAACGCCCGAAAGGTTTATGCTGCCCGATAGCGCCTCGTCGCCGACTTTTACGTCGCGCGGCATAGGTTCGCCGTTTAAACTTTTCATATCAAGCGAGCTTTCGCCCTTTATAACCTTGCAGTCGGCGGGGATTTTTTCGCCCGCCTTTACGATAATTATATCTCCGATTTTAAGTTCGTCGGGGGATATGGTAGTCTGAACGCCGTCCCTGACCACCGTTGCCGACTGGCTTTTAAGAGCCATAAGCGCCGAAATGGAGTTGCGTGAAGACCCTACCGCGACAGACTGCAACAGTTCGCCTATCTGATACAACAGCATAACCGCAACGCCTTCCGCGAAGCCGTCGCCCGCAAATATACCCAAACAGATTGCTCCGACGGAAGCCACGGTCATTAAAAAGTTTTCGTCGAATATTTTGCCTTTTGCTATGTTCTTTGCCGTAAGCCACAAAACTTTGTAAGCGACCGAAATATAAGCTATGCCGAAGAACGAATAGGTTACTATTTTTACGGCAAGCGGGCTTTCTGTTTTGTAGACAAGGTCGAGGACGAATGCGGGAATAAAGAAAATTACCGAAATGATTATAGGAATTATATCCTTTAAACGGGCTTTGAAAGAAGACTTGTTTTCCCGCTTTTCCCCGATTATTTTTACGTCTTCGAAATGGGTGATTGTATATACCGCCTTTTCGCGCGAAGACGTTGTTTCGCAGTTTAACGCTATGCGCGAATTGATGAAATCCACGGTTGCCGTTACGCCGTCAAGTTTGTTTAAATCTTCTTCCAGTTCCCTTGCGCAGTTGGCGCAACACAGCCCCGCTATCTGTATTTTTTCGCCGTCGGAAGGTTCGACCACCTTTACTTCTTCAAAGTTATTGCATAGCGATTTTACCTTTTCAAGAACTTCCGCCCCGCACTCAACATAGACCTTTTGAGCCATAAAATCTACGCTTGCCGAAGTTACCCCGTCAATTTTCGAAATTTCCTCTTCAAGCTCGCGCGCGCAGTTGGCGCAGTCGAGTCCGCTTATTTTAATTACGTTATTCATCACAGTCCAAATGCTCCTTTGCGACGCCTATCATTGTAAGAACGTGCCAGTCCGACACCGAGTAAAGCACGTTTTTACCGCTACGCCTGCTCTTTATTATTTTGTTGTCTTTAAGCGTTTTAAGCTGGTGCGACACCGCGCTCTGGTTGCCGTTTACCGCCTGCGTTATATGCTCTACGCACAGCTCGCCGCCGGACAGCGCAAGCAATATTTTAAGGCGGGACGGTTCGGAAATGACTTTGAATCTCGCCCCCATCTCTTCTATTTTATCATCGGTAGGCATACCAGCCTTTGCGGCGGCGACGCGCGCACTGTGCTCGTTTTCGTTTTCACATATATCCGACATATCGTACTCCTTTGTTATTATTATATGAATATATATTCATAAGTTGATTATATAATAATACCCCCGACGGAAAATGTCAAGGGTTTTTTAAAAAAATTTTTTAAATTATTCAATCATTTGCGCAAACTGCTGTTCGTCAATGATTTTTATGCCGAGTTTTTTTGCCTTATCGAGTTTGGAACCCGCCGCTTCGCCTGCGATTACAAGCGTAGTTTTGGACGTAACCGAGCTTTGACACTCGCCCCCGTTGGCTTCTATTATGCTTTGCGCCTCGCTTCGTTTGTAATTTGCAAGGGTGCCCGTAAGCACGACAAACTGACCGTAAAACACCCCGCCCTGCGGCTTTTCGGTCTTTTCGGGACATACGCCCGCCGAAAGCAACGCCTGTATTTCGGCGACGTTCTCCGCGTCGGCAAACCAGCCGACTATTGCGTCCGCCGTTATTTCGCCGACGTTTTCAAGTTCCAATAAGTCGTCTTTATTTGCATTTTGCAAAGCTTCTATACCGCCGTATTTACCGTACAAATCCTTTGCGGCAACCTTGCCCACACCGTCTATGCCGAGTGCGAACACGAACCTTTCGCCCGACACTTTTTTGCTGTTTTCGATAGCAGACAGAAGGTTATTTATCTTTTTATCCTTAAACCCGTCAAGACGGGAAAGGTCTTCGCAGGTAAGAGAGTACAGCGCCGAACAGTCCGTCAAGCCGAGCGTGTCGTAAAGCTGACCCGCAGTCTTTTCGGAAAGCCCTTCTATATCCATTGCGTCCTTTTGCGCGAAGTGGACTATTTTGCCGACAATCCTCGGACGGCACTTTTTGTTGGGGCAGAAAATATTCGCACCCACCTCTTCCACAGCCGAATTGCAGTAGGGACAGACTGTCGGTTTTGCAACGTCTACGCTGGCAAGGTTGTGTTCGGAAGCGCCCAATATTTCGGGTATAACTTCGTTGGAACGGCGTATCAACACCTTACTGCCTATTTTTACGTCCTTTCTCAAAATATCGCCGTAATTGTTTAAAGTGGCTTTGCGCACCGTCGCCCCGCCGAGGTCTACCGGCTTGACAAGCGCAAGCGGGGTAAGCTTGCCCGTCCTGCCGACCTGCCAGATTACGTCATTTACAACAGTTTCGGCTTCTTCGGCTTCGAATTTAAAAGCCATTGCCCAGCGGGGGAATTTATCCGTATAGCCCATTCCCGCGCGCGCCGTGCAGTCGTTTACTTTTATGACCGCGCCGTCGGTTAAAACATCGATATTTCTGCGCCCGACTTCTATTTCGTCAATGGCGGCTTTGACTTCTTCGCGGCTTTTGCATATACGCAGAAATGGAAATACTTTGAAGCCGTTTTCCTTTAAAAACGCAAAATGGCTTTCCTGCGTGTCAAGCGAGCCTTCGCCCATATAGTTTACGTTATAGAAAAGAATTTCGGGTTTGCGTTCCGCCGTTATTTTGGGGTCGAGATTTCTTATTGCGCCCGCAACCGCGTTGCGCGCGTTTTTAAGCTGTTCTTTGGCGGTCTTGTTGTATTCTTCAAGCACGCTTAAACGTATGACGGCTTCTCCCTGGACTTCCAAAAGCCCCTTATATTTTATCGTAAGCGGGAAGCTTTTTACTGTAAGACACTGCGCCGTTACGTCCTCGCCTTCGACGCCGTTTCCGCGGGTAGTAGCCCTGACGAACTTTCCGTTATCGTAGGTAAGACACATCGTAAGACCGTCAAACTTGTATTCGACGGTGTACTCGGGGTGAGGTAAAGTTTTGCTTACGCGGTTGAAAAAGGCTTCAAGCTCTTCATCGGACACCGATTTGTCAAGGCTGTAAAGTCTGGAAATATGGGCGTGACGGACGAAACCCTTTACGGGTTCTCCCCCCACGCGCTTTGTAGGGCTGTCGAATTCCACCCTGCCGGTCCGCTCTTCGAGAGTTTTAAGCTCGTCATAGAGTCTGTCGTATTCCCTGTCGGATACGGACGGGTTGTCAAGAACGTAATATTCGTACGCCCATTTATTTAGTATGTCGATAAGCTGACGCATTCTGTCCATAAAAACCCCTCGGACTTTTTAATAATTTACGGCGCAAGCAATAACGTACGGATTGCGATAGCAAAACTTAGGATAAGCGAGCAAAGCCGGTAGCGTGAGCATTTACAAGGGAGCATACATAAAAGTATGTAACCGAAGTAAAGCGGAGCGCGGCACCGCTATGCGAAGTTTTTATATTATCTGCAACGGCGCAAGCGAAGCAGACAGTTCTTTAATACCCTGCCCTTCGAACGCAACGTTGATTACCGTGCCGCCGTTTTTAAGTGCAACTACCATCCCTACGCCGAACTTGGCGTGGCGCACGCGCATACCGACGGCATATTTACCCGCCGAAGCAGTCTGCCGGGTCTGCGAGCCGCCGAACGCGGGCTTGAACGACGCCGTCTGCGTATGGACGGGAAAGTCGCTTTCGTACCCTTCGGATGAGGAATAGACAGACCTGCCCGAAAAGCGGTTTTCGGTTGCGCCGTACGACGTGCCAAGCGGACGGATACGGCTTATTCCGAGTTCTTCCGAAAGTTCGTTAATAAATTTAGAAGGCTGCGTAATATCCCTGCGACCATACAGATAGCGCGACTTGGAGCGCGTAAGATACAAATTTTTCTCCGCACGGGTAATGGCGACGTACATAAGCCTGCGCTCTTCCTCCAAACCCTCGTTTTCGGCGCGGGCGGAAGGCATTATACCCTGTTCGAGTCCGCACACGAACACACAGGGAAATTCAAGCCCCTTTACGGCGTGTATGGTTGCAATGGTCACGTAATCGCTTTCGTCCATTTCGTCAAGGTCGGAAGAAAGAGTTACCTGATTGAGATATTCGTCAAGCGTGGCATTCGGGTTAAGCCTTGCGAAATCGTCCACGGAAGCGATAAATTCGTCGAGGTTGGCAAGCTTGCCGTCACCCTCGTCCGAACCGTCGTCATAAGCCGAACGCAAATCGGTAAGCGCTATAACGTCGCGTACAAGCTGTGCGACGGGCGTATCCTGAGATTCTATTATAAAATCTTTTATAAGGTTTGAAAAGTCTTTAAGCTTCTCCTTCGCGCCCTTTGAAAGCGCAAGCTCGTCGCAGTCGACGCACGCGTCGTATAACGACAAACCCGTACTCTGCGCATATTCGTACATAGTCCCGACCGTCTTTCCGCCTATACCGCGTTTGGGCACGTTTATTATGCGTTCCGCCGCTTCGCTGTCGAAGGGGTTGGATATCAGGCGGAGATAGGCAAGCACGTCCTTTATTTCGCGCCGTTCGAAGAAGCGGAATCCGCCGAAGACTTTGTACGGTATGCCGTACTTGGTAAACTCCTGTTCGTATGAACGCGTAAGCGCGTTTATGCGCATAAGCACCGCAAAATCCGAATACTTTGCCCCACGCGCCACTTTATCGGAAATTATGCGGGCGGCGTACAACGCTTCCCCCGCTTCCTCTTCCGCCTGATAATAGGCGGGTTTTTCACCCTCGTCCGCTTCCGTCCAAAGCGTTTTGCCCCTGCGGGCGACGTTACGGCTTATTATTGAGTTTGCAAGCTTTAAAATGCTTTTCGTCGAACGGTAATTGCGTTCAAGCTTGTACACCTTAGCGTCGGGGAAATCCTTGTCGAAGCGCAAAATATTTTCGATTTCCGCCCCGCGCCAGCCGTAAATGGACTGGTCGTCGTCGCCGACGGCAAACAGATTGCCGTGTTTGTATGCAAGCTGTTTTATTATATTGTACTGGACGGAATTCGTGTCCTGAAATTCGTCTACGAGAATATACTTGAACTTGTCCGAAAGATATTCTCGGGTGTCATTATCCCCGCGGAGAAGGCGCAGCGTCTCTATAAGCAAATCGTCGAAATCGAGAGCATTGTTTTCCCGCAAGTGACGTTGGTAGCGGGCGTAAATATTGACAACGTCTTCGATACCGCGTTCGCCGGAATATTTTCTGCCGTATTGGTCGGGATCGAGCCCGAGAGTTTTTGCATTGCCTATATGGTACTTTGCGCTTTTCAACAGTTTTTCGTCGTCGAAGTCAAGTTCCTGAAAGGCTTTTTTAATTACGTTGCCCCGCTCCGTTTCGCTGTAAATGGAGAAGTTGGGTCTGATGCCAGAACGTTCGCCGAACTGCCTCAATATTTTAACGCACATAGAATGGATAGTACATATCCACTTCCCGTCACTTTCGCCTATTAAAGTATTTAGTCTTTCCTTCATTTCGGCGGCGGCTTTGTTGGTGAAAGTTATTGCAAGTATGCCGGAAAGGTCGGCTTTGCCCTGACTTATTATGTAAGCTATACGCGACGTGAGAACGCGGGTTTTTCCGCTGCCCGCACCCGCAAGCACAAGCACTGCGCCTTCGGTGTCGAGAACGGGTTTTATCTGTTCGGAATTAAGTTTTTCAAGCATTTCGTCCATAACGTAAATTATATCACTAAACTTAGGAAATTACAATTAAATAACCCGCTTTATTTACAAGCCGAGCGACTTTTCCCTGCGGTACTTTTCCAACGCCTGCAAATATTTTTCGGAAAGCTTTAAGGTATAACGCTGGCGTTCCTCGTACGAAAGCGTGTCGTAATAGGCGCGGTCTGTAAGCCTGCCCAGCGCGTCAGACACCTCGCCCTCTCTTTCCAGAAGCGACTTTACCTTTAAATAAAATTCGTCCTGCTTTTCGCCCTTTATTTCGCTTTCGACTTTACCGCGGAGCGAGCTTTTGACCCGTACTTCGTTAAGACCCTTTTCCCTCGCCTGAAAAGTCCCTTCGTCTATATTTCTTTTGCACTCTTCCCAGAAATTGTTTTTCAGCCGTAATTTTGCGGCTTTCGCCATATTTTTCAAATCATCCATAAAAAAAGCTCCTTAAAATTACAATAAACGACGGATATCGACTTTTAGTCAAACGAAAAAGGTCTGACCGAACTTCTATTCGGACAGACCCTTAAAATTAATTTTTGTTTCTTTTTCTTGCCGCCTCAGCCTTTTTGCGTCTTTTGACGGAAGGAGATTCATAGAATTCTTTCTTGCGCAAATCGCCGATTATACCGTCGCGGGAACACTTTCTTTTGAAGCGTCTCAAAGCGCTTTCAACCGATTCGTTTTCGCCTACTCTTATGCTTGACATATCTTTTCACCTCCTAAGCCCTGCGCGTTAATTGGTTTTACTGAAAAATTATACCAAAAGTACGGAAATAAGTCAAACGGAAAACAATAATTTTTTGCGGAATTTGAAATAATTTTCATCAGCCGATAAGTCCGCACGCGGCAAGTATACTGTTGACGATAAGCCCCGCCGTAACCGAAATAAGATACAGCACTATTACGAAAAGAATGTTGCGTTTTAACTTTTCGGTATTTTTGAAAAGAACGACAAGCCCAAGCCCCGCGTTGGCGCAAAGCCCCGCGACGCAGCCGCCGAAAGTTATTCCGCCGTGGATGTACGTTCCCGTTATGATTGCGCTTGAAGCGCAGTTGGGAATAAGTCCTATTACCGCCGTTATAAAGGGCTGGAAGTAGACGCCGCCTATCATTGACGACGCTATCGTCTCTTCGCCGACAGCGTCGATTACAAAGCCGAAAACAAGATTTACTATCAAAAGATAAAAGGCTATCTGCAACGAATGCAAAAGGGGATTGAGAAAGAAAACTTTAAACTCCGTAATGCCGTCGTGTTCCCTTCCGCAGGAATATGCGTGAATTTCTTCGGGAACGCATTCAGAAAGTTCTTCGCCAGACAGTATGAAATTTATCAGATACCCCGCGCTTACGCCGACGGCAAGTTTGATTACGACAAGCGGCATAATGGACGCCGCGGCGGCTCCGCTTGAAAGAAGAATTATAAACGCCTCGTCGGATGTTGCCAAAAGCACGGAAAACAGAGTACCCGTGCGTATAAGCTTTTTATCGTAAAGCTTTGCCGCCATAACGGAAAAACCGCATTGCGGAATAAGCCCCGTTGCCGAACCTATCAGCGGAGCAAGTCTGCCCTGTAAAATTTTATGATTGCGCGTAAACGACGTTCTGTGTTCGAGAAATTCTATAAGGATATAGATAACGAGCAGGAAAGGAAAAACCTTTAACGTGTCCAAAAACGCGTCGAGAATGATATGCCCCATACTTTATTATTATTTACAGCCGTGCTTTTTTTAAACGCAAGACCCCCTTGTCCTCGGGGGTCTTTGAAATTATTTCTTCTTTTTGGGCTGAGGTTTGCTTCTTTTTTTAATCTCTTCTTCTTCGTCAAACGCCGGCGGTACGTAATCCGCGTCGGCATAAGGCGTTTTGACGTATCCGCCGTCGCGGGCGAGAAGGGTAAGCCGCGTCTGCCCGTCGAAGATAAACAGCCTATCGCCGTCCACGCTTACTTTACTGCCGTTGCCATCCCTTGCCGTAAAGACAGTGTTGCCGAGAGTGCATTCCGTGTAGCCGTTTGCGCTTTTGCCCGCCCGAACCTCGAAGCCGTCTTTGCCGAGTGTTGCGTCCTCGGGACGTATGCCTATAATAACGGTTTTTTTTGCGTCGGCGTATTGCTTTAACATTTCAAATCTTGAAATTATTTTTTCTGTAAGTTTTATTTTAACGCCTTCGGCTTCGGCATAAAATTCTTCCCCGTCGGAAGTTATAACCGCCCCGTATAAAAAATTGACTGTGGGCTGTCCCACGGCGAAAGCGGCGTATGCGTTGACGGGATAATCGTAAAGGTTTGCGGGAGTGTCAGTCTGCTGTACAATCCCCTCCTTTATTACGGCAATTCGCGTTGCCGCCGTCATAGCTTCGGCGGAATTTTTGGTTGCGTAAACGAAAGTACCCTGCATCCTTGCCTGCATATTCATTATTACGTTTAAAAGGTCGGCTTTCAGATTTCCGTCCAACCCTGCGAGAGGCTCGTCCAAAAGATAGAGTCTGGGTTCTCTTATTACCGCCCTGCCTATCGCAACGCGTTGCTTCTGCATTGCATTTAAAGTTTTGGGCATACGGTACAGAACTTCGGTAAGCCCCAACACTTCCGCCACCGCCTTGACGCGGTGTTCTATCAACGCACCGGAAGCCTTTCTTAATTTAAGTCCGTAAGCGAGGTTGTCATAAACGTTTAAAGTGGGCTTTATCGCTCCGCTTTTAAACACCATTGCAACGTCTCTTTGCTTGACCTCTTCGTCCGTAACCGCATTGCCGTCGATGGAAATTTCACCCGAAGACAAATCTTCAAGCCCTGCAATGCACCTTAAAAGCGTAGACTTTCCGCTGCCGTCCGCGCCGAGGATAACGAAAAATTCCCTGTCCCCCGTTTCGAAATTTATATCGTACAGCGCAAGGCTGCCCGAAGGGTAAACCTTGTTTGCGCTTTTGACTTTTAAACTTGACATATTTACTCCGCAGTTTTTTGTGTTTTTATTATATTAACATAAATATAAGTTTTTTCCAACTGATTTGATAAAATTTCAAAATAATTTTTTGTTGTATTTTTTGCGGTTAAGTGATAAAATTTAAGATATGAACGCGAAAAATTACGACAGGCTTATGACCGAACAAATAAACGGGCTTGATTACCGACCCAAACTTCTTCTGCACTGCTGTTGCGCGCCCTGCTCAACGGCGTGTCTGGAACGGCTTGAAGGGCATTTCGATATTACCGTTTTATTCTATAACCCCAACATAGGCGGCGGGGAATACGAAAAACGCAAAGCCGAACTTATAAAGTTTATAAACCTGAAAGGCGGCATAAACTTTGCCGACTGCGACCGCGGCGAAGAAGAATTTTACGCGCGCGTGCGCGGGCTTGAAAGCCAAAAAGAGGGCGGAAAACGCTGTCTGGAATGTTTTGAATTACGGCTTGAAAAGACTGCCTGCCTTGCCGATAAAGGCGGGTACGATTACTTCGCCACCACCCTTACGGTAAGCCCTTTGAAAGACGCGCAAGCTATCAATGCCATTGGCGAAAGCCTGCAACGGGGAAAAACAAAATGGCTGTATTCAGATTTTAAAAAGAGAAACGGCTATCTCAGAAGCATAGAACTTTCAAAAAACTACGGCTTGTACAGACAGAATTACTGCGGTTGCGTTTATTCGCGTCAAACGCTTGAAAATAAATAAAATATATGTTATACTCTTTTCGGTTATGGATATAAATCGTTACACGCCCTCTTACGGGTTAAATCAAAAACATCTTACCAAACTTGCAGACTACACCACCGAAGAACTGTTTGAAATTTTGTACGCTACAAAAGCGGTAAAGGCAAAGTTCATCGCGCACGAAAGCACCCGCATATTGCAGGGCGTAACCGTCGCGCTGCTGTTCGGCGACACTTCGCTCAGGACGCGTTCCGCCCTTGAAATAGGCATACGGCAGTTAGGCGGCGCGTGCGTCAACCTGCCTTACAGCGAAGACGATATGTGCGCAGGCGAGAACATAAAGGACATAGTAAACGTAATTTCACGCTACGGTGTGGGCGCGCTTATCACACGCGATATAGCGCAGAAAGACCTTGACGAATTTTGCGCCGTGTCGTCTATCCCCATCATCAATTCGGAAAACGAAGACTTCAACCCCTTACAGACGCTTGCCGACCTTTACACCGTATGGGAAAAGAAAAAGAAGCTTGAGGGCATTAAAATCGCTTACGTCGGCAAAGGCGGCAACGTAGCTTCTTCGCTTATTATGGGCGCGATTAAATGCGGAATAGAAGTCGCAGTCGCCACCCCGCCCGGATTCGGAATAAAGAATGAACATCTTTTGCACGCCGAACAGTACGGAAAAATATATCTGACGGACAACCCCGCAGAAGCCGTGCGCGACGCGGATATAGTGTACACCGACAGTTACGTTTACCATACAAAACTTTCGGATGAAGAACGCGGCGTTTTAAAACCCTATCAGGTAAACAATGCGCTTATGAACACGGCGGCACATAACGCTTCATTTATGCATCCACTGCCCGCCACCCGCGGAACCGAAGTTACAGAAGACGTGATAGACGGAAAAAACAGCCTCGTACTCGAACAGGGCGAAAACAAACTTCACGTAATCAAAGCCGTGCTTGCACTGCTTGTAAAATAATAAATAAAGCAACCCCCGTCCGCTTTCAGGCGGACGGGGCGTTCGTTTATTCGGGTTTGCAGTTTATAACAACTATTTCGGGACGGTTGAACAGGCGCAGAGGACATCGCGAATTGCCCAACCCGCGCGAAATTACCATACGCGTTTTTCCGCTTTTATGAACGCCCGAAGTGTACTTGGGGAATTTTCCCTGTCCGGGGGCGTAAAGCCCTATACCCGTAAAAGGTATGCGCCACTGCCCGCCGTGAGCGTGACCGCAAAGAACCAGGTCGTACCCAGCGGAAGAATATTTTTCAAAATACTGCGGAAGATGGGCAAGCAGTATCTTCGGCGAAGAAGCGGGGGTTATTTTAAAAACCGTGTCGTTTTTTATGCTTGCGCAGTTAAGCCCGACGAAAGTTATTCCGTTTACCGTTGCGCTTGCGTTGTCAAGCACGGCGGCGCCCCCTTCGGCAAGCTGTTTTTTTAGCTGTCGGTAACCTTTGTTGCGCATTTCGTGATTGCCCGCAACATATAAAACGGGAGCTATTTCTTTAAGCTGAGAGACTGCTTCAACGGCGGTTTGGCAATTTCTTTGCGTATAGGTATGAATTATATCGCCCGTAATTACTATAACGTCGGGCTTTTCCGCCGACACCTTTTCGATAAGCTTTAAATTGCGTTTGCCGAAATTTTTGCCGTGCAAGTCCGAAAGGTGAACTATTTTAAACTCTTCCGTGCACTGAAAGGCAATATCGTAATACGTCTTTTGCAGGCAGCTGTTGTTAAACCATACGAAAAGAATTATAAGCGCAAGCCCGCCCGCTGTTCCCAGCGTTATATACAGCCAGAGCAATTTATACCTCCGCCACTATTCTGAAAATATTTTTACCCTGCGACTTGAAAAGCCTTTCGTGTTCGGTTTCGACGTCGCCTTCCACGGGGTTGTTTTTCAAATCCGTGCACGCCGACAGAATTTTATAACCCGACGACTTATAGCTTTCAAGCGAAAATTCGTAAAAGTTTTTATCGTCGGTTTTCTGTATTACGGTACCGCCGTCTTTGAGTATACCGCGGTAAATTTCAAGGAATCGCGGATGGGTAAGGCGCTGTTTTTTGTAACCCTCTTTGGGAAGCGGGTTTGAAAAATTGAGATAAATTTTTTCAACCGACGCGGGCGGTAAATATTTTGCAAGCACTTCCGCGGCGCAGTTTAAAAAATATACGTTTGAAATTTTTTCACGCTTTACGCGTTCGCACGCGTCTATAATTACGTTTGAAATTTTTTCGCACGCGACGTAGTTGAATTTCGGGTGCATAACCGCCGTTTCGCAGATAAACTTGCCCTTTCCGCAACCTATTTCAAGCGCAACGGGTTTGGAATTTTTAAAAATTTTTTCAAAGTCGAGATACTCCTTTATCCCCGCCGCGCGAAGCATATTTTTATCTTCGAGGTCGGCGCAGGTCAGAATATCCCCGCAGGCTTCGAGTCTCTGTTCAAGATGTCCTTTTTTGTGCATTCTCATACTTAAATATTATCATATTCCGTATACGAATGCAAGTGTGAAAACGGCACGGATAAATTTTATATTTATTTTAACGGAATACGTTTAAAGCGCGGGACGGGTGTTATAAATAACCGTCGGGTGAAAAAATGCGCTTTTGCCGGGAAGCGCGAAGGAGAATTTTGACTTTTATTGAAATTATCGACGCTTTCACCTTTTACGGCTTGGACGTCGCACTGCTTGCGGGGCTGACCACGGGCGTTACGCAGCTGGTAAAAATTTTACTGTTTAAAAAGAGGACAAACAAAAAGCTTGTTACCCTTCTGCCCTTTCTTATCGGCACGCTGGCTTACGCCGTCTATGCGTGCGTACGCAATTTAAGCTTTGCGTACGTCTTGCGGGAGTACACCTCCGTCGTCGAACACGGAATTGCCGTGGGTTCGCTGTCGACGCTGTGTTACGTTTTATACGAACAGTTCGTGCGCGAAAAGAAAGGACTTTCCGCGACGGAGAGAATTATTTCTACGCTTATCGAAGGTTACGTCCCCGACGACGCGCTTGAACAGACGGCGAAAGCCGTTGCCGAAGCAATAAGCCGCGACGTGACGGGTAACGGAGCCGAACGCACGCGGGAAATACTTGCAAGCGCAACCTGCGGGGAGATAGACGAACGCGACGTCACGCTGTTATCAAAACTGATAATAGAGACGCTTGCCCATATCACAACCGCATAAAGCCGTAAAAAGCCCTTCCGTATAACGCGGAAGGGCTTTAACTCAGTTCATACTTTCTATTTTTATATCGTACCTGACGGTCATACGCGAAAGAATGTCTTCTTTGAAAGCTTCGTAATACTTATAGTGCTGCTTATGCAGAAGTTTTCTTATGCCGAGCACGTCGCAGTTATTTTCGACGCAAGCGGACATAAGTCTTTCGAAACGCGTTTTCATCTCTTCTTCCGCGGCCCGCAAAACTTCGGGACGGACGACGTCGTCGGTCTTTACGTTGTGGGGGTCGAGAACTTTCTTAGCACCCTGCACCTGCGCCGCGGCTTTGAAATTTACCGTAAGCTCCGGCGCTCCGTCTTTGACTTTAAGTTTAATACCGCCGTCGGCTTTTCTCAGTCCTACGGTATAATGCACTCCGTCGGCTTCACACTGGGCGACGGCAAGGCGTATTTCGTTTTCTATAATATTGAGCGCAAACGATTGCCGTTCGTCCAGAATACCAGCAAACCTGCCGTCGGCAAACACCGCCGTCTTACGCGCGGTAAACTCCATTTCGCCCTGCTGTGAAGAGCCGCCCGACTGACCTGAGCTTCCGCCTCCTTCTCCGCCTTGTCCGCCCTGTCCGCCCTGTCCGCCTTGCTGTGATGAACCGCCCGACTGTCCGCCGCCTTGCTGACCGCCCTGTTGCCCGGGGTCGCCGCCGACGTTGTCGCCGTTACCGCCCGGTTCGGAAGTACCCTGTACGTAGGCTTCGACATAGGGCATATAGCACGCACGGCTTTCCGAATAGTTGCTTACGGCTATCGAACGGAGGGTTGAAGTAGACACGTTTGCCGAACGTTTAAGTTCTTCCGACAGAACTTTCTGAATTGCCGTGGCGTTTTCGGGAGCTATCGTCGCGGGCAGGGAAAGCATATCCTGCGCCTTACCCTTACACATTGCGACAAGAGCTGTAAGTTCGGAATAATTTCGTCTGTAAAAACAGCCGAGCATACGGAAAAGCTCTTCGCTTTGACAGTTTTCGCCGAGAAGTATAAGTTTGCAGAACAGCAAGCGGGGATAAGTACCCGTCTTTGCGTTGATTTCGTTCAATGCGTCGGCGACTGTCTGACCGCTACCCTGCACTTCGATATACTTTATGCTGTCGCCGCTCTGCGACGGCTGGGGTACAGCAACCTGCGCCGTCACCTCTACTTCGTCGCCGGCGCTGTCTATGCCCACCGCGACGATAAGGGAAGTTTTGTGCAGGTCGAGTATTCCGAAATCGTTTGTAAAAAACAGGCACAGCAGCGCAATTATGAGAACCCAATAAATGACGGGGGAATATTTCTTTATTTTACCGTTCATTTCGCTTCCTCCTTTCTTCCGCCCTTTTTAAGCGCCCAGGCAAGCAAAGGTATTATATTTGCGAAGATAATAAAGACTATCCACATCCATTTTGCCCAAACGTTATATACGGCGTTGAATTTCGTGTTTAGGGTAAGAAGCAGAATTACGAGTACACCGTTTACCGCAACCGACCAAACCGCCCTGTTTTCATAGCCCGTACATTTGACAAAGCAATGTACGCACATCTGTACATTTATCACCATAGCGAACAGCATAACTATTTCAAGCGCGTACAAAGCGATTAAGTCTATGCGTCCCACCAGATCTATTGCAGGGAAAAACAGAGATATTTTTGCAATGGCAAACTGTCTTGAACAGGCTATATCGCCGTAAACGCCGTAAAACAGCGCAAGGAACAACATAACTATTAACGCCCCGACGACGTAAGACAGAGTTATTTTCGCCGCGTCACCCTTACCGTATTTAAAGTGCCCCATAAACATCAGCAGCCAGCACGGTTCGAAAAAGCGGAAAACCGTAGCAAGCGAAGCTGAAAACACTTTGGCGGGCGGGGTCTTCATCACGGGCAGGAAGTTGCTCCAATCGGCTTCGCCTACCGACATAGAAAAAATGAATATAATTGAAATTGCGAATATCGGCAGGCAAATATCCGCACATCTGCCGATATTGCGGAAGCCCTTGCACGCCGCATAGACGGTAAAAAACATTACCGACAAAAAAAGCGGCAGCGACGGAAGCGTATCGTAGAAAATGGAATGAACGTACAGCTTCTGTTCCATAAACGGTATTACGGCGCAGATTATGAAAAACAGCGCGAACAGTCCGTATATAACGCGGGCAAAAATATTGCCGAAAGTACTTTCAATCAAACCGAAAAAAGTCTTGTCCGTACGCGAGCACAAAAAACTTACAGCCCAGATTATTACGCCCTGAACGGCAAAATCCAAAAGTGCGGAAAAAAGCAAATCTCTTCCGCTTTCATAGCTTAACACCGTGGGATAGAGAATTAATTTCGATACCGCGGTATACATAAGCATAATAAAACATATCTGCCTTACGCTTATTTTATTTTCCATTATTAACCCCCGTTTTCAGTCTTACCCTGTCCTTTGCTTTAAACGCTTGCGGGCGGTTTTTCAATTTATACAAATTGGCTTTAACCATACTGTCGTACAAATCGTTTTTTATAAGGGGTGCAAAGGGCGCCATAAGCGGAACGCCGTAAGACTGTTCGGTTACGAGATAACAGAGTATAAACGCCGAAAAAGCCACAACCGCAAACGGACCTATGCTTCCCGCAAGTATCAAAAATATCCACCTGAGCGTGGTAGTCGTCTCCACGAGGTCGGGTGTAGTGTAAAGACAAATTGCCGAAAAGGCGATTATTATTATGGCGGGAGTGGAAATTATGCCCGCTTTGACCGCGGTGTCGCCGAGAACGAGCGCACCGACGACAGACATTGCAAGTACTACATAATTCGGCATACGTATGGAAGCTTCTATAAGCACTTCGAGAATGAACAGCGTTAAAAACATCTCTATGCTGGGCGAAAGCGGAAGCCCGGACACCGAGCTGGAAATTTTCAAAAGCAACTGAAAGGGAATAAGTTGAATTTTGAAAAGTTGCGCCGACACGTACAGCGCGGGCAAAAGTATTCCTACAAGCAGTGACAGTACGCGGAGTATTCTTACGATTGTAGAGCGGTAAGTAAGCGCATAATAATCTTCGCTTGACTGTAAATCTTCGGTGACCATATACGGTACCGTAAGCGCAATGGGCGAACCGTCGACTATAAGCCCCACCCTTCCTTCGCAAACCTTTGCGCAGAATATATCCGGCTTTTCCGCCGTACCGTTGCGTTTGAACAGCGAACGCGGTTTCTTGGATATAAACTTCGCTACGTACGACGAGTCGGGCACTATGTCTATTTCGTTTGAAGCAATCTGCTTTTCTATGCGTTCCGGCAGACCGTCCGCACACACGCCGTCAATATATATCATTGCGACGGCGGTTTCAGACTTTTTGCCTGTTTTAAGCATTTTGATTTTCAGCTTGTCGCTTTTAAGCCTCTTTCTGACAAGCCCCAAATTTGTCTTTATATCTTCGGTAAACCCTTCGCGGGGTCCCTTTACCGCAATCTGCGTGGGGGGTTCGGCAACCGTTCTTCCCGGGGGATTTTTAAGACCTATTATTATAAAGTCCTTTTCCCCGTCCACGAAAAGCACGGCGTTGCCGTCCGACACTTCCTTTATCGCGTCGCTTATCTCCTTGCCGTCCTTGACCTCCGGCGAAGCCAGAAGCCTTTTGACCGCGTCAAGTTTTATGTCTTGCGCGGCAGACCTCAAAGGTTTTACCACCAGCTCGCCGAGGAGTTGCTTATCGGCAATCCCGTCGGCGTAAATTGCAGCAAACCTCTTACCGTTTAACGAATCGAACTCGAAAACCAATATATCCTGCGAGGTCAGAACGTCCTTTACGCTTTTTATATTCTTTTGCAATATATTCATAAAATTATTATCGGTAAATTAATTTAAATTATTTATAAAAAAATATGCGAAAAACTGTTGACAACGCATACTATGTATTGTATAGTATTATACGTAACGGAGTATAAGAATGGACAGTCAACTTAAAAAAGGCATACTTGACGTATGCGTGCTGTACGCAATAAGCAAAAGCGAAAGCTACGGATACAAAATAATAAGCGACTTGCAGGGCATAATAGATATATCGGAAAGCACCCTATACCCCATTTTAAAGAGGTTGGAAGCAGGAGGCTATCTTACCACGCGCACGGCGGAGCATAGCGGAAGGCTAAGACGGTATTACAAAATAACAGTTGCGGGGCTGGCCAAATTCAATTCCGGCAGATCTGATTTTATTGAAATTAACACAATTTACAAAAAGCTTTTCGGAGGGAATATATGACGTACACGGAATGGCGTGACGAACTCAAAAAAAATCTTTTATGCGTAAGCGACGCCGAAAGACAGCGCGTTTTAGACTACTATGCGGAAGCTTACGCGGACAGGCGCGAAGCGGGGTTTTCCGAACGTGAAATTATAAACGGCTTCGGCGCGCCGTACGACGCGGCACAGAGAATACTTTACGAAAAGGCGGACGACGGCGCGCGTTCAGACCAACCCAAAACCCAACCGCCTAAGGTAGAGCAGTTAAAAAGCGAACAGTCCACAAGGCAGTTTACACCGCCTCCCCCTCCTCCCGTAAACGCTCAGCCCGCAGCAGGCGTTGCGGTTGCCGCACACGACAATACCTGGATATTCGTGCTTTTGTGCATTATCTTCTGCATGCCGATATTCGGGATAATTATGGGTATGGTGGGCATTACGATAGCCTTCTGCGTTGCGCCCGTAGCCGTAATAGCCGCAGGCGCCACCGTTGCGGGAGCTTCGATAGGCGCGATTGTCGGCGGAAGCGTGGCTTACGGCTTTTCCGCTCTCGGCATAGGCATAATAATACTCGGCGTAGGCGTAACCCTTTGCCCGCTGTTCTTCAAACTTGTAAGTCTTATGTGGAATCTCTTCGGCAAATTATTTAAGGAGCTTAAATCGCTTTTTCAGCGTAAAGGAGAATAAATGAAAGGAGCTTTAAAGGCAATGATTGCCGGAATTATCATTATAGCCATAGGCGCGGCGGTACTTATAGGCACGCTTGCATTCAACGGTTGGAGCTTCAAGCGTCCCGAATTCGAAATGCTTGAATACAGCGAGTATTCGGGTGACACGATAGATATAGATTTGGACGCGGGAACCGTCAAGACGCAGTTTTACGACGGCGACAAAGTTATAATAAGCTATCCCTCTTCAAGCGTTTACAATCACGAAATAGAAGTTGAGGGCGGAACGCTTAAATTCAAATCCAATTTAAAACTCTTCCATCCCATCGGGCTGGATATACCCGATACTGTAATAAGTTTGCCCTCGGGCAGTATTTACAACCTCGATATAGAAGTCTCCGCAGGGTCTTCTTCCGTCGCAAGCGGTACTTACGGCAACTTGCAGATAAACGTAGACGCAGGTTCCGTAACGGCGGACAGCATAGAGTGCGCCCGCCTGTCGCTTGACGTAGACGCGGGCAGTATAGAAATCAAGTCCGCGGTATGCCCTTCCTTTTTCTGCGATTTGAATATGGGAAGCATAAATATTAAAAAACTTACCTGCGACTCTGCCGACGTTAAAGTAAATATGGGCGAAAACTTACTGTCGTTTACGGGTGCAAAGGAAGAATACAACATAACCGCCGACGTGGCTATGGGAAGCTGCAACGTATCCTCGCAGAACGGCACAACGCAAAAAAGACTTAACCTTAAAGTCGATATGGGTACTTTAAACGTAGACTTCGGCGCATAAGGACGGGAGATATACAAATGAAATTCGATTTCGACGCTCAATATTTCAACCCGGAGCATACGCTGGAATGCGGGCAGGTTTTCAGATTTTCAAAATATAAAGACGGCTATCTCGTAATTTCCGCCGATAAGTGCGCGTACGTGTACGGCGACGGCGTTAAAATTGTAATAGAAAGCGAAGATACGGATTACTTTTACCGCTACTTCGATTTGGACAGGAATTATCCCGAAATTGTGGAAAGGGCGAAAAGCTTTGACGTACCCCTGCTTACGCGGAGCGCGGAACTTTGCAAGGGGCTGAGAATACTTAACCAGAACCGCGAAGAAATGATATTTTCGTTTATCATTTCGCAGAACAACAACATACCGCGCATAAAGGGCATTATCGCCAAATTATGCGCATCTCTCGGCGAAAAGAAGCAAGGCCCGTTCGGTGAATACTACTCGTTCCCTTCGACGCGCGCGCTTGCCGAAGCCGACATAAGCGTCTTCCGTTCGGCGGGAGCTGGCTACCGTGACGCTTACCTTTGCGAAACTTCGAAACGGCTTTGCCTGGACGGCGTGGAAAGGCTGGAAAAGCTGGACGGCGCCCAACTTAAACGCGAACTGTTAAAATATAAGGGCGTCGGCGGAAAGGTCGCCGACTGCATTGCGCTGTTCGGATTCGGAAAGACCGACAGCTTCCCCGTAGACACCTGGCTTGAAAAAGTGTACAGGGAAGACTTCGGCGGTCAACTTAAAGACCGCGACAAGATTACGAAATTTTTCACCGATAAATTCGGGGAATATTCGGGATATATGCAACAGTATCTTTTTTACGGAAAACGGTTAAACTTATAATATGCCGGATTATTTTTCACACGGCGTTACAGCCGAAGTTATATACGAAAGACTTGAAAGCAAATATAAAAATATGCTGTCGCCCAAGCCCCTTTATATGCTCGGGGCGCAGGGCGGGGATTTATTTTTCGCTTACAGCATAAAACCCGCCCAATCCAATCTCGGGCGGGTTCTGCACAGGAAAAAAGCGGTTTACCTGTTTGAACGGCTTTCCGAAGGCAACCTTGCCTACACCGCGGGATATGCCGCGCACTACGCGCTTGACAGCGTGCTTCACCCCGCCGTATACAAGTACGAGGACACCCAGCGTTCCCCCTTCGCCCATTCGAAATTCGAAAACGATTTGGGGCTTTTTATAAGCAGAAAGTATTCGTTGAGAAGACAGATTATCCCGCGGGAAAACCTGCTTTCCTGCACAAGCGCGGTTTACGACACTATTAAACTTGTAGAACCGTCCGTAACGGTCACGGGCGTAGAACGCTGTCTTAAAAGGCATTTTACCTGGACGAAGTATTACTTCCGCGTAAAGCGCCAGGAATACAAGTGCAACTTCGACTTCAACACCCTTTCGGACAAAGTAGAAGAAGCCGTGGATTTCGGACTGACGGCAGTCAGATGCGTGCTTGACGGCAATATAGACCCCGAAATATTCAGCAGAGAGTTTTTACAGAAATAGCGTGCGCCCGTTGTCGGGCGCACGCTAAATTATTTTATCGTAAATGCTTTTGGTCTGCATAAGTCCGTAAAGTTCGTCTTCGGTAATTTCGTCAAGCATACCGTCCGAATAGAACTGAAAAATTAAATACTTACTGCTGTCCAAATACCTTAACGCGTCTTTAAAAGTAGAATCCCCGCTAAGCATTACGTGCTTTATTTCTTTTCCGCGTTTGGGCTTTTTAGCCGAAAAATTTATGCGCGAAAGCGGTACTTCCCTTTCAAACGCGGAAAACAACAAAAAGACGGCAAATGTCAGAAGCGAAAGATTGCGGTATGCGAATACGAATATGAGCACAAACGCAAGCGCAAGCACCGGGCTAAGGGCGCGGAGTATTATTTTAGCCGTTTTGACGGGCATAAACAGACTTAACAGACTGCGGACCGCCCTTCCGCCGTCAAGCGGATATGCGGGCAAAAGGTTAATTGTAAGCATAACCGCGCTTGCCGAAAACACCGTGTCCGTATACGCATAAGTCTGCGGATAGAACCACCACAGTCCCGCCGTCGCAACGCATATAAGTGCGTTTACGCAAGGCCCCGCAAGCGCAAGCTTTATTTCGTCGGCGGGCGATATGCCTTCCGTATCGCAGGAAGCCGAAGCGCCGTAGGGCATTAAGCTTATTTTACCGCAGGAAAACCCCATACGCGAAGCACAAAAAATATGACCGCACTCGTGCAGGAGCGCGGTCAACGCGTATATTATAAATACGGGCAACCCGCCGAAAATTGCAGAGGCTAAACCCAACGCTATAAACAGCGGGTGCAGAGTTATTTTCACGATTTCCAGACGGGAACTTCGTCGGACAAAGTAAAGCAGTTTAATAGCGTTCCGTTGTCGTAAAGCGACACGCGCACTTCCGCCTGCCCGTCACTGTAACCTACGGGTATGTTTGAACGGACTGCCGTTCCCACTGCCGAATACACGTTTGAAAGGCCCGTTACCACGCTTGTAAAAGTTGAAGTATGCGCAATTTCAACGGTGTATAGCCCTTCGTTGTCGTAAACTTTGGATACGTTGCCGTTGCAGATGGGGTAAACGCTGCCTTCCGCGGTGAACGACAGTACGCCGGCATCCGACACAACCATCTCCGCATCCGAAAGCTCGCTTACGACGGGTGCAAGCTTAAATTCGGAATAAACGGGTTCTTCCACCGCCGTCTGCGAGAAAGAGCTTAAAAAGGTATTTATAACCGTATTGGGCAGGAAGATATTCGTTACGAAGATTGCAAGCGCTATTACGCCCACCAAAATGGCTTCGGACATAAGCACTATGCCCGCCTTGTCGTTTTTCAAAACGCTTTTAAGTTTAGGCTTTTCGGGCTTGGGCGGGTCGGATACGTCTTCGGATATAACGTACGCGCCTACGCGTTCGTTAACGCTTTCCACAACCTGCTCTTTAAGGTCGTCCTGACGGGGCTGTTTTTTACGCTTGAAAATACTCTTCTTCTTTACCACGTTGACTGTGTTGACGGGTATTTCAAGCATTTCGGCATAATCTAATTCTTCGTTCATATTGTCCTCCGGGTTTTTTTGATGTATACCCTACTTTATGCGGGGCAGACGGAAGATAGAACAAAAAAAATTTTATTTGCGTATAATGATTAACCGATCTTTTCCGAAAGCAGGGCAAACTGTTCCGGGGTAAGCGTTTCCCCCCTGGCTTTCAAATCTATCCCGCATTCGGTAAGTATTTCCTGCGCACGCGCGCGCGTGATATTAAAAGAATTTATAAGGTTGTTTTCAAGCGTCTTTCTACGCGAAAGAAAAGCCGCGTGTACCGTTTTTTTATACTTTTCCCTGTCGGTAACGGCAATTCCTTTGCCGAACGTAAATTTTACCACTGCGCTGTCGACGTTGGGCTTCGGGAAGAACAGAGTGCGCGGAACACGCTTTACAACCGAGCATTCCGCTCTCAGCGCAACCATAGCGGTAATTGCGCCGTACTCGGGCGTTCCCGCCTTGGCGCACAGCCTTTCCGCCACCTCTTCCTGAACCATTACCGACAGCCCTTTGCACTTTTCGGACTGTTCTATAATCTTCATAATAAGCGGGGTAGTCACGTAATATGGAAGGTTTGCCACCACAGTATAACCGCTTAAAGCAAGTTCGAACTCCTTCAAATCGGTTTTCAGAAAGTCGCGGAATATAACTTCGACGTTGTCCAGCCCCGCAAGCGTCTGCGCGAGAACGGGCTGTAAAGTTTTATCCACCTCGAAAGCTATTACTTTTTTAACCTTTTCCGCAAGGGCGCGCGTAAGCGTACCCGCCCCGCACCCTATCTCCACAACGGTGTCCTCCGCGCTTACGCCCGACGCCGCAACAATCGAAGCGAGCAGATTTTTATCCGTTATGAAATTCTGACCGAGTTGCTTTTTAAAGCCGAACCCGCATTCGGAGAGAATTGTCTTTATATCTTTTTCCATAATTTGACTTGACCTTTACAGTATAATGAAATTATAACAGCATATACTGTGTTTGTAAACGTTTTTTATACGTTTGCCTCACTTTCGGACGAAGAAGCCCGCGCGGAAAAGCGCGGGCTTTGAGTTTTAATTACTTAATTTTTTAAAGAAAGAATGCGCCGTGTTCCATACGCAGTCCGCAAGGCTTTCCAAAGACATACCTTTGATTTCAGCCATATTTTCTGCTATTTCGGGAATGCTTTCGGGCGTATTCGGAAAAGCGCCGTACTTAGACGCGGGCGGCAAATACGGACTGTCCGTTTCGGTCATAAGCCTGTCCGCGGACAAAGCCTTAATTACCCTTTTCGCCTTTTTACTGCCCGACCAGGTACTCGTCCCGCCGAACGAAAAATACAGCCCCGATTTTTCCAATTCCGAAGCAAGTTCTACGGAGTGGGAATAGCAGTGAAGCATAGCCCCCGCAGTAAGGGAAGGCGCGTAATCTTTCAGTATTTCAAACATATCTTCGGCACAATCGCGCGAATGTATCTGTACGGGCATTTCAAGCTTTATTGCAAGTTCAAGCTGGCTTAAAAACACCTTGCGCTGCAATATTTTATCCGTGTCGGGATAGTGATAATCAAGCCCTATTTCACCGATTGCAACGCATTTTTGACAGTCCGCAAGCGATTTTATTATTTCAAGGTCGCCGACGCGGTAAGTTTTAAGCTCGGTCGGGTGAACGCCTGCGGTGAAGTAAACGCAGTCGTACTTTCCGGAAATGCTTTTGCCGTATTCCGACGATTGCACGTCGAAGCCGGCAGAAATTATCTTTTCGACACCGACGGCGTTTATCCTGCCGATAAGCCCGTCCACGCTTCCGTAATCCTTTTCGTTTATATGGCAGTGGACGTCTATAAACTTCACGAAAGCAAGCTCCCGTCGGGGATGTCCTTTTCGGGGCTTACGACAGACAGAGTGCCGTCGGGCGCTTCTGCGCAGACAATCATACCTTCGCTTAATATGCCCTTCATTTCACGCGGGGGAAGATTGGTTACGACGATAACCTTCTTACCCACCATCTCTTCGGCCGTGTAGTGCTTTGCTATGCCCGAAAGTATGGAAAGCGTCCTTGAACCGACCTTTACCGTTTCGTGCAGAAGCTTGCTCTTTTTAACGGCTTCGCAGGCTATTACCGTGCCTACGCGCATTTCGACCTTTGCAAAGTCGTCAATAGTAATAAGTTCGCGCTTTTCCTCTTCAACCGTCGCGGCTTCGGCTTTCTGCGCCTTTTCAATCTTTTCAATCATAGGTTTAATATCCTCGAATTTTATTCTTGCAAACAGCGTGGACGGTTGTTCGGCAACAGTATACTGCGTCACGCAGTCTTCGCAACCGACTGCGCGTTTGACAGCCCCTATTTCGTTTAGTATTTTATCCGCCGTATCCGGCATAAACGGTCTTAACAGATTTGCGCCTATATCAAGAGAACATAAAAGGTTGAAAAGCACTTCCGAAAGTCTTTTTTTATTGCTTTCGTCCTTTGCAAGTATCCAGGGCGTCGTCTCGTCGATGTACTTGTTTGCACGGCGGAAGAGAGTCCACAGACAGTCGAGCGCGTCCGCCACCTTATACTCTTCCATCTTTGCCGAAATTTTGCCGTAAGCCGAACGGATAACGCTTTCGAAGTCGCCGTCGGGCTGTCCTTCAACACCCGTCTTAACCGCAGTTCCGCCTAAATATTGGTTTGTCATAGACACCGTACGCTTGACAAGATTGCCCAAAACGTTTGCCAGGTCAGAATTGTTGCGTTCGCACATAAGCTCCCACGTTATGACCCCGTCGTCGGCGTACGGCATTTCGTGAAGAACGAAATATCTTACGCAATCGACGCCGAATACCGAAGCCAAATCGTCGGCGTAAAGCACGTTGCCTTTGGACTTCGACATCTTGTCACCGCCCTGCAACAGCCAGGGATGACCGAAGATACATTCGGGCAGTTCTTCGCCCATTGCCATAAGGAATATAGGCCAGTAAATGGTATGGAAGCGAATTATGTCCTTGCCTATAATATGGACGTCCGCGGGCCAGTACCTGCGGTAATTTTCCGACGGCGCGTCGGGGTCGAAGCCTATGCCCGTTATATAGTTTGAAAGGGCGTCGAGCCAGACGTATACGACGTGCTTTTCGTCAAAATTTACGGGGACGCCCCATTTGAACGTCGAACGCGACACGCACAAATCCTGCAATTTGGTTTTAAGCGTACAATCCCTGCACGCCTTTAAAAGCTGTTCGTCGGTCTTTCCTATAAATTCGTCGGCAAGCAGGAAATTATTCATCATCTCGTTCTTGCGCGAAGCGGGCTGTATAAACTTGGGGTGCGTAAGGATATGTTCGACAAGGCGGTTTGCGTATTTGCCCATTTTAAAGAAATACGCCTCTTCCCTTGCGGGCTTTACTTCCCGTCCGCAGTCGGGGCATTTGCCGTCGACAAGCTGGCTTTCCGCCCAAAAGCTTTCGCACGGGGTGCAGTACAGCCCCTCGTACGCGCCCTTGTATATGTCGCCCCGGTCATAGAATTTTTTAAAAATCTTCTGAACGGCGGACACGTGGTACAAATCCGTGGTGCGGATAAATTTGTCGTAGGATACGTTCATCATATCCCATATACGCTTTATTTCGCCCGCAACGCCGTCGACGAACTGTTTGGGCGTTACCCCCTTTTCAGCCGCTTTCTGTTCGACTTTAAGACCGTGTTCGTCCGTTCCCGTCATAAAGAACACGTCGTAGCCCTGCATACGCTTGAACCTTGCTATTGCGTCCGAAAAGATACTTTCGTAAGTGTTGCCGATGTGGGGTTTGCCCGACGTGTAAGTTATTGCCGTTGTAAGATAAAATTTTTTGTTTTCCATAATTCAAGTTTAACACTTTTTTTGAAAATTGTAAAATATAACGCGGCGCATATATTAAAAAAAACGCTCATAAACATAGTTTATGAACGTAATTTTTACAGCCGTATTTATCTCTTCGATGATTGCTATTGCGATATGCGCGCCGGACAGGCTTTTGTCTTCGCTTTTGGGCGGAGCCGAAAACGCCGTTAAAATGTCGCTTACGCTTTTCTGCATTTACGCGGTATGGATGGGGCTTTCCGCCCTTGCAGAAAAGTCCGGACTTTCAAAAAGTATGGCAAAAGGGCTTAAACCTCTTTCCAAAAAGATTTTCGGAACGGACAACGACGTCGCCAACGAGTGCATTGCAATGAATATTTCCTGCAACCTTTTGGGGTTAGGCGGAGCCGCAACTCCCTACGCGGTAAAAGCCATAGGCGAGTTGGAAAAAGAGAGCAACGGCTTTGCGCAAAAACTGCTGTTCGTCATAAACGCAACTTCGATACAGATACTGCCTACCACCGTAATAGCGCTGAGGGCAAGCGCGGGCAGCGTAAGCCCTTCCGACATATTTTTTCCGTCGCTTATCTGCACTTTGATATCCACCGCGTGCGCGGTAAGTATGTATATTTTGGGGAGAAAACTGTTTGCGGGGCGTAAGAAATGGCGCTGATAGTTCCCTTTATTTTTATTTTCGTGTTCGTATTTGCGTTAATAAAAAAAGTTAACGTGTACGACTGCTTTACCCAAGGCATAACCGAAGCGGTAAAGTTTACGATATCGCTTTTGCCCTGTCTTGCGGCAATTTTTATGATGTGCGCCATATTCGAAGCTTCGGGGCTTTCAGACCTGTTGACAAACGCGCTTGCGCCCGCATTCGGCTTTTTGGGAATACCGCCCGAACTTACCAAATTGGTGCTTATAAAACCCTTTTCTGGAAGCGGTTCGCTTGCATATTTAAACGAAATTATAAATTCTTACGGGGCTGACAGCTATATTTCGAGATGCGCGTGCGTGTGCTTCGGTTCGTCCGAAACCGTGTTTTATATTTCCGCCGTATACTTTGCGGGGTTAAAAGTAAAAAAACTTGCCGCACCCATTTTCTGCGTGCTTGCGGCAACCTTTATTTCAACCGTCATCGCCTGCCTGATTTGCAGGGTAATATAGAACAGGAACCGCAAAACAATAAAGTTACCCCTAAAACCTTTTGCGCAAGCGGAGCGCAATGATTACCAAAGGAGACAGTTTTTATGTATAATTTTAAAAACGGTGAAGAAGTTTTGAATTACCGTAATTCCCACAGGGAATTTAATAAAACGCAAATAAAAAGATTTAGGCATAGCGTTAAGCTGTGCCTTTTCTGTACTTTTTTTCGTGGACGAATTAGGCTACTCGTAGCCTAGTGAGATATAGATATGTTTTATATTTCCCGCAAAATTCAATCGGTTGCGTTCTTTCATTTTTCGTGATATAATAATTGTACGATAAACAGTAATTTAGCCTCTATCTTTATCGGCGTGGAAAGCAAGTTTTAATATAATTATTAATCCCTTGAAATTATTACTTTTCTATGATATACTTATAGTACGAAGATAAAAACACAGTCCCCGTTGAGTAGTCGTGGGCAATACCTATTTGGTATTCAGTAACCTGCCTCCTTGGTTGTCTCTTCTTCAAGTAAAAATTTTAAGGAGGTTTTTTCTTGATGGAGGCAACAAATACAGCACTGACTATTTATTTTGACGGTCAATTTTATATTGGACTATTTGAACGAATAGAAAACAATAAAATATCTGTTTGCAAATATATCTTTGGTGGAGAACCAAAAGATTACGAAGTATATGAATTGGTCTTAAATAAATATTACAGTTTGCGGTTTAGTCCAACTGTCGAAATTGAACGCAAGCCTATTGATTTAAGAAACCCTAAAACAAGACAGCGCAAAATTAAAAAAACTATTGCTAATATTGAAATAGGCACAAAATCTCAACAGGCAATAAAAAAGCAAATTGAAGAGCGTAAAATTGAAAGGAAGGTCAATTCAAAAGTTCGTAAAGAGCAAATGCTTGAATATAAATTTCAAGAGCGGCAGAAAAAGAAAAAAGAAAAGCATAAAGGACATTAACTTTATGAGAAAGCGGTTACGATTTTTTTCGTAACTGCTTTTCTATTAAAAACTCAAATAGAGAATTTAATGCAATAAATTTCAATTTATCTTTGTAAAAGTTTGTAGTAAAAAGCTCTCGAACATATCATCCGAGAGCTTTTGTCAATAAATTTTATTTTAAATGCCGAAAATCGGCAAGGTTGAATTCACTTCGACCGTTAAACCGATTTACGACATCGGCAATCGTACGAAAAATTTAATTCGCAGAATAGAATTAAATTTTTATAAACCTTAAAAAATTAGAAACGACGCAAACCGGAGTTTGCGCCGCCTCTATATGATAAGGGGGAAAATGATGAGCTGTGTAAGTTGTAAACGACTTACTGTTTACATTAGAAATTATATATAAAACGAGCCGAAAAGTAAAATATTTTATAATAAATTTTTTCAGAACTTTTATAATTTATTACCTTAACATTTTTTGAAAACCGCTAACATTTAAGCCCTGACAGACCTTATCTGCGCAACTGCGGACTTTAAAAGTCCGACCGCGGTATCGGCTTCTTCCGCGGTGTTGTATTTGCCGAAAGTAAAGCGCACCGCCGACCTTACGCGGTCTTCTTCAAAACCCATAGCGGAAAGCACGTGCGACGCAGTGACAGCCCCTGCGGAACACGCCGAACCCGTTGATACGGCGACGCCTTTCATATCCAGAAGCAGGGCTAAATTTTCGCCCGTACAGCCGTCGAAAGAAATGTTGGCGTTGGCGGGAAGTCTGTATGAACCGCCGTTTAAGTGCGTACCGTCTATTTCAGAAAGAACGCGCCCGACGAATGCGTCCCTTATCTCTGCGATTTTTGCGTTATTTTTTTCACGGTTCTTTACGGCGTTTTCAAGGGCGACCGCACAGCCTACCGCAGAAGCGACGTTTGACGTTCCCCCGCGTAGCCCCCTTTCCTGCTTCCCGCCCGAAATAAGCCTTAATATGGGCGAACCTTTTTTCAGGTACAACGCGCCGAAGCCATTAGGCCCGTAAAACTTATGCGAAGATATTCCCGCCGCATTGCAACAATTTGCGGGGAAGGGCAAAACGCCCGCCGTCTGTACGCAGTCGCAATAGTAAAAAACCGAATTTTCACGGCAGATTCCGCCTATTTCCTCAACCGGCTGAATTACGCCCGTTTCGTTATTTGCGTGCATAACGGCGCAGAATACGGTGTCGTTACGCATAGCTTTTTTTATATCTTCGGGACGGATAACCCCGTCTTTATCGGGCATGACAAAAGATACTTCCCAGCCGAATTTAATCATATCCTTTGCGCTTTCGATAAGCGCGGGGTGTTCGATTGCCGACACTACCAAGTGCTTACCCTGTCCGCGTCGGGCAAGGCACGCGCCCTTTAACGCCCAGTTGCCCGCCTCCGTTCCGCCCGAAGTAAAATATATTTCGTCGGAGGAACAGCCCGCAAGCGCGGCTATTTTGTCGCGCGCGTCCAAAAGGGCGACTGCGGTTTTACGCCCCGCAGAATGCTGCGAAGACGGATTGCCGAATTCTTCTTTTAAGTATACCGTCATTGCGTCCAATACGTCGGGGTCAAGCGGAGTTGTGGAAGCGTTGTCGAGATAAATCATTTTTCAACCGCCGATTTAACAGTCTTCAAATTTTCCAAAATTTTTTGGCTTGCGAGATATTCCCTGCCTATTTCGGTTGAATCGTCGCTTTCGTTCAAAACTACGTTTTTACGCGCAGAAAGCAGAGAGTTTGCAAATAAAAGCGCAGGCACAAGCGCGACGCAGGCAAGAGCGGCGAATACAACCGTAATTATTATAAATAAACCGCTTTCATCGGAAAACATAATTCCGCCGAATACAGCCGTTAAAATTATAAACAGCACAAACGGCGTTACGCTTGCAATGCAGGCGGCAACCGCTTTCTTCTTCTTTGCGGTAAAAAATTCCCGCCGTTCGGCTTTCTTCTCTTCGTTGACTTTTTTAAGCTCGTCGGTACGTTTTTCGGCTTCGGCTATCCTTTCGTCAAGTCCCGAAAGCTTGCTTTTAATCTCCGCCTTCTGTTCCGCGGTAGAATACAATGCTATCTTTTCGGCAGTCCTTGCGCACTTCTCGTCCGAAATATAGTCGGTAAATCCGCGTGTAAGTATGTTAAGTTTAAGGCAATAAAGCTGTCCGCTGTCCTTTTTTAACTCCTCTGCCTGCGTCACGGCATAAAGGGCCGATTCGTAATCGCCGTCGGCAAGTTTTGCGTAAGCGCAGTCCGTAAGCGAAGAAAATTTGCTTTCCCGCACTTCTTGCTCCTCTTTTTTGCGCTTTTCACGCTCGGCAAATTCCTGCGGGGAAAGCGAAGTCGCATCCTCGTCGTCCTCGTCGTAAACGGGTATCTGAAATACGGGGATATCGCTTTCATCTTCGTCGGGAGTATCGTCTATAACCAACTCCTCTTCACCGTCTTCGTTAATGCGTATTTTATATTTTCTGTCCTTGTCGTCGTCAATAAGCCTCTCTTCCGCCATTCTTATCTCCTTTTATATTTTCGGTATAACCGTCTTTAACTTATACGCCCTGAATTTTCCGCGGTACCGACTTTTTGCGTAATCGCAGTACTGTTCGTTTTCAAACAATGCGTATACACCGCTGCCCGAACCCGTCATATTGACTGCAAGCGGGTCGAACGCCGAAAGTTCGTTAAACGCCGTCCGTACGTCTTCCGAAATCAGTTTTGCGGGAATTACAAGCGAATTTCCCATATTTTTCGCAAGCGCATATTTATCGCCTTCGGAAAGGGCTTTTACCGCTCCGTCCGAAGACCCGCCCAACGTACCCGCACTATCAAACAGCTTGAAGCACTCCGCCGTGCTTACCCCGCTTGCGGGTGCAAGCAGTAAAATATCGAGCTTCATATTGTTTTCAAGATACTCGACTTCATCGCCGCGACCGCGCATACGCGCATAACCGCCCGAAAGCATATATTTCGTATCGCTTCCGTTAAGCGCGGCAAGCTGTTCAAGTTCTGTTAAACCGCCAGTATTGTACAGCTTGGAAAGCCCGTTAAGTACCCCTGCGGAATCTGCGCTGGAACCGCCCAGACCGAGCCCCATAGGAATATTTTTATATACGGAAATATCCGCGCCGTCCGTACCGAAAGCCGAAATAAAGCTTTCCGCCGCCCTGACGGCGTTATTGCTTTCGTAGGGTATACTTTCGCTGCCTCGACCGTGCATAGTCACCGACACAAGCTTGTCCTTACGCCTGTTAAGCACGATTAAATCATACAAGTCAACAGATGCGACAAGGCTGTCAAGCATATGATAGCCGTCCGCAACGCCCGTCACGGACAACGTGAGATTAAGTTTTGCATAAGCTTTGACGCGAACGCTTGCCATAATGGCATTATACCACACACTTGAAGTTATTACAATACTTTTAAAGTAAAAATTTGCCCGTATGCGCTTGACGGCGCAGACGGGCAATCGGCTTTTAATCTGTCTTGGGTCTGTAAACGAGTATTCTTTCCTTACCCGACAGCGGGAAGGCAAGTTCGGGGTTGGTTGCCTGAATGCTTTCCGGTGTCTGCAAAAGTTTTTTGGCGGTGTCCCACAGGCTGTCGCCGGCTTCGGGTATGTAGACGCTGAGCGCGCTGCAATTAACCTTTACGGGCTCGCCCTCGGTTACGTCCGAAAGATATTTCACGCTTACGTTTTCGCAATCTGCGGCGGCTATTTTAAGCACGGCTTCGGCTTCGCATTCGCCCTCCGCACGCTGTCTTATGTTGACCCCGCACACAGCTACGGTTATATCTTTACAGCAAGCGTTAAGCCCCGAAAGAATGACCGAGAACGGTAAGTTGACTTCGGTAGAGTGAATTTCGCCGTTCTGTTCGTACAGAAGGGTTGCCGAAATACTGCCCTCTATTCCGTCTTCCGAGCGGGCAAATTCCGCCTTGGGAAGCGCCGTTGCAAGGAACGCGCAGGTATAGTCGAGTTTGGCTTTCGCCGCGCACAGCCCGCTTACGCGTTCGGTATACACCTTAATTTCGGTGCAGGGCGTAGCGCATTCTTCGGCAAAGGTAAGGTTTAAAGAAGAATCGCACGAGAACGCGTCGGTTATAACAGACACTTCTTCTTCGTCGTAAAACCTTCCCGTAAAGCCGAGCGAGGCGACAAGTTCCACGTCGCATTTACCGCGCTCTTCGTTGACGCGGGCGTTTAGGCTTACTTCACGCACTTCGGCAAGGCAGACGGCTTTTCTGGAAAGCAAAGCCTGCTCGCACGCGATTTCGCTTTTAAACGGAATAATTCTGTCAAGACCGACTGGTTTACCGTCGCGCACGGCAAGCAGGGAAAGGTAAATTTCACCGCTTATTTCTATTGCTCCGGCACGGCACACGCAGTCCAAAACAAGGGCTTCCGCCGCGGGAATAAGCACGTCTTCGGCATTGCAGTCAAAGTCGTCTTCGACTTCGCTTTCGCCGGAAAAGGCAACTGCGGTATAAAGTTTTGCGTTACTGCGGTCGACAACCGCGCCCTGCGCTTCGGTAAGCATATTCCTTTCGGACGAAGCGTATACCGATATTTCCGCGCCGACGACTACGGCGACCACGTAAGACGAACCGTCCCGCCTTATTTGCGCCCTTTCGCAGGTCAACACACACTGACCCGTATGGGCGGGCGCAAGACGTTCGTCGTCGCAATAGTGTGTAAATTCCGCGCCCTTTTGTATACGGCACAGTTTTGAATTTTCATCAGTATAGACAAGCGTTATTACCAGCCGTCCGCCGTAGTTGACCCTGCCGGACGACACCTCGCAGGAAGTAAGCGACACCTGCGGATACACCGCCGAAGCTTCGCCTATTTCCTGACCCGAAAAGCGTATTTCCACGATGGACTGAGATTTTAAAACGGCGATGCGCCCAAGATAAGTCCCTGATGAATACTGCGTTGATAAAGACATAAATACCCTCCCTCGGCACAGCCGATTATATACACGGATATATTATGCCGCAGAAGGGCGGGATATTCCCACGGGAATAAATATTTATTCCGCGGCGCGTTCGGAAATTTTTACCCTTCCGCAAAGAATTTCGGAATAGGAATAAGCCGTTTTGCCGAGAAAGTTTTTATCGTCGGGACTTACAGTGAACAGCGAAGGGTATATTCCGCTTAAAGTTGCGGCAAAAGTTACAAACTTGTTTCTGCCGAGATTGAGTTTGACGGTTACGGGTTTAAGGTAAAAACCGTTTACCATTTCTTTTATGGCTTTGATAGTGGTATTGACTTTAATCATACAACTATTTTTGCCTTTTTTTGGAAAAAATATGCGCACGGCAGTCATTTGACCGCCGTGCGTCCGCTTTATAATAATATATTAAAAATCGTCGTCCTCATCGTCGTCGAAATCTTCGTCGTCGTCAAAGTCATCGTCGTCAAGATCGCCAAGCGAGTCGAGGTCATCGTCAAAGAAATCGTCATCTTCGGAGTGCTCTTCTTCCTCTTCTTCCAATTCGGCGTCAAGTTCTTCCTGTAAAGTCTCGTCATCGATAGTCAAATCGCCGCCGTCTTCGTCGTCGATATAATTTTTCCACTCCTCGTCCTTATCTATATCGACTTCCTCCTCTTCTTCGTACTCGCTCTCTTTCTTGCAGGCGTCGCACATCTTTTCGCCGTAGCGCATAGTGTTTATTCCGCATACGGGGCAGATTTCGGTCTGTTCGAGTTCGGCGTCAAGCTCTTCATAATCTTCTTCGTCAAGGTCGGCAAACTGTAATTTGTTGCCCTTCATTTCGGCTATACAGACGTCGCAGTACGCCTGTTTCTCTTCGTCAATGTAATTAAGTTCGCATCTCGGACATTTAACGTATTTCACCATAACCAATTACTCCGTTTAACCGTTTAATACAGCATACGCGCTCAGAGCGCGAAATGCTAAGAATTTACCGCTTTTTCGTGGTAACATTATATTAATATTTAAAAGGTTTGTAAACTGTTTTTACAATAAAAATCAAACGAATTTCAAATTTTTTTGTAATTATCCGCCGGATTTGTCCCGTTTACGCGATTTAATATGTGCAGACCCCCTGCGCTTATACGCAAGGGGTCTTAATTTTTTAATTAAATTCAGTCGTTTCCGCCGTCTTCGCCGCCGTCATTTTCGGGCGAACGCGCTTCGTCGGAATATACGTCGATATTCTTATCGTCCGTCGTGTCTACCTTGATACGCTTTTTGTAGACGGGAAGCTGCTTCTTGCGCTTTCTCAAAACGATGAGAGTAACGGCAACCGCGCCGCCTATAACAAGCAGTCCGCCAAGACATACGCCCACTATAAAGCCGACTTTCGCGCCCGTAGAAAGACCTTCAAACCAGCTTTTCTCCTGTTCGGGATATTCTTTGAGATAGCTTGACCTTACGCCGTTCAAATAAGCTTCCGCGTCGGCGTCGTTCATTTTGCCGAGAAGCGTATAATAGTAATCGCGGTTGTTGGCTTTTACGTCTTTGCCGTTTACGGAAATCTTATCGGCGTATTCCGCCCAGTCGCCCGTAGCGTTGACAAAGTCTGCAAGCTTTTCAAGCGAACCTTCCGAAAGCAGGTATTTGTCGCCGTATTTTTCGGACGTGTAGTCGGTTAATTCGTCAAATGCTTTTGCAAGCTTGTCGATATAATCTTTGTCGCCCGTGTAATAAACGTATCTGAGCGTGTCGGGAAGAAGATTGTATACAGAGGAGTCTATTTCGCTTATTTCTTCGCTTATACCTTCAAACTTATCGTTGAGTTTGTCAATCTGCTCGTTTGTCATAAGCCCTTCGCCGTTACGGAGATGCAGATCGCAGACCATTATATAGTCGTATTCTGTCATATTTACCGTTTCGGTAGGGAACAAAATCTGACCTTCGATAAACTCGGGTTTATACCAATCGCTTGCCGAATCCAGGTCGAGAATTTTTACGGAAGTGTATTCGTTTACTCCCTCGGTGACCGCAAGACCGTTGTAATCGTAGTAACCGCCGTCGTATTTTATGCGGTTTACGGAATAGCCGTTTCCGCCCGAAAGCGAATAGTAGATATATTTGTTTTCCGTATCAACGTTGAGAACGGTAGCCTGACCGTCCTTTGTTATCAGAAACCTTCCGCTGTTGTCTTCTATCGTGGGAATTTTACCGTCTTCGGTTACGACAGCTTTGACAAGCCCGTTCGTACCTGCAATTAAAACTTCTTCCACATCGCCGTTTGCGTCGTAAAGATATACGTAATTGTTTGCGGCGGACGAGTTACTGCCAAGCAGGCTTTCCGCAGTCTGAGGGTTGCCCGCAACGGGTTTCCACTCCGCCGATACCGCATTGGCAGATATAAACGAACTTTCCTTTTCGGCAAACAGCATAACGCTGTCGTTCTGAGTACTTGTGCGCGTATAGAAAAGCGTGCCGTTTTCATATTTGGAAAGCGTATATTTGTACGCGCTTCTTTCAACGCTTGCAACCCCTTCTTCACTGCTGTTGAACTGGGTAACGCTTGAAGTCATTCCTTCCACTTTGCCTATGCCGTCGAAAACCAAGTCGCCGCAGTTGACGTAAAGCGGGTCTTTATCCGCGTCGTAGTCTTCAACCCCGTCGAAATTATATTCGTTGGGGGTTGCTCCGTCGGGAGTTACCGTCCAAATCTGGTTGTATTTATCCGACCAGGAAGTACCGCGCACAAAGTCTGTAACGGTCATCGTATAATATATACGGGGATTGGTGAGGTCTGCTTTGTCGAAAATATAACTGCCGACGTTGTATGCAAGCAGGGTGTTTTCACCCGTTTTTGTATTTACCGAGTGAATGTTGGTACAGCTTGTACCGTAAAGGTTTTCGTTTTTGGCAACATAGATAAGATATACCGTTCCGTTGTCTTCTACGTAGCGGTAATCTATCGTATTGTCCGAATATTGGACAAAATAATCCTGATTTGCCTGAGTTCCGTCAAGCTTTGCGCTCTTGAACGCAAGATGGGAATTCTGCACCACGCCGTCGCTGTTAAGCTCGGTAGACGGCGTCGAATAATAGACGTAATCTCCGTAAACAAATATACCGGCGTCGTTATTGCCCGAATAGGCTATCTGGGGGACTACCGTATCGACAGCTGAATAATTGCGTGCGGCAAGGTTACTTTTGGATATGCGCATTATCGCGCCCTTTACGGCTTTGCCGTACGTATTGTCGGCGGTATTGGCTTCCTTGCCGTTGATAAAGTAAACGTAGTCGCCCTTGCCTACGGCAAAACCGCCGTTGGACTGTGCCTTGTCCTGCGTACTTACGTATCCGGGTAAAGGCTTTACGTTATAAGCGCCACACGCCGAAAAACCTGCCGCGCCGGCAACCGAAGCCGTTATAACGGTAAAGCATAAAATTTTATTCAAAATCTTGCGCATCTCAAAACTCCAACCGAGATTATCTCTTTTTAAGCATTTTATAAGCACTAAACATTATATACCAATCGAAAAGTTTAAGCAATAAATTTCGGCTTGATTTTGACGAAAATTTGTTAAAAGGAGGGTTTTATTACGGAAAAATTTGCACTATTGAACATATTAAAGGCTTTGGAAGGGCTTTCGCCAAAAACCCAACCCGCCGACGCACCCAAAACCGACGTTGACACACAGACGGCCGGCAAGACAAGCGAACCCGCGACAGAACGCCACAACCCTATGGCAAGCGTGCTTGAACGGCACGAACGAATTTCCAACAGAGTGCGCACCCGGTCGCAGGGCAAATAAAAATCTCCGCGCAAGGCGGAGATTTTTACCCTTGGAATTTTAAGCTTTTTTGAAGATGTCTCTTGCACCTTCGTTCATTGTGTAAAGCAGACAGTTGCCGTTTATATCGCCCTTATCTTTCTTGGCAGTGTAAGCGGAATCGTCCTTTTTGCCGTCCTTTTCTACGGTTAAAAAGTCTTTAAGCTTGCCGCTTGAAGGGAATTTGACTACAACTGCAGCCGATAAATTTTTCGAACAGTATAAAATTTCGTAAGAATTAATTTCTTCAATCTGGTCGTTGCTGAGTCCGCACAAATCGAAAACAGCCTTTGCAAGCGAGTTGTCCGCATTGACAATCTTTACATTGTAACCGTTATCTTTAAACTTGTTTTCGATAGCGCCCGACTTGTCGCAGGCGGAAAGGGTAAGCGCAAGAATAACGACGAGCAACGCCGTACTCAGCGCAGCGATAAATTTTTTCATTTTAAGCCTCCGCTATTAATTTTCATTAATTATATTATAATACAAGGTTTTAAAATGTCAATACAATCTTTCAAGATTTTACATACAAAAAAATAAAGACGCTTTGTGCGTCTTGTATTTTTTTATCTCTTTGAGAACTGGGGCGCACGGCGCGCTTTCTTCAAGCCGTACTTCTTTCTTTCCTTGACCCTCGGGTCGCGGGTTAAGAAGCCTTCCTTTTTAAGCGCGGGACGGCTGCCTTCTTCCGCCTGCAACAGCGCGCGCGCTATGCCGAGACGGATAGCGTTTGCCTGACCGGTATAACCGCCGCCGTAAACGTTTACCAAAACGTCGTACTTGCTTTCCACACCCAAAAGTGCAAGAGGCTGTTTGACAACATACTGCAAAACGCCCTGAGGGAAATAATCCTCGAAAGCTCTTTCATTTATTTCGATAACTCCCGTTCCGGCGGGTACGAGACGGACGCGTGCAATCGCCTTCTTTCTTCTGCCCGTTCCCCAGAATTGAAGCTTTTTCTTTAAATTAGCCTTTGCCATAATTAACTTCTACCTCTTACCTTAATATAATTTCAGCTCTTCGGGCTTCTGTGCCGAATGGTTGTGTTCCGCGCCCTTGTAAACGCGAAGCTTTTTAATCATATCTCTTCCGAGAGAGTTTTTAGGAAGCATACCTTTAACGGCTTCGTAAACGGCAAGGTCGCTCTTTTCGGCAAGCATTTTCTTGTAGGATATTTCCTTTAACCCGCCGATATAACCGGTATGATACCGATAGAATTTATCGTCAAGCTTCTTGCCCGTCAAAACGACTTTATCGCTGTTAACCACTATTACGAAATCGCCCGTGTCTACGTTGGGCGTAAAAGTGGGTTTGTTTTTACCGCGGAGTATGGCTGCCACCTTTGACGCAAGTCTGCCGAGAGGAACGCCTGCGGCGTCGACAACGTACCACTTTCTTTCAACTGTCCCGGCTTTTGCCATATAGGTTTTCATTGTTCGCTCCTTCTGATTTTTCACGCAAACCGCCTGTCGGTCTGCTACATATTATCGTTTTTCTTAAATCGTAAACTTATTTTATTATTTTATAAAATTTCTGTCAAGCTGTTTTATATCGGGTTTTGAAAAGATTTTGAAAATTTTGAAAATATTTTTTCAGCCTTTTAAAAGCCTGCGGTACAGCTCCGCATACCTTTCGGCTATTTTATCCCAGCTTGAATACACTTTTTCAAGCGCGCCCCTGCCTACCCTTTCGGCAATTTCGGGGTTTTGGATAAGTTTTATCATTTCGTCCGCCCAGACCTCTTCGTCGTTTTCCCAGGTAAAACCGCTTACGCCGTCTTCCAATATTTCCGAAGAACTGCTTCCTTTAATCATTATCGCAGGCAGGGCGTTTGCCGCGGCTTCCGGTACGGTAATGCTTGCCGTGTCGAAAAGCGACGGGAAAAGCATTGCGTTACAAGCCGAAAAATAGTTTGCAAGCACCTTTCTGTCGGATATTTTACCGACGAAAATCACGTTCTCCGTCAAGCCGAGTTCGCTTACCTGTTGCTTTAAATTTTTGGCGTAATCGCCGTCGCCGACTATTACGAATTTGAAATTGACAAAACCGCGCTGCCTTACTTTTGCAAGAGCCTTTAAGCTGAACTGTATATTTTTAACTTCCGCAAGCCTGCCGGCAAACAGAAAAGCGAAATTTCCGCAAAGCCCCAACTCTTTTCTTAGTTTTTCCACTTCCCCACCGTCCGCGGCAAGCGGAGGCATATCCGTGCCGTTGGGTATGACGATAACGTCATTACAGTTTTTGTAACCGTACTCTTCAAGCGTTGCTATCGAACCGCGGGACACGGTAGTCACGCAGTCGCTTGCGTTTATACAGCTCATAATATATTTCATAGAAATATCCTGCATAAATTTAAGCTTGCTACGGTTTTTGATTTCGTCTTTAAACTTTGTGTGGAAAGTAAATACGACCGGTATGCCGAATTTTTTGCCCTGCTTTAAGGCGAAATGCCCCAAAAGCACGGGGCTGTGCAGATGAATTATATCGAAATTACCTTTCTTTATAAGCTTTTTTATCTTACCGTCGAGGAAGGGCATAGCGGCGCGGTACCCGCCCTTTGCCGCAAAAGATTTGCAACGGTGTATTTTCAGACCTTCAACTTCTATTTTTTCGGGATAGGACGGAACGAGAAGTTCGGCTTCGCCCAGACCGTTTTCGGCATATTTTTTTGCAAGATATACCATAACGCTTATCGGCCCGTCGACGTTTGGATAAAAACTGTCCAGCACTTCAAGAATTTTCATCGGAAGTCTGCTCCTTTTCCTTTCTTTTTTTCCTGCGCATTCTTACGAGATTTCTTATAAACTCGAACACGGTTATGCCGAGTCCAACTAATACGTAGATGTAATAAACGGCAAAACGCCAGCCGAACATCGACCAGAATTGCACGCTTCCCGTGACGAACACGCTGAACGCAAGCGCACCCAACCCCTCCATTGCGCCCGTGTTGCCGGGGGTGGGAACGACGGCTACGCTTTGGGTGACGAATATGTTGATTGCCATAACCTCTATCATAACGTAAATTCCGTCGTTTGCGCCGAGTCCCGCAAAAGTTTTCATTGCAAAGTACGGAACCGAAAAGGTTAAGAAAACCTCCGCAACGCAGAATAACATTAAAAATATAAGGTTTAGCGGACGGTGCGACATTATTTTAAACGCCGAACGGAAGTCGTTTACGAACGCTTCCGCCTTTGCAGTCGCCTTTTCCTTGTCCTTGACTATTTTTATTTTCGCGCCGGCGCCGACCACTACGGCACACACCGCGCGCGCAAACTTAGGCAGAAGCGCGAAAAGTATTACCGTGACGGGCAGAAGCATATTTACGCAAAGCCCTATACTGCCCGCGACCATAAGCAGGGTTTTCTGCGCCGAATTGTCCAGCAAATCCAGCACTCCCGAACACGAAGCCATAAACACAAGGCTTACGGTAACCCAACTGAACATCTGTGCGAAGTATTTTATAAGCACTACCGCGCTTGACACCCCGCCCGAAAAGCCCTTTTTATGCAGGTAATAAATCTGCATAGGCTGGCCGCCCGCCGCAAAGGGAGTTATATTGTCGTAAAACTTGCCCAAAAAGGCGACTTTCACGCTTTCGCGGATGTGAAATCTGCCTGTCGTAGTCTTCAACACGACGGCGTATTTAAGGCAGTCGAACAGCATTACGGCAACGAGAACGGCGAGAGTGATAAGCGCGAACTGCCAACTGCTGCCTGCGAGTATTTCGCCCAGCGACTGTATTTCGTCTCCGCTGCCCGTAACTATTTCAAGCATCATCCAGATGCTCAGCCCAATAACCACGAGCAATAGAACGGTGCCGACCCAGCCGAACTTACGCTTTTTGGGCGGTTCGACGGTGCGGCTGTCGAAGTTTTTCAACGCCGCTTCCGCTTCCTGTTTCTTTTTGCCCCTGCGCGTCGGCTTTGGCTTATCTTCCGACAACGGCACGGCTTCAACCGCCGGTGCGTCGGGTTGTATGGGCTCTTCCGCTTCCGTTAAGGAATTTTCCGGTTGTACGGACTCTTCCGCTTCGACTGCGGTGGGTTCTTTGTTTTCTGACATTAATTCAATACCGCTTTAATTCTTTTAATACCTGCGGACACGTTTTCCTGTTTTACGATTTTAAACGTTCCGAGTTCGCCCGTCTTTTCAACGTGCGGCCCGCCGCAGATTTCCTTGGAAAATTCGCCTATGGAATAGGTCTTTACCGTATCCCCGTACTTGCTGTCGAACACACCGACAAACCCGCCCGCCTTTGCTTCTTCAAGCGTCATTTCTTTCAACTCGACGGGGATGTTTTGCGCAATCTGTCCGTTGACCAGCTTTTCCACTTCCGCCACTTCTTCCGGCGTAAGCTTGCGTGGAAAGTTGAAGTCGAAGCGCAACCTCTCTTCGTTTATGTTGCTTCCCTTCTGCTGTATGTCGGGCGAGCAAACTATTTTAAGCGCGGCGTTTAATAGATGGGTTGCGGTGTGATACCGCGTCGCCGCCTGGGAATGGCTTTCAAGTCCGCCTTTAAACTGACCCGCCGCAAGCACGCGGCTCTTTTCGCGGTGTTCCTTAAACGCCTCTTCGAAGCCGTTTTTATCTACCGTAAGACCGCGTTCGCCCGCGAGCTCTTCGGTAAGTTCAAGAGGGAAGCCGTAAGTGTCGTAAAGCCTGAACGCCTGCTTACCGCCTATTACGCTTTCCTTTACGTAAGCGGGGTTGCTCTTTGACATAAACTCGTTTTTGCGTTCGAGAGAAGTTACGCACTTGTCGAACTCCTTCATTCCCTGCGCAAGCGTGGCTTCGAACCTGTCGGCTTCCTTTTTTATTTCGTCTAAAATATAAGCTTTATTTTCGGCAAGCAGAGTATAAGCCTCGCCGTAGACTTCGTCTATGAATATCTCGGCGGCTTTAAGCATTGCGGAACTTTCTATTTCAAGCTGACGGCAGTATCTTATAGCCCTGCGCATAAGACGGCGCAGGATATACCCGGCGCCCGTGTTGGACGGAAGTATGCCCTGTTCGTCGCCGATAAGCATTACCGCCGTACGCGTGTGGTCGGCGATTATGCGCATAGCTTTGGCGTCGTCGCCGCCGTTGTCGTAATTTTTACCGCTTAAACGTTCGAGTTCGTTTATTACGGGCAGGAATAAATCCGTCTTGTATCCGTCCGAAAGCCCGTTTAAGAAAAGCAGCATTCTGTCGAATCCGAAACCCGTGTCCACGTTTTTGTTTTCAAGCGGAACGTAGCCGTTTTCGGTTTTTTTATACTGCATATACACGTCGTTGCCTATTTCCACGTAGTCGTCGGGGAAGACGGGATCGGGCTTGTTTACGTCAAGGGGATAGAACCATTCGTTGTCGGGGCCGCAGGGCGTGCCCACCGTCCCTTCGAGTTCCCACCAGTTGTCGGATTTGGGTAAAAAGAATATGCGGTCGCGGCTTATGCCGAGATTTTCCAAAAGTTCCGCCGTCTGTTCGTCGCGGGGCACGGCTTCGTTGCCTTCGAAAACGGTAACGCAAAGCTTGTCCTTATCGAGTCCGAGCTCCTTTGTGAGAAGTTCCAACGACCACGCCGTCTTTTCCTTTTTGAAATAGTCGCCAAGCGACCAGTTACCCATCATTTCGAAGAACGTGAAGTGGGAAGCGTCGCCGACCGAGTCTATATCGACGGTGCGCACGCAACCCTGAACGTTGCAAAGGCGGGTACCCTTTGGATGTTTGCGCCCGAGCAGATACGGCATAAGCGGCTGCATACCGGCGACGTTGAACATTACGCCCGTGCTTCCGTCGCCGATAAGCGACACCGCGCCGATATTGACGTGGTTCTTGCTTTCATAAAAAGCAAGCCATTTTTGTCTTAACTGTTTAGATGTAATTTTCATATACTTTCCTCTTTAAGGTGTTACTTTCTGATAAGCCGGAAGCCGTCTTTGCCGTCCTTTACAGTAAAGCCTGCCCTGTCTATTTCGGCGCGGAGCCTGTCCGCTTCCGCCCAGTTTTTAGCCGTTTTCGCCGTCCACCTGCTTTCGGCAAGTTTTATAACTTCGGCGGGTATGTCGGAAGAAGTCTTTTTTGCGATTTCGGCAAGGTATTCTTTGGCATCTTTTTTAAAAAGTCCCAAAAGCGAATAAGTTTTTATTATCTGATAAACGTCGTCCGCCGCCGACCTGTCGCCCGCGTTAAGCTTTTTGGAAATGCTTTTGAACAGTCCGAACAAGTCCGCCGTAGCAAGCGCCGTATTGAAGTCGTCGCCCATAACTTCGTCAAAGCGCTTGTCTATTTCCGCGTTGCCGTTTTCCGATTTGCCGAAAGTTGTGTTTACCTTGTCTATGACGGTATAAAATTCGGTCAAATGCTTTTCGGCTTCATCGAATATTCCGTCGTAAAGATTTATGTCGTTTCTGTAATTGGTCTGTAAAAGCGCAAGTTTTATTGCTTCGTTGGAATATTTTTCAAGCAAGTCTTCAAGCAAGAGGCTGTTGCCTAAACTTTTGGACATCTTCTGTCCGTTGACCTTTATAAGCCCGTTGTGCGTCCAATACTTAGCAAACTGTTTGCCCGTAAGACTTTCGGTCTGCGCTATTTCGTTTTCGTGGTGGGGAAAAATAAGGTCTCTTCCACCGCCGTGTATATCTATCTGCTCGCCGAAAGCTACGCGGTTCATCGCCGAACATTCTATATGCCAGCCCGGTCTGCCCCTGCCCCAGGGAGAGTCCCAGCTTATCTCGCCCTCCTTTGCGCATTTCCACAGTGCAAAGTCTGCGGGGTTTTTCTTCTGTTCGGCGTTATCCACGCGCACGCCGTCAAGCATATCTTCAACAGAACGGTTGGAAAGACAGCCGTAACGCTTAAAGCTTGTAACGTCGAAGTACACATCGCCGTTGGGCGCGGGATAGGCGTGTCCGCTTTCTATAAGCTTTTCTATAAATTCTATTATATTGCCGATATTTTCGGTAGCTTTAAGCCAAATATCGGGTTCGCCTACGTCAAGCTTTGCCATAACGGCGTCAATCTTTTCAATCATATCCGCGGCATACTTGTCCGCAGGTATGCCCGTTTCCCTGCTTTTGGCGATTATTTTATCGTCGACGTCGGTATAATTGCGGGCGTACGTCACGTCGTAGCCGGACTTTTTTAAAAATTTGCGCATAATGTCGTAAATCAGCGCCTGATAGCCGTGACCTATGTGCGCTTCGCCCGATACAGTTATACCGCAGGCGTACATTTTGACTTTGCCTGCTTCAAGCGGTTCGAACTGCTCCTTACTGCGTGTAAGCGAATTATAAATTCTCAACTTCTTCTCCTCCGTCGCCGACTGTCCTGACGCCGTTAATCTTTACTATTCTTGCGGGAACGCCGACTGCCGTGGCATTGGGCGGAACGTCCTTTAACACGACCGCGCCCGCACCTATTTTGGAATTATTGCCTATAACTATATTGCCTAAAACTTTTGCACCCGCCGAAATTACGCAGTTTTGACCGACGGTCGGGTGGCGTTTGCCCTTCTCCTTACCCGTTCCGCCGAGCGTACAGCCCTGATAAATTACCGTACCCGCGCCGACTTCCGCCGTTTCGCCGATGACAACGCCCTGTCCGTGGTCTATAAACACGCCGGGGGCTATCTTTGCGGCGGGGTGTATTTCTATGCCGGTCAAAAACTTGCAGAACTGCGAAGTCATACGCGCAAGCAGTTTTAAGCGCAGGCGGTACAGCTTGTTCGCAACCCTGTGCATAGATAAAGCGTGGACGCCGGAATAGGTCAGAAAAATTTCAAACTTATTGCGCGCGGCGGGGTCATTTTGCTTTGCCGCCGCTATGTCAGCTCTCAACCGCTTAAAAAACATTTATACACTTAAATATGCCGTACTACTTTATTATATGTTTTACTTGCCTTAAATGCAAGCGTTTTTAACGCCCCGCTTGCTTGACGGCGCAAATGCGGTTAATTTTCCGTTTATTATACATACTGATAATAAATAACATAATAAGTAAAATTTTGTGAAAACCTGCGTTCATTCCCTTGACTAACGAATAATACTGTGTTAGAATAAAGCTACATTGAAAAACAGTGTGAAAATTTTACACGGAGAAAAATTTATGAAGCGTGAAAGAATTGAAGAAATTGCGGAAATATTAGACAAACGCGGCAAAATGTCGCTTGAACAGCTTGAAGAAGTTTTCCCCAACGTATCGCAGATGACTTTAAGGCGCGATTTGTTCCAGCTTGAAGAAGACGGAAGGATTATACGAATCCGCGGCGGTGCGATGTCCGTAAAAGAAGTGCAGAAAGTTTCCGGCGAAGAGTATACGAAAAAGACGACGATAAACACCGACGCCAAGATAGTAATAGCGCAAAAAGCCGCGGGACTTATCGACGAAAATTCAAGCCTCTTTCTCGACGGCGGAACTACCGCGATGTACCTTTCAAAAGAAATGCCGGACATTAAGTGCAACGTCTTCACAAACGGTATCGCCGTTGCAATGGAACTTGCGCAGAAAAAGAACCCCAACATTACCGTAGTCGGCGGACAGCTTATGCGCGACAACCTTTCCACCGCTTCACCCGCGGCAAGAGAGTACTTCGACAGAACCAATTTCGAAATTGCAATCGTGTCGGCGACGGCGTTTACGCCCGAACAGGGTTTTTCCTGCAACAGCCAGATTGAAAGCGATTTATTAAAAGACGTGTTCAAGAAAGCGCGTAACGTGTATATGATGCTGGACAGTTCCAAGATAGGCAAAATTAACCCCTACACCTTCGCGCGGATAGAGGACATTAACGTGCTTATCACGGACGACCATTTCCCCAAGGAATACAAGCAGTTGTTCGAAGAAAAGAATATAGTCGTTATGTAAGCGTTCCGCTTAACTACGTATCTTGATTGCTTTTACGTGATACTTGCAGTCTGCAAATCAAGCCGAGCGTTCCGCTTAACTACGTATCTTAATTGCTTTTACGTGACACTTACAGTCCGCAAATCAAGCCGAGCGTTCCGCTTAACTACGTATCTTGATTGCTTTTACGTGACACTTACAGTCCCAAATCAAGCCAAGCGTTCCGCTTAACTGCGTATCTTGATTGCTTTTACTTAACACTTGCAGTCCGCAAATCAAGCCAAGCGTTCCGCTTAACCGCGTATCAAGATAAAAAAACAAATCATACACAAACCGCCCCGCCGTATCAACGGCGGGGCGGAATTTATTAATCGCTCCATTTATGTTTGTCAAGCGTCCTGTCCTTGACGTCGTCGTAATATTCGAAGTATCTTTCGCGTATTTCTTCTGCGGTCATATTTTCGTCTATAAGCCCCAACATTTCGTCAAGCTCGTCGGGGGTAAAGTCGGAAAGACAAAACTCGCCGTCAAACGCCTGCGCAAGCTTCATTAAATCCCAGCCCGTCGCCTTCATAATTCACCTGTTGACCTTTTCAATCATTTCAAGATACTGCGTCATATCACAGTCCCTGTCGGAATAGCTGTAATAATACTGAGTTGCGGAATTTACCGTTCCCGTAAATCCGTTCAGCTTGCCACGCCACGTTTCGCTTACAGTATAAAAACGGAACAGTCCGTTGCCCCAAAGCCCGCAGACGATAATAAGTCCCGTGTCGTCGTCTTCGCCCTTCTGCCAGACGCAGTTGCCAGAATCGTTGCCCTTTCTCAGCATTTTCAAGGAAGCTTCGTCGCCGTTCAGGACGTCGGTATTCATAGTCATTACAAGTATTACCGAGCCGTCGTCGCTTTCTATTACCGTCGATTTTTTGACGGCGTTATCCGCAAGCACGTTTACGTTTGCACGTATCGTAACGTTGTCTTCGCCCGCGTGTGAAATTATGTCCGACTTAATGTTTTCGGGTTCTACAAATCCGCCCTTCTTCATTTCGATGTCGGCTTTGCCCCAATCTTTACCGACCGCCCAGTCGCATTCAAGCATCTTTAAGCCCAGACCTTCGTGTTCTTCTTCGGCAAGCCTTATGTTGTCGCCTTCAAGACGGTACAAAAGATTGGTCTTGTCGGTAATACGCGTCCTCGCGCTTTCGAACAGCGACTTGGCAAGCGCCACCGCACCGCTGCATTCCGTCACTTTTTTTATGGTGTAATGGTAACGGTACCCGCAGGTATTACCGCTTTCGTTGACCCTTAAATAATATTCCTGTCTTAAAGCCGTTGCCGAACCGCTTAAACCCAAGTCGGTATTACCTTCCTGATGGCTGAAATAGACGTACTTGTCCAAAAGCCTTTCGTTATAACACGCATATGCGAAAAGCTTTGCCGAAGCCTTGTTTGCGGCGGCTATGACGTTTTCGTTTTCGGTGTCAATCTCTCCGTCGACGGTGTGCTGAGAAGCTACGTTTTTATATTCTTCCAGCGCCTGACGCGAATATTCTTCATATGCGGCTTTCTGCAAAGGCGCGGTCTGCATATCCTGCATAATCTGCCCGTTGTCCAACTCTACGTCCTTGCCCTTTTTACAGCCTGTAATAAACGCACACAGAAATATTACGGGAACCGTCAGAAGCGACAGCGCTTTTAAAATTTTTTTCATACTGCGATTATACCACCCGCCATATTGATTTGTCAACCGTATATAAAACCCGCCGACCAGAGTTTCAGGTTGAAGCAACGCGCGATATGCCCGCACTTGCAGGTGAACGCAAAGAAAGCTTTGACAACGCCGTACAGCGTTTCGAGATTGCCCAACCCCTTGGAAATTATTATATCGCTTCCGTCTATAATTTTCTTTGCTTCCCCGCTGATTTCTTTAAGATAGGTGCCGGGTACGGAAGAGCCGTTGTTTACCACCCTTGCGTAATTTTCAAGCCCGACCTGTCCTGCGTCCGTTTCCGTTACGTCGTTTATTATCGGCTGACCGCGGACGACGGAAGTTACACTTATTTGCGGGTACAGTTGCTTTATTATTCTTATAAGAATTTTATCGAGAACTATCTCCCCGCAGTTATCGTGCAGAAAGCACAGTGTTTCCGAAGTTTTAAGCCGTTCTTTTAGCTGCGAAAGGACGGCTTTGTCTATATCGGCTTTTTTTGAAGTTTCAAGCACGTAGTTTACGCTGTCTTCGTTCAGGTCCGAAATACGGGCAAAGTCTATGTAATTGGCGGCGGAGGCAAACTTCAAAGCGCTTTCAAGCGGGTCGCGGGAGGAAGCCACGCTTGCATAAATATCATCTTCGAGTTTGAGAAGCGCGTTGTTGAACATAAACTTTTCGCGCGAGTAATCAATACCGCTTCCGAATATTTCCCTGTGCAGCCCGTCTATATCCCGCATTAACAGGGGCGCGCAGTAGTCGGCGGGCGCGGTTTGGCACAGCCTGCGCACACCGTCCTTAAACTCTTTAAGTTTGTTTTCGTCGGACTGCTCACGCTCTACCTTTTTCATCTGACTGTTGAAAAGACAGCCCTTGCACTCTTCGTCAAGTTTCATTTAAAACCCCCGTTAAAACCAAAAAGTGACTTTACGTCACTTTTTACATAAACTTTATTATTCTTAAATAGTCGTAATAACCGCCCTTGTTGTCCTTTCGGCATCTGGGCAGAAGCCCTACCGCCTTAAACCCGAATTTTTCCAAAAGGAACAAAGCGTGGTAATTGTCGGGCATAATGTCCGCTTCGAACTGTTTGAAGCCGTTTTTGGCGGCATAGTCGAGTGCGGTGTTCATAAGAGCGGACCCCGCGCCGTTGTTCCATAACTTTTTGTAGACCGAAATAAGAACGTTTGCGCGGTGGTTTTCCCTGTCGTTTTCGGAAATGAGCGTCAGTTTGCAGTCGGCGATAATCTTACCGTCCCTGCCGAAAGCCGCAAGCAAAATATTTCTGCCGTGCTTTTCGTATTCGGCAATCTGCTTTTTAATCTTTTTAACGGTAATGGAACCTACTTCTTCCGACGTAAGCCCGACGTAGCTCGATTCACCGTAAACCTTTAAAAGATACTGCAAATACTGCTTTGCTTCCTTGGGAATTAAAGAACGTATAACGACGTCAAGCCCGTTATTAAGTTTTACGTACTTACCCTGCATTCTCATATAGAACGATTATATCACATAAAATTACAAAATGCAATAATTTTTTTTAAAGTTATGCACATTGCGCCGATAATGCAAGCCGCCTCTGCCGAAAATTTGTTTAAATTTACGGGTTAATTAAAAACAGGACGGCTGTAATGCCGCCCTGCCGTGGTTCGGTTTACTCCGTATACCAAATTATGCCGTATGAGCGGCAGCCGCTTCTTTTTTTTGTTTGTTTATGTTTGGTGCTGAAAAATATTCCGCGATTTCCGCCCAAATGCCTTTTGCACAAAATTCTATTTACGAATGGATAAGAACGGGTTGTCTGCCTTGTCTTGACAATGCCAGGGCGTTAGCCAATCATTTCGGCGTATCCATTGACTACCTGCTCGGCAGAACGGACAACAGAAATTAATTAAACAAGCACAGTTATAAATTGTCCCCAAAGTTTTGTGTAAGCATTATATATATATATCCTATTTATTTTTGCAGTCCCAGACCACCGGGCAATTTGACACGTTCCAATTACTGTCCCAACCTCTCGGCTTACTTGTTGCTTCGCAATATATGGTAAGTCCGCTGCAACCATCGAACGCAGCATAGCCGATTGAAGTCACGCTGTCGGGGATTGTTACGCTCGTAAGTCCGCTGCAATAGCTGAACGCAGAATTGCCGATTTCAGTCACGCTGTCGGGAATCACAAGTTCTCCGGTTATTTCTACACCGTTTATATATAACGTTATGCCCGACCTCATTAAATTACTAAGTCCACTTATACCGCACCATTTTACCATTTCACCGGTGTAATATATTTTTGTAAGCGAACTGCAATAGCTGAACGCAAAAGAGCCGATTGAAGTCACGCTGTTACCTATTGTTACGCTCGTAAGTCCGCTGCAATCCGCGAACGCAACAGAACCGATTGAAGTCACGCTGTCGGGGATTGTTACGCTCGTAAGTCCGCTGCAATTATAGAACGCACCAGAACCGATTGAAGTCACGCTGTCGGGGATTGTTACGCTCGTAAGCGAACTGCAATAATAGAACGCATTCCAGCCGATAGAAGTCACGCTGTTACCTATTGTTACGCTCGTAAGTCCGCTGCAATTATAGAACGCGTGCTCGCCGATTTCAGTCACGCTGTTGCCTATTGTTACGCTTGTAAGCGAACTGCAACCCTCGAACGCACTCTTGCCGATTGAAGTGACGTAATCGGGAATAACTATTTCTGTTACCGACTTATCTTTAACTTCCGTGATTGACAAAGTTGCGGAAGTTGAAGTAAAATTGAAATCAGAAAGTTCTGAATTTAATTGCCATTTTGCCGTATAAGTTATATTTTCATCAGGCATTGTAAACGCATAATTTAAATCTTCGGTAAGCTGAGTTTCGCCGTTGTACCAGCCAAGCCAGGTATAACCCAAATTTGTTTCCGCAGTTAAAGTTAAAGATTGCCCCACCACCGTTTTGTCGGGAATAGAATTGACATTGCCGGCAGAAGTGATATTTCGTTCGACTTCAACGGGACAGGCTATCCACTTTGCCGTATAGCTTTCCGCCGCCGCGCCGAGAGTTGTGACGTAAAAAAGCTTGTCGTCTTCATTCAATTTTTTATCGTCTTTGTCAAATATACCTAAGAAAGTATAACCGTCGTTTGTAGTTGCCTCTATCGTTACTTTAGAATTGTAATTATACTTTCCGTCTTCGGAAGGCTTTCCGCCAATCACCGCATAAACTTTAACCGAGCCCGCTTTATTATCGTTGACGGTTGCCGTAACCGAATAACTGTTTATATTCCAATGCGCGGAAAGCGTTCTGTCACCCGTGAAAGTCCAGTTTGCAAGGCTTGAACCGTTGGAATTTGTTACCTGCGTGTTACCCGAATACCAACCGCCGAAAGAATAGCCTGTGCGCTTAGGCACGGGGAATTTATAGCTTTTGTCATAAGTGACGGTCTGTTCGGCAGTCTGCAATTCGTTACCGCCGTTTACGTCAAGCTTGGCGGTATAGCTTTTTACCGTACAGTCCGCATACAGACTTACGGCTTCATACGAAGTGAATTTTGTTACTTCGCCGCTTTTATTTTTATATTTCCAATGGTTGAAGGTGTAACCCGCTATGTCGGGCTTGTAGCTTACGGTATATTCATAGCCCGTGTAAAACGTATCGGTATTGATAAGATTATCCTTATTGTCGTAAAAGCTTACCGCAACGGAATGACTGCGGTGTACGGTAAGCTCGTATACGTTGACCTGCAAACCGCTTGACGAAGTGACGACTATATAAAAAATATTGTCGCCGCCCATAAGCTCGCCAAGCTTACCCGCCGCTATTTTGGTGGGTATTTCAGTCTGTCCCAATTTATCGTAATACAGCTTCCAAACGCTATCCGAAGAACAAACTATTTTGTTGGCAAGCGACACGCTTTCGGTATTGCGGTCTACAAGCATAAAAACGCTCATTTGCTTTTCGTCGATTGTCGCGCCGTCTGCGCTTATGATAGCCGCGGACTGTTCTTTCCAAACGGCATACAGTGTTAAATTTTTCGTAACCGTATCGGTTGCGAATTTCCAAAGCGTTTTGCCGCTCTTATCTGTTGCCCAACCGCCGAAAGCCGAAGCAGTACGCGCAGGCGACGAAGGCGCGGTAAGCGTTGAGCCCTCTTGCGCGTTTTGCGTCAATGTTGTTTTTCCGTCGGCAAACGTTCCGCCGTTCGCGTCGAAAGTTACGGTGTACTCGGTTTTAGGGGTTTCGTCGGGGGTTTCATCTTCACTACCGCCGCTCGGCTGACTGCCCTCTATATAGTAGGTCATCGTTGCGCCCATAAAACTTATTTTAAGCGCGCCGTTTTCTATCGTTCCGCTGTACATCTCTTCGTTACTGCCGGAAACTTCGGCATAGAATACTATCGTCGAACCGTTTAACTGATACGTTCCGTTTACGCCGTCGTCGTCGCTCCACTTACTTCCGTCCAAAATTATGTATTTCGACTTATCGAACTTGCCGTTTTCGTACAGGTAATAAGTTCCGTTGTTACCGCTCTTGCCGCCGCCGCAAGCAGTTAAGCCGACGGCGCAACATACCACCGAGATAATTGCCAAAATTACAGCCAAAAATTTACTTTTCATAATGCTACCTCAACATTTTTTTACTTTTTAGTAATTATATTACTGCATAATGAAAGTATATAGTAATATTATTGCTTTGTCAAGCTATCGATACCCAAAAATTTGGTAATATTGATATAGGAGGTAGCGAAATGCGGTTGATGATTAAAGAATACCGTGAAGAGTTGCAGCTGACGCAAAAACAGCTTGCGGAAAAAATAAATAATTTACAGCGCAACGTCAGTAACTGGGAAAAGGGAACAAGCGAACCCGACTGCGACACGATTGTAAAACTTGCGGATATTTTCGATATATCGATTGACGAACTATACGGCAGGCAAACTTCGGTTATAAACAAAAACCAAAGCACGGGCGTTGAAATAAATATAATGAAATACGTAAGAATGCTTAGCGATACGCAAAAATTTGCGCTTTTGCAATTTCTTAAAGAGATTAATAACAAAATATAAAAGAAGTAATTGCCAACGGCAATTACTTCTTTTTTAACGTTTTTAAATTTTATTTACTACGCCCGAAAAGAGGGTTGTGCCGTAGTTGTCGGTTATGACGAAGCCGAAAGCTTTGTCTACGATAAAATCTTCGTATACCGTTTCGTATTCGTCGGGTCCGGCCGCGCCCGCGCCGGGTATTATCGTGACCGCCGCGCCCTCTATTCCACGCTTGTTTACGGTAAGTTCGGTTACGTGGCGCACGCTTCCGCAATATGCCCCGCTATCCGTAAGCGGTGAAAAATCGCACCCCTCGCCGTATTTTGCGGGGTCTTCGAAAAGCAGGTTTATGCCGAACTTTTCCCGCAGTACGCCGTCAATCGTATTATTATATGCGCACTTGTACTCCGGGAACAGACAGCGTGTGTAATAGCGGACTTTATTAACTTCGTCGGTGGCGTTATAATCGTCTACTGCGTTAGCTTCGTAAATATTTTCGGCGGTAAACGCTTGCGCAAGCGTAAAGCCGTCTTTCGGAACGATAAACTTTATTTTGATACCGCCGCAGGCGGTAGTGTAAAAAGACGTGTACTCCACGCCGTCGTACGCCCTGCCTAACGCGTAACTGCCCTGTAAAAGTCTGACGGGGTTTTCCGTACCGTCGGAAGAAGCAAATTTGTACTTTTCCCGCGCAAAGGGAATTTCATCGCCGTAACTGTTCCATAAAGCTTTGAGATAAAGCGTATTTACAAGCGCAAACAATGTCTGCGTGTCCAAATTGAAATCTCTGTCTATTAAACCTTTTGTCTGTTTTTTTACGAAATATCGCACGGCTTTGTTTGCTTGCACGTTATCGTTAACAAAGTCTGTTGAATATGAATGACAGAAATAATTTCGCGCCAACGCGTCTATACAGGAAGTATTTACCCGCGTTCCGCCGTTGACCCAGACGGAATTAGTGGGAGCGACTGTACAGGTTTTGCCGTCCTGCACTACCGAACGGTAAAATAGAGATGATTGTTCCGAAAGCTGTTCGTAAGTTACGTCCAATGCGGAAAGAATTTCCTGCCTCGTGTTCCCGCCCGCGCACTCGGCGGCAAGCGAAAGCGCGGAAAATACGGAAAACGGCGACACGGCGCAATTTGCGGATTCTCCCGCCGAAGAACAAACATATTCGGCAAATTCGGAAGAAAACCGTTCGGCTTTGTCCCTGAACGCAACAAAGCTTTCTTCAATCAATTCCCGATAGTCGGGATATTCCGCCTTTGACGGTTTGCCGAGATTGGTACTTTTACCGTTGCTGCACGCCGTTAAAGTCAATGCGCACAGGGCGGAACAGGCTATCGCCGTTACGGTTTTAAATTTTGCGTTCATATTATTCTCCTTTTTACGGAAATTAAGTATTTTATAATATAAACGGCTTTATTAACATTTTTGTCCCGCTTTAAAGGCAAATTAATAATTTTCTTCGTGAATTTCGAAATAGCTCTGCGGGTGGTTGCATACGGGACAGGTCTGCGGCGCGCTTTTGCCCACGACTATATGACCGCAGTTTCTGCATTCCCATACCTTGATTTCGCTCTTTTCGAACACTGCGGAAGTTTCAACGTTTTTCAAAAGGGCGCGATATCGTTCTTCGTGCTGTTTCTCGATTTCACCGACCAAACGGAATTTTACGGCGAGATCTTTAAACCCTTCCTTTTCCGCGGTCTTTGCAAATTCTTCGTACATATCCGTCCATTCGTAATTTTCACCGTTAGCCGCCTGAGCGAGATTTTCCGCGGTGGAACCTATGCCCTGCAATTCTTTCAGCCACATTTTGGCGTGTTCTTTTTCGTTATCGGCAGTCTTTGCGAATATGGCGGAAATCTGTTCAAACCCTTCTTTCTTTGCGGTTGATGCAAAATAGGTATATTTATTCCTCGCCTGCGATTCGCCGGCAAACGCCGCCTGCAAGTTCTTTTCTGTCTGTGTACCGGAATATTTGTTCATTGTTTTATCTCCTTGGTTTTTTAATAATTTTACCACACTAATTATTATAAGTCAATATCCTTTTAAAATTATGAAAATTAAGTATATGTAAAACAACACCAGACTGCAAGGCTTGTAGCCATTTTATCGGCAGATATATGCGCATAAGCTAAAAAAGCGTACACACGCTGTTTGCAAGGCGAGATGAGTGAGCGCATTACTTGACAATTAATAAATTGCAAGTTAAGCTACCGCCGTAAGCATTTGGGTTTGTCTGCGCAAATTGAAATTGTGCGTTCAAAAAAATAAAGTACCCACAAAGCGGATACTTTACTTTTTTGAAATCCGGCAACTACCTTATCTTGCGGGGCATTATACCCAACTACTTCT
>CAJUNJ010000006.1:0-116301 GCA_910587825.1 uncultured Christensenellaceae bacterium
GAAAGAAGTAGTTGGGTATAATGCCCCGCAAGATAAGGTAGTTGCCGGATTTCAATTAAAAAGCCCGTTTTCTTAACGAAAACGGGCTTTTTTCTGTCTTTTTCGGCACTTTTTTGCCTATTTTATCGCAATTTATATGGAATTGCATTTTTGCCCGATTATCGAATTTATAGCTGTTTTATAGCTTATTTTTATGAATTTTAACGTATGTAACCGTGTATTTTGAAGCAGATAAATTTTGGTTAAATGAACTAATCTGTTGAGTAAGCCTTTTATCGCAGACCATGTAATTTGTTTGTTGAAATTTTTAAAATCGTCGGATAACTTTCCTGAATTTTCTGAAATCTGAACAAGTATGAACATAATGTTTATAGAAAAAATTTTGGTATACCGGCAAATCACAAGACACAAACGGTGAATTCAAAACGACAAAGCGTGCAATCGGTCTTTACTATAAATAAACGATGTGTTAAAATGCTATTGGTATAATTTTTAAAAAATTTCAGATACCGTTTCTGGGGGGGGGTAAATGCGAATTGCTATAATCGACGATGAAGAAGCTATCGGAGCTCAAATTGAAAACTTAGTAAAAAATTACAGTAAAAAGAACAATGTTATTGCGGATACCGTTCGCTATAACGAAGCTGTATCTTTTTTGGAAAATTATAATTCGGATTTTGACGTCATTTTTTTAGATATAAAGATGCCCAAACTTAACGGTATGCGAGCGGCGGAGATGCTTCGTGCAAAAGATAACGACGTAATTATCGTATTCGTAACAAATTTAAGGCAATATGCAATATGCGGATATAGTGTGGATGCGATAGGGTTCGTTGTAAAACCTATCGATGAATACGATTTTACGGTATTAATGGATAAAGTGGTGCGCCGCTTTGAAGCCCGCCGTCAGACTGAGTGCACCATTAAAACCGCCGAAGGATTACGGAGAATAAGAGTTAGGGATATTGATTATATAGAGATTATCAAGCATAAGCTTATATATCATACAACTCTCGGCGATATTGCTTCCTGGGGTTCGTTAGTGGCGGTAGAAAGCGAGTTGTCCAAAGAGCACTTTTCCCGATGCAACGTTTGTTATCTTGTGAATTTATACCGTGTCCAGGAGATAAACGGGGACTTTGTTACCGTTGCCGGAACGCCGTTAAAAATAGCGCGTTCAAGAAAAAAGGACTTCTTTGCCGATATTGCAAAATTTTGGGGGAACGATAATTAAGATGTTTGATTTTTCATCGTCATTGTTTTGGTATAAGCTGATTTTTATGACGGAGCTGCTTATTGCGGAGTTGTTGGCGATTTATACTTTAAAAAAACGGAAAAAATTTTATTTGCGGGCAGGTCTTTGTATTCTGTCCGTTTATGCTTTATCTTTCCTGTTTCCCATTCTGGCTTATAACGCAATTTACTCCACGATGATGTTTTTTATTCTGTTCGTTGCGACTATTATCGTGTTGAAAATCTGTTATGACGAAAGCTGGATTAATATTCTTTTTTGCTCATTGATTGCCTATACGGTACAACATATTGCCTATGAGCTTAATGGACTTATTTCTCTTATTTTTGACTTGCAGACGATAAACGTTTATTTACCGGGTGAAAGTATTACCGCGCATGGCGGAGCGCTGGCGATAAACGCCGTCGTTTATCTGGCAACTTTCGCTATTGTTTACTGGTTTGTATGGGCGTTTATAGAAGTAAGAATCCGCAGACAAAAAGAGTTGATTCTCGGTAATTTCTATCTGATATTATGGGTGGTAATTACTTTGATAATAGATATAGTTCTTTCGGCAATCATAACGTATTTAACCGAGCCCATATCGAAAACCGTTCTGATTATTTTTATGATTTCAAACATAGTAGGATGTATTCTGTCTATGGGGTATCAGTTTTTGATGCTCGATAAGGATAATGTTGAACATGACCTGAAAATAACCGAGCACCTTTGGAAAATTGATAAAGAGCGTTTTGAATTAAGCAAGGAGAATATAGAACTGCTTAATATACGTTGCCACGACCTTAAAAGTCAAATAAGCGCTTTGCGCAATATCAACGGATTCGTTGATGAAAACACGATAATAGAACTGGAAAATGCTCTTAACTTTTACGGTATGAATATAAAGACGGGGAACGATGCGCTGGACGTTATTTTAGCGGAGAAACATATTCTTTGCGAAAAGAAAAGTATAAGACTCAGCTGTATGATTAACGGTGAAAAACTCAACTTTATTTCTTCGGTAAAATTATATTCGCTTTTTGGTAATGCTTTGCAAAACGCAATAGAATCTACGGAACAAATTGAAGACGAAAGAAAAAGATTGATTATTTTAAACGTTAAAAACAAAGGTAATTTCGTGCTTGTGCATTTGGAGAACAGCTGTCCTGAAGGCGAGGCATTGCAAGTAGTTAACGGTTTGCCGCAAACCACTAAAAAAGATAAAGAAGAACACGGCTACGGAATGAGAAGTATTCAAATGATTTGTGAAGAATTCGGCGGCGGGCTTGATTTCAGACGAGAGAACGACAGGTTCTATCTTGATATTATGATACCTATTCCGGAGACGAGCGGGGTGGTAAATGAAGCTGAATAAATCGGTAATTATTTCTTTTTTCTCCATAATTATAGTTTGTGCAATTCTGTTTACTTGTATTGGACTTTACTATGAAGATACGCTTGATTCTCATTTCGGGGTGGGAAAGGCAAATATTGTTTCTTCGGCAACGGAAAATCGTTCGGGGCTTTATTACGACTGGAAGTATTCGCAGGACGTCGGAAATAACGGAACGCTTGCTAATGCCGCACGGGTAAACAAAGCAATTACAGACGAAGGAATCGTGTTATTAAAAAATAACGATATTTTACCTTTAAAAAAGCAATCTTCCGTTACGCCGTTCGGCTTTCGCTTTGTTTCGCCGATTTACGGCGGAACGGGTTCCGGACGTTCCGAAGCGTTTTCCGCGTGCACGCCTGAAAGAGGCTTGGGCAAATATTTTGAACTGAATAAAGCTATTCTGCAAGCGATGAAATCGGCGTCGGTTCAAAAAATATCTTCCGACGGAATTACAAATATAGACAGTGCGAATGCAAACGATAAAGGATTTGACGTGTTTGAATTTTCCTGCTCCGTTTACTACGGTCTGGAATATTCGTGCCGCGACAGCGTGGGCATCGTATTTATCGGGCGCGGAGGCGGAGAAAGTTCAAACCTTTCTGGTAACGCATTGGCGGACGGAACTCCGCACGTTCTGGCGGTAACGCAGTCGGAGAAAGAAGCCATTAGCTTTTCAAAACTGAACTGTGCGGCAACGGTAGCGGTTATCAATTCTTCCAACGTAATGCAAATAGGCGAATTGCTTAACGGCGAATACGAATGTGACGCCGTTTTGTGGGTCGGCGGTCCGGGGAATACGGGATTCGAATCGCTTGCGGATATTTTAGCAGGAGAAGTAAATCCTTCCGGACGCACGCCAGATATATGGGACGCCGACTTGCTTGCCAATCCCGCACAAGCAAATTTTTGCGATATTATATATGAAAACACTCGCGGCAAGGTATTTGCGTCCAACTATAACGGAACCGAAAAGCCTGCGGGATTATATTATATCGAGTACGAAGAGGGCATATATATCGGGTACAAATATTATGAAACGGCGTACTATATAGGTGCAACAGAGTACGGTAGGCTGGATGGTAACGGTAAAAAAATCGAAAGCGGGGCGGTTAACTTTCCCTTTGGCTATGGTCTGTCATATACCGATTTTTCGCAGAAAATAACCGATTGCTCTTATAATTCGGAAAGCGATGAGATTACGCTTACGGTCGAAGTGCAAAATAACGGAGATTATGACGGAGAAGACGTCGTGCAGATTTATTACAATCCGCCGTACACCGCGTTTGATATGCAAAACGGAATTGAAAAAGCAACTAAAAATCTTGTTACGTTTAAAAAGGTTTCTATAAAGAAAGGCGAAAAAAAGACGGTAAAGCTTTCGTTTTTGAGAGAAGCTATGGCTTCATACTGTATGACGCGTGTAAATCCCGACGGTACGGTCGGTTGCTACTTTCTTGAAGACGGAGATTACGAACTGATATTGGGGAAGAACAGCCATGAAGAATATGGTACGGTATGGTATTCTGTCGGTTCGGCAATATGGTATGATGGTGTCAATGCGCGCCGTAGTGAAAAGGCGGCGCAGCACAGCGAAAAGACGGTTGCAGCGGTAAACCGTTTTAAAGACCTAACCGCATATATGCGGGAGAACGGCATGACGGTACTGTCAAGAAGCAATTGGAGCGGAACTCAACCGTCTGCCCCCGTAAGTAAAAATTTGAGTTCAGAACGTCTGAAAAAAGTATCCGAATACGACCCTTTTACGGATGAGTTTACGGGAAATTCAGGTCTTTACACTAAGGCGGAGCAGGAAATATTAAGCGGACAAACGAACGGTTTGGTACTGTCCGATATGCGCGGCAGAGATTTTGACGACCATTTGTGGGAACGGTTTCTCGACCAAATAGATTACACCGATAACGATTTTTTGAATATGTTGCTTAAAGCGTCTGGGCATACCGACGCGCTGAATTCCATAGGGAAGCCGCGTTCAATGGACAAGGACGGACCTCAGGGATTGCACGGCGGCAGAGGCAGTACTTTTCAAACGTATACCTATTGCACGGAAGTAGTTATAGCGGCAACTTTCAATCCCGAACTTGCATATTTGTTCGGCGAATCGATAGGTAACGAAGCGTTGCTTATCGGTTTAACGGGCTGGTACGGGCCCGGACTTAATATTCACCGCAGTCCGTTTTGCGGAAGAAACTTTGAGTATTACAGCGAAGACGGGTTTCTCGCGGGTAAAATGGCGGCAAGTTGTATTTCAGGTGCGGCGTCGCGCGGAGTAATCTCTTATGTAAAGCATTTTGCAATGAACAATTACGAAGGACCGGCAACCTGCCTTACCGTGTGGGCAACCGAACAGACTATAAGGGAAACGTATTTGCGTTCGTTTGAAATAGCTATAAAAGAAGCGAATACGGTAATTAATTATTACGATGGGGAAGACGAAGAGTTCTCACAGAAAGCTGTCCGTGCGGCAACCGGAATTATGGGTGCGGCAAACTGTATCGGAACGGAATGGTGTGCTGCCAACTATGAACTTTTGCAGAACGTACTGCGGGGCGAGTGGGGCTTTCAGGGTGTTGTGATAACAGATATGACTTTGCAGACCGTTCCCGGGGGATGGGATAAAATTTTTCGCTGCGGCGGAGATTTGAGAATGTATTATAACGACGCAACTTTTTTGGACGGTCAATCTACTGCGGCAATTTCGGGTTTCCGCCGAGCGGCTAAAAACATTTGTTACGCTTACGCAAACAGTAATCTGTTGCAGAATATTCTTCCGGGGGCGGTAGTTACTTATTCTATGTCGCCATGGAAAGTTGTATTAATAGTATTTGACTGCCTTGTGGGCGTAACTTTTTCCTGCTATATCGTTTATAAAACAATTATCAAAATAAGGAGTCGTAAAAAATAGAATAAAATAACCCCGAAAAAGTGTTTGCTTTTTCGGGGTTATTTTTTATTTTACGCAAACGATGTAACAAAAATAACCAAACATGCGATAAAAATTTTTAAAAAATCAAAGGGTGCGACAGAAGCAACCAGAAGTGCATACGCTATTGATTTGCAAAAATTTGGCTGTTAGAATATGTGTAAACATTACGCACAGCGTAAAATCAAAGCATTTGAGGAGGTAAAAATGGTATTTACAAACAAAAAGCGGAAAGCTATCGGTAAGGTGGCTTCGGGAGCGTTGACGATAGCTCTTTTAAGTAGCGTCGCCATGTCCGGCATTACCGCGAATGCGGCAGGGTACGATTTAAGCAAAGGTAGCGGTCCCGACAATCTGTCATACAAAGGCAAATTTTACAGCGACTATGACTCGATTGAGGAAGTATTCAATGCAGCAAAGGAACTCAACGGAGAAATCGTAGCAGAAGGCGCGGTTCTTATGAAGAACGACGGTACTTTACCGCTTGATCCTAAACATAATGCGGTCAGCGTACTCGGCGTAAGGTCGGGGGATTTGCGTGAAGGCGTAGACGGCATTCTTGAAGGTCAAGGCGAAAACGCCCCTATTCCCATGGCAGAAGGGTTGAGGAACGCGGGTTACAAGGTCAACCCGGTTCTCGAAAGCTGGTATTCAAGATTGTCTGAAAGACTTGAAATGGAAGAAGTCGGTATTAATGACCACGGTCCCCAGTTCTCGGATGCGGTTATGCGTTCCATCAAAAATTACAACGATGCGGCGGTAGTAGTTATTCAAAGATGTGATTTTAAAGAAAACGTTGACGGCAGCGTTGCATTGACGGGTCATACGACAAATACGGGCGATGTTAGCGATAATGTTAACGGACCGCTTGCCGGCAACAGAGCTAACGACTCTTTAAGGGAACTTCAGGACGAAGTAAAAACGGGCACGGCAGAGACCGACCCCTACGGCTGGGAGCACGCGCATTCTGCGCAGTCGCCTGCGGAAACGGGTGAGACCCCCATGGCTAATGGAAACGTGGAAGTAAAGCACGAACTTCAGCTTACGAGTTCGGAAATAGACCTTATCGAATTTGCAAAAGCAAACTTCAAAAAGGTAATGGTGCTTTTCAACTCTTCTCATACGTTTGAAATGTACAATCTCGAACATGACGACGGCATTAACGCATTGCTTTGGTTCGGCCGCCCCGGCGTTCGCGAGACGGGTGTTACTGCAGTTGCCAAGATTTTAAGCGGTGAAATCAATCCTTCCGGCGGGCATTCCGCAGAATACGTAAGGGACTTCACGGCAGACCCCACTTGGATGAACTCCATTACCGGACGTCAGTTCAGATACGGCGCTTACGCAGAAAACGTCCCCGGTGACTTCGTATACAGATACCCCGATGAAAACGGCAAATATCTCACTATCGACCCCGGCAGTACGGGCATCGGCGGTATCAGAGGCATTGACTACGAAGAAGGCATTTATTTGGGCTACAAGTATTACGAAACCTATTGGCACGAAATCGCGCAAGGTCATACTTCGCTTACGACCGGCAGTATGACTGCGGAAGAACGTCAGGCTGTTGCGGACGCATGGCACGATTTCAACGTAGTATATCCCTTCGGCTTCGGCAAGTCGTATACCACGTTCTCGTTCAATATGGGCGGCGTTTATAAAGACGCTGCGCTTAAAGAAGAGCTTTCCGGTGAAATCGACGGCGGTATATTCGCTTCTACGGCTACCAAAGCTGCCGAAGTTAAAAAGCTTTATATACCCGTTACCGTTAAAAATACGGGTGATACGGAAGGCAAAAAAAGCGTTCAGATTTACGTAACCGCTCCCTATAAAGCGGGCGAAATAGAAAAATCGTTCGTTAAGCTTGTCGGCTTTGCGAAGACCGATATACTTAAACCACAGGAAGAGCAGACGGTAGTCGTAACGGTTGACGTGCAGGACGTTGCTTCGTTCGACTATAACGACGCAAACGGAAACCAATTCACGGGTTGGGAGCTTGAAGACGGCGAATACACTTTCCGCGCAATGGATAACTCCAGCGTTTTAAGGTCGCAGCGCCTTAAAACTTACGACGACGCTTCGTTCACTATCCAAGACGGCAAAGGCGCAAAAATGGTGCAGGACAACTTCTCCGGCAACGAAGCAAAGCCGCTGTTCTCCGATAAAAACGAAAAGGATTATTCCATCCGTTCTGACGCATTCAATGAAAAAACCGGCACGGGAATGACAATTCTTTCCAGAAAAGATTGGGACGGCACGCAGCCCGCGCCTCCCACGCTTGACGATTTGATTATTAAACAGAGCGTAATAGACGAACAGAAGCAAGTTTTAGGCATGAATACTGCAAATAACTTCAAAGATTATTTCGGTACGGCAAAGGGCGCTATCGACGGTGCAGATCAGCCCTGGTACGTGGAATCGATTCCCTCAAATTGGACGCAGCTTGAAGACGCAAACGATAAGACTGCCCGTCCCGACGGCAAGGCAAAAGTTCAACTCTATCAGATGGCGGGCGTTCCTTTGGACGGCTCTATCAAAGTAGACGGCAAGGACTTCACGTGGGACGACTTCATGAACCAGCTTACTTACGACGAAATGAAGAGTCTTTGGGGCAGTTCTCCCGCTGCGATTCCTGCAATCGGCAAAGCAAAGGATTCCAGTACAGACCGTCCTTTGAACCTTGGTAAAACTTACACCTGGGCAGACGCACCTTTACAGGCTGCAACCTGGAACGTGGAACTTATCCGCCGTCTCGGCGAATTGATGGGCGAATTCAATCTTCAAAAGGGAACTTCCGGCACCAGCGGCTGGTGGGGCCCCGGTACTAACACCAACCGTTCGCAGTTTGCGGGCAGAACCAAAGAATACTACTCGCAGGACGGCATACTTGCAGGTTATATGGCAGCGGCAGCCGTTTCCGGCGCACAGAGTAAGGGTACCGTGGTATACATAAAGCACATGGCTTTATACGATCAGGAAGATATGAACGCGGGTACTACCGTTTGGGTAGACGAACAGACCATGCGCGAAAATTATCTTGTATCCTTCAAAAAGGCAATACAGGACGGACACAGCGCAGGTGCGATGGTTTCCTGCTGGCGCTTGGGTAAAGTTCAGCTTGCTCACAATTACGACTTTATTACTAATCTCTTTACCAACGAATACGGCTGGATGGGTGAGTGGGTAACCGACCATACGGGCGGTCAGAACAGCCCTGCCTGGACCAACCCGCTTGCCGCGGAAGGTGTAACCAAATACAATTGGACTTCCGGTAACTTCAACAGTCAGGAAATTCTTCTCCGTAACAGCGGTCTTACTATAATGGGCAGCGGCTCCGGTAAGTTGCAAGGCGTTTGGGACGCAACGTGTCGTGACGGAAAAGGCGGCGTCAAAGTCGACTACGGCACGAAAGAAGCGCCCGACGTTAAAGAAAGCGTAGGAGAATATTACTATATGCGCATGATGGCTCTTAAAGGGCTTTACAAGGCGGCAAACAGTAAACTCGTAGCTAACGGCATTAACCTTGACAAGTTGGAAGATAAAGAAGTTAAATTTACGCAGGCAACAGCAGCTAACGCTCCCGCTCCTTTGGACGTGGAAATGTTTGCAGGTTCCGATGCAGTTTACTCGGTTGAAGGAAAACTTCCCGCAGGATTATCGTTCAACGGCTCTACGGGCGCTATAACCGGCACGCCTGCGGAAATAGGTACGCAGAATGTAACACTCAATCTCGTGGTTGACGGCTGGATTAAAAAGTCCGTTAAATATACTATCGAAGTTGCTTCTCCCTGGACTACGGACTTTCCCGAAGTTAAGGCAGGCGAAGAATTCGACGGTTCGGTTGCATCCAACATCACCGCTTCCGGTACGCTTGAATACTCGGTAGTAAGCGGCAAACTTCCCGAAGGGCTTACTTTGGACGCAGCTACCGGCGCATTAACCGGTACGCCTACGGCGGCAGGCGAATATAAGTTCGTAATAGCGGCAACATATACGAGCGGCAGCGGTTGGAACAGCCGTAAAACTACTTATAATTCCGAAGAGTTCACTCTTACCGTTGCGGGCGAAGGCGGCGCTACGATCCCCGAAGAAGGCAAAGTGGTTGCAAGTTTTGAGATTAACGATAATGGCAATCTTATCGTAACTTATACTGACGGCACGACGGCGGACCTTGGTCACGTAGTGGGAGCAAACGGCGCGCCCGGCGACAAGGGCGACAAAGGCGACAAGGGCGACAAAGGCGATATCGGTGAAACCGGCAGCGGATGCGGCGGTGAAATCGGTATCGGCAGCGCAATCACCGTGGCGGTAGCTCTTATGGGCGTAGGGGCATTCGTCATCGGCAGAAGAATTCGTTCTTCAAAGAAAAATAACGACTGATATTAATAAAATCAGCTTATTGGTTATTTGAAAAGTAAACCGATTGGCTCCGGACAATTGAGTAAAATACAGCCCGGAGCCAATCTTAACTTTTAATTTGACGCTTACAACATGGAGGCAGGTTTAATATGAAAGCAATTAAAACGTTATTTTGTTCTTTTTTAGTATCTTTAATGTTTTTAAGTATATTCAGCGGATGCGGCGGGAACGGCGACCCCGCAACTAACGCGGCGCTGGAAGATATTTCGGTTAAAACGACACCGAAAACCGAATATATTTTAGGGGAAGAGTTTGAGATAGCGGGGGGCGTTTTAGAACTTCAGTACGACGACGGAACGAAAAAAGCTCTTGCCTTTACCGCAGACGGCGTAACGGTAAGCAAACCGGATATGACTACGCCCGGCAATAAAAACGTTACTGTCGAATACGACGGCTTTACGGATTCGTATATGATAACGGTGGGTAACGCTAAATTTACCGTTATCTTTGATTTGAATTACGACGACGCACCCGATGCAACGAAGCAGTCGGTGCTTGAAGAAGATTATGCGGCGCGTCCTTCCGCCGACCCTACGCGTTCGGGTTATCGTTTTATCGGTTGGTTTACCGATAAAGCAACCGGTACCGAATTTGATTTTTCAGAAACGAAAATTACGTCCGATATAACCCTTTACGCGCATTGGACGGAAGTTAATACCGTAACTTTCAATTATAATTACGGAGGCGCGCCTGCCGCAAGCTCGGTAAGCGTTGATAAGGGCGGCAAATTGCATGAAACGCTTGCACCCGTTGCAACGAGAGAAGGTTATCTTTTCAACGGCTGGCATACTGACGCAACGGAGGATTCGGTTTATACCTTCGGGGCTGTGATAGATAGCTCGTTTACGCTCTACGCTCACTGGACTAAAATCGAAGACGGAAAAACGATATATAACGTAACTTTTAACTATAACTATTTTGAATATACCGATAAGGTCGTCAAAGTGGTTGAAGGCGGAAAGGTTTCAAAGCCGCAGAACCCAGAAGGCGAGGAACGTACTTTCGATGCGTGGTATACGCAGGCGGAAGGCGGGGATAAATATGATTTCAACGAAGCGGTTACCAAAGATTTAACCCTTTATGCGCATTGGAACGTTTCGAAGTATGTTGTTAATTTCAGATATATAATCGACGGCAAAGAAACTACGCTACGCACAAGAAAGGTCAGCCCCGGCGGAACGGTTGCTGCGGGCAGCGTCCCCGTAGTTACGGGATATAAATTCGTCAGCGAGTGGTATACCGACGCAACCTATACAACTAAATTTGACTTTAAAACCCCCGTCAACGCGGATTATAACTTATACGTTAAACCGCTTAAAGAAAATAAGTTTGAAGCGGAATATACCTATATCGACGAAAACAAAGCGGGCGTTGGTTCGTCCGATAATTTCAGCGGGTTAAAGCTGATTTTTGCGGATAACGGAACGGCTTCTTCAAGCAACGGATATTGGGTAAGCGGTTTGTATTATAATACTGCGTTTATCGAATTCGTCATTACTTCGGATAAAGCGGTAACAGACGCCCATTTACAGCTTCGTTTATCCGCAGAGTGGGCTGATATGTATCTTGCGCCCAATAACCAGTCGTTCGGCGGAAAAGATTATTACGGTTTTGAAATTTCTTCCGCGCCCGCTTTACTTGATTCAAACGGCAAAGTTAAGAAAGATTCGCTGGGATATACCTTGTTTGACGCATCTCAAAAACTTACGTTTGACTACGCGCCGATTGCAATTACGGGAGCGATTTCTTTTGAGCAGAGCATGGTTGATAAAAGACCATTCACCGATTATACCATGACGACGAGCTTTGCGCTTCGCGAAGGGGTAAACGTAATTCGTCTTACCGTAACGAACAGTCACGCGCCGTACGATGGCACAATGGAAGCTTCTGCGCCCATGATTGACTGTATAAGTATATTTACCGACGCAACGCTTACGTGGAACCCGCTTAAAGAGAACGTTGCCGACCCCGGTAAATTAAACGGCTGATAACGGAGGAACTGTATGAATATAGATTTTTTCAGAATAAAAGACCGTTCTGTTATACTGTTGCTGGTTTCTATGCTGTTTCAGCTGGTGTCGCTTATATTATACGGTGCAACGGGACTTACCGAATTTACGGCAGAGCTTTCTTCCGCGGTTTTAGCTTTCAGTATACTTTCATTGATTTCCGGGGCGGGTATAGTTTTAATAACCGTCCTCGGAATATGCGAAAAGTATACTAAAAAAGTTTTGGATATAGGTATATACGTAGTGTATTTGTTCGGTTTGCTTGCGTGGCTGTTTTATATCACCAGCCAAGTTAATTATCTTGTAAACATCTTTGTTGCAATCGACGGCACTAAACTGACGGCGGCATTCATATTGACGGTACTATTCTTTCTGTTTGCCTGGTTTGCGGCGCTTGTTTCCGCTATCCTTTACAGGGCGTCAAATAAATTAAGCGAGGCGAAAGCGAATGAATAAGATGTTAAAAAAATTAAGTAAAATTGTATTCGTAGTATGTGCTACGCTGTTATGCGTTCTGATTGCGGGATACGACGTAGCTTTGGCAAACGCCACGATTATCAATAATGCACTGCACGCAAAAACGTATAAGGAAGTCAGTATCGGGAGCAGTGAGAATATCGATTCGGAATACTTTAAGTCTGATTATACCGACAAAAACGATTATATTAAAGACGTATCCGAGTTTTGCCGTAAATTAGAGTCGGAAGGGCTGGTATTATTGACTAATGAAAATAACGCTTTGCCGCTTCCCGCAAAAGCAAAAGTCAGTTTTTTTGCGCAGGGTTCGGTTACGCTGAATTATGGTTCTTCGGGCTCAAGTGCTACCGACACGGATACTTACGGTTCGCTTAAAGACGCGTTTGAAAGTAAAGATTTTTCTGTAAATGCAGACCTTTGGCAGTGGTATAAGAGCCGTACGAACAATTTACGCAAAAACACGGTTGAAGGATTAGTTAAAACCTATACCGTGAACGAATCCGAGTGGTCGGACGTAAGAGCGGTCAATAGCGAAAATTTTGCAAACTACGGTGATGCTGCGATAGTTACTTTATCACGCGACAGCGGAGAAGGATTTGACGTTTCTACCCGCGGTAGCGACGGAATTGACGGCAGCTATCTGTCTCTGACCCGTCAGGAAGAAGACCTTTTAAAAGGGTTGACTTCTTTAAAAGCTTCCGGCATATTTGAAAGAATTATCGTTTTGCTTAACTCCGCAGTCCCTATACAGCTCGATTTTCTGTTTGATTCGGGAATTAAAATTGATGCCTGCCTTTGGGTCGGAAACGTCGGAATGACGGGAGCTTTGGGTATTGCCGACGTGTTTGCAGGCGACGTAAACCCTTCCGGCAGACTCACAGATACTTTCTGTCGCGATAATTTCTCTTCGCCTGCAATGGCTTCATGGATACTTAATAATAACGGAATATTTTCGCAGGAGTACGGCAACGCGGCTCAATATAATTTAAACAGCTCGCAAAAACATTACGGAGTTTACGTAGAAGGTATTTACGTCGGATACAGGTATTATGAAACAAGATACGAGGACTACGTAACGGGAAAAGATAAAAGCGGTGAGTATGATTATTCCGAAGTGGCTTTCCCGTTCGGACACGGTTTGTCTTACACTTCGTTTTCGTACGGTGATTTTACAGTTACCGAAAACGATGAAAAAAGTTTTAACGTATCTGTAAAAGTTACCAATACGGGGAATAAGGCAGGCAGAGAAGTCGTTCAGATATATCTTCAAAAGCCGTATATCCAAGGCGGTGTTGAAAAGGCTTCGGTCGAACTTGTCGGGTTTACAAAAACCGGAGAATTGGCTGCTGGCAAAGACGAAACTGTGAATATAACGGTCAATAAAGAAGTTTTTAAATCGTACGACGCATTAACGGCAAAAACCTACGTGATGGACGCGGGGAAATATTATCTTGCCGCGGGTACAGATGCGCACGACGCTTTGAACAATTTGCTTGCCTTAAAAGGCTTTTCTCCTGAAAATACCGAAAACAGAATGACGGCAGCAGGCAATAAAGATTTAGCCGCAGTTGCCTTACAGCTTGAAGGTACGGACACCGTAACTTATTCTAAATCTGTTGAAACAGGGGTAAAAATTACAAATCAGTTTGATTTTGCGGATATCAATCTTTATGAAAACCGCGGATCTAATAAAGTTACTTATCTTTCGCGTTCGGATTGGCAAGGTACGTGGCCGAAGGGTAAAGTGGAACTTAATGTTGCAAGCACGGCGATGATGCAGGATTTAAGCAGTCATAAGAAAATTCAGGAAGATAATGCGCAAAAACCGCCCGAATACAACGTGCAGAGCGGAAGCCTTCTGATAACATTGCGCGGACTCGATTACGACCACGAAGCGTGGGATAAGCTGCTTAACCAGTTGACGTATGAAGAAATGGCGCTACTGATATCAAACGCTGCATTCGGTACAAGCACGCTGGACAGCATCTCGTTGAAGGAAACAAAGGCAAGCGACGGTCCCACGGCGGTTACGGGCTCGGTTACGGGCACTTCATTCCCCAGCGAAGGCATATGGGCTTCCACGTTTGATACGGAGATGATTGAAAAGGTGGGCGATTTCCTTGCGGAAGACGCAAGATTAAACGGCGTAGATACGATGTACGCCCCCGGTATGAATATTCACAGAACGCCTTTCGGCGGTCGCGCTCACGAATATTTTTCCGAAGACCCTTATCTGACGGCAACGGCTGCGATAGCGGAAGTAAGCGGAATGAAGAAAAAAGGCGTTATCGGCGTTTTAAAGCATTTTGCTTTTAACGACGAAGAATCGGCTCGTAACGGTATATGCATTTGGCTGAACGAACAGTCGGCAAGGGAAATTTATTTGTTGCCGTTTGAATATGCTATGAGACCTTCAATGGGCGGAGCGATAGGAGCTATGTCAAGCTTTAACCGCGCGGGCACGCTATGGACGGGCGCATCAAGGGCTTTGCAAATGACGGTAAGCCGTGAAGAGTGGAACTATCAGGGATATTTTATTACCGATATGGCTTCCTCCAACGGGGCGTTGTTTATGACCTATGACGACGGAATCTTTAACGGAACGGACTTATTCCTCGGTAGCGGCAGTAAAACGGCGTTGAAAGAATGGAAGAATAGCGTTGCGTTTAAAAACAGAGTAAGAGAAGCTACACACAGAGTGCTTTACGTAACGGTAAATTACAACGCAGCTATGAACGGTGTAACTCCGAACAAGAGATACGTAAGCATTATGCCTTGGTGGCAGGTTACATTAATAGTTGCAATCGTCGTAGTCGGTGTTGCGGCTTTGTCCGGATTGATAATTTATTTTGTAACGTTATTTAAAAATGAGTATTCAGACGATAATATCGCGTTGCCTTTAAGCGACAATTCCCGACAGAATGAAATAGTGAGTTAAATGACATAAATATGTTTATGTTCAGTTATGAAGTTTCGGCATTAAGCTGATGGGCGGAAGTCTGACAGTCAAGTTATTTTAACTTTGCGGCAGTAACGGACTAAGCTTATTATATGAATACTTTTTAATATCGTTTTTTTAAAAAATGCACTTTGGGTAATTATTTCCAAAGTGTATTTTTAGCTTACGTTAAAAGTTTATCGTATAAATTATTATTTTTGTAAAGTGCGTTTTATCCTATTTTTATGGTTCAAATATGTAGCCGTAAACTGCTTTAAGTCGCGAAGATATGCGCTCACTTCGCTCCGCCTTGCAAATCAGCGGACACCCGCTGTTTTGCAAGGCTAGCGCATTTGCGGTATCGGTTTACGTTTTTTTAACTGCGTTAAAAGCGCTGTCAAGGTCGGCAATTAAGTCGTCGATGTGTTCTGTCCCGATTGAAAGCCTTATAGTGTTGGGATAAATTCCTTGGTCTTCAAGTTCCTTTTGCGAAAGCTGGCTGTGCGTAGTGGTAGCGGGGTGAATTACAAGACTTTTGACGTCGGCGACGTTGGCGAGCAGTGAAAAGATTTTCAGACTGTCGATAAATTTATGCGCCTCTTTTACGCCGCCTTTTATCCGAAAAGTGAAAATTGAGGCTCCTCCGTTTGGAAAGTACTTTTCGAACAGGGCGTGGTCGGGATGGTCCGGCAACGACGGGTGGTTGACCTTTTCCACAAGCGGGTGTGAGCACAGGTATTCGACCGCCTTTCTTGTATTTTCGGCGTGACGCTCCAAGCGCAGCGACAGCGTTTCGGTTCCCTGTAACAACAAAAACGCCGCAAAGGGTGAAATACACGCGCCGGTATCGCGAAGGAGTATGGCTCTTACGTAAGTGACAAAAGCGGCTTTGCCCGCAACCTGTGTAAAAGATACTCCGTGATAGCTTGGATTGGGCGCGGATATTGCCGGATATGCCCCCGACTTTGCCCAATCGAAATTGCCCGAATCGACTATTATGCCGCCCAAAGCAACGCCGTGCCCGCCTATAAATTTGGTTGCGGAATGTACGGTTATGTCCGCACCGTGTTCTATGGGACGGATAAGGTACGGGGTGCCGAATGTGTTGTCTGCCACCAACGGCAGTCCGTGGCTGTGCGCAAGGTCCGCTATTGCGTCAATATCGGGAATATCGCTGTTCGGATTGCCCAGCGTTTCGATATAAATAGCCCGCGTGTTGTCTTTAATCGCATTTTCTACTTCCGTCAGGTTATGTATATCGACGAATGTCGCCGTTATACCGAAAGCAGGCAGAGTGTGCGCAAGCAGATTGTAACTTCCGCCGTAAATAGTTTTTTGCGCAACGATATGTCCGCCGTTTTGCGCCAACGCCTGCAAAGTATAGGTTATAGCCGCCGCACCGGATGCAAGCGCCAAAGCGGCGGTTCCGCCTTCGAGCGCGGCAATGCGTTTTTCAAACACTTCCTGCGTGGTGTTGGTAAGCCTGCCGTAGATATTGCCTTCATCGGTCAATCCGAACCGTTCTGCCGCGTGTCGGCAATTTTTGAATACATAAGATGCAGTGGCGTAAATAGGCACTGCGCGTGCATCTGTTGCGCTGTCGGGATTTTCCTGCCCAACGTGTAATTGCAAAGTTTCAAATTTATAACCGCCCATATTTTAAACTCCTGACCAAAGATTTTTCGGATATTAACATACTAATTAGGTATGTTAATAAAATAATAATCTTTATAACCTACTTTGTCAATAGGTTTAAAGCCGTTTTGCTTGATTTATTTTAAATTTTTTTATATAATAGGCTACAAGAGGTGATAAAATGATTTCAACGCGCGGAAGATACGCTTTGAGGGTTATGATAGATATTGCCGAAAACAGCCGCGGCTGCTTCATACCGCTTGACGGTATTGCCGCAAGACAGAATATTTCCGAAAAATATCTTGAAAGGATATTGGCGGTGCTGACGCGCGGCAAGCTTTTGGAAGGCTTGCGCGGCAAAGGCGGCGGATACAGGCTTGTGCGTCGGCCGGAAGATTATACTGTGGGCGACATTTTAAGGTTGACGGAAGGCACGCTGTCGCCGGTGGCTTGTTTAAAGGAAGACGCCCGCCCGTGCGACAGATGCGAAGTATGCAGAACTTTGCCCGTGTGGAAGGGGCTGCGCGACGTTGTCGACGAATATCTTGACGGCGTGACGTTGGATACCCTTTTAATTTCAGATTGACAGGTATTACGATATGAAGATAAGTGAAATTTTAAAGAGAAAAAGAACGCTGTCGTTCGAGGTTTTTCCACCCAAAAAAGAGGGCGCGGAAGAACTTGATAAACTGTTCGGCACGATAGAAAAATTAAAGTCGCTGTCCCCCGACTTTATAAGCGTGACTTACGGCGCGGGAGGGGCAAACGCCCGCGGCGCGGCTGAAATAGCCGCCGACATAAAGAAAAGGGGATTGGAGCCTCTGGCGCACGTAACGGGCGGCCCGTCGTCTTGCGGAGACATAGACAGGCTTGCCGTAAAGCTTATTTCTTCCGGCGTTGAAAACGTGCTTGCATTGCGCGGCGACAGACCCGACGGATATTGCGCGGACTATTTAAAAGATTTTGCGCACGCTACCGACCTTATAAGCTATATAAAAAACTACGGCTTCTGCATCGGCGCGGCGTGTTATCCCGAAGGACACAGCGAAAGCCAAACGCTTTACGCCGACCTTGAAAATCTTAAAAAGAAGAGCGTTTGCGGCGCAGGCTTCTTCATAACCCAGATGTTTTACGACAATTCTTATTACTACCGCCTTGTCAACGAAGCGCGCAGGATAGGAATTTCGGAGCCGATTATCCCGGGGATAATGCCGCTTACAAGCGTCAAAAACATTGGCAGAATCAAAGCTATGTGCGGAAGCACAATTCCGATAGAATTGCGCAATATGATCGAGGTTTATTCCCAAAGTCCCGCCGCAATGCGTGAAGTCGGCATAAACTATGCGGCGTACCAGATTACCGATTTAATTGCCAAGGGCGCGCCGGGAGTGCATATTTATACTATGAACCGCGCCGAAAACGCAGTGGAAATTTGCAACAGGATAAGCAGTGTAATAAATGAATTTTTTAAAGCTGACTAAAAGCGTTTATGCGTATCTGGGCTTTCATTCGTATGCGCCCGACGCGCACGCCGACGGACTGATAGAAGAGTGTCTTAAAGAAGTTGAAAAGCTTTCGCATTTCAGGTACGTTTATAAATACTTCGGTTCGCCGCCCGCGTTTTTGCAAAAACAGCCGTATGAGAATTATTTAAAAGGGTGCGGGGGAGTAATAATTTCGGTTATGACTCTCGGGGCCGAAATAGACAGGCGGATAAGTTACTACGGTATATCCGACAGGGCGAAAGCCGTCGTGTTCGACGCTTGCGCAAGCGCGTATCTGGAAAACCTTTCCGACGAATACGAAAAGACAATAACGGATAATCTGTCGTACAGGTTTTGCCCGGGTTACGGCGGCAGCGACGTTGCCGACCTGAAATATATATTTGAAATTCTTCAACCCGAAAAAATAGGAATGAGTCTTACGGACAGTTTTTATATGTTGCCGTGCAAGTCTATGGCGGGAATTATCGCCGTAGGAGGAACGCATAAAAAAAGCTGCGGCGGATGCGCGCTTAAAGAACATTGCAGGTATTTAAAGGAGGGGACTAAGTGTTACGGTACGGACAACGAGTGACGGTATTCGACGGCGGTATGGGCAGTGAAATAGAAAAACGCGGTCTTAGCGGTATACCGGAGGATTTGAATATTACCCACCCGCGGGAAATATCGGCAATTCATTGCGCCTATTCGTCTGCGGACTGCATAACCACCAACACATTCGGATTAAACGCAATTAAATACAGGGGCGCATTCGGCTTGAAGGAGCTTGCCGAAAAGGCTGTGGAAAACGCGCGTACGGCGGGTAAACCCGTATTTTTCGATATAGGGCCTACGGGCGCGGCGTTGAAGCCCGTCGGCACTTTGACTTTTGACGAGGCATACGGCGCGTTTGCCGAAATGGTCGGGTACACCAAAGATATAGTCGACGGCTATATTCTGGAAACCTTTTCCGACTTGTATGAAATCAAAGCCGCGGTGCTTGCCGTCAAGGAAAATTCGGACAAGCCCGTATTCGCAACTATGACTTTCGACGGCTCGGGCAGAACTCTTACGGGGTCTACGCCGGAAATCGCGGCATATACGCTGGAAGGACTCGGGGTAGACGCCGTCGGGGTCAACTGTTCGCTCGGTCCCAAGGAACTGCAATCCATCGTCGGGCGTTTTCTCGCCTGTTGCAGCGTCCCTGTGATAGTCCAGCCCAACCGCGGATTACCCGTGCTTGAAAACGGCAGGACGGTTTACAAGTTATCTGTAGAAGAGTTTTATTCGTATATAGAAAAGTTTGTCGGTATGGGCGCCGCCATAGTGGGCGGCTGTTGCGGTACGACCCCCGAATTTATAGACGCAATCAGCCGTTTAAGCGGTAAAGAAGTGCGCCGTCCTTCCGTCGCCGCGTGTACCGCTGTCTGTTCTGCAACGCGTAAGGTTGAAATAGACGGCGTTAAAATATGCGGCGAGCGGCTTAACCCGACGGGCAAAAAGAAGCTTAAAGAAGCATTGCTTTCGGGCGATTACGGCTATCTTGTCGGCGAAGCCGTGTCCCAGCAGGAAGCGGGCGCGGATTTGTTGGATTTAAACGTGGGCTTGCCGCAGATTGACGAAGCGCATGTTATGCGTAAAGCCGTGACAGAAATTCAGGAATATTGCGATTTGCCGTTACAGATAGACAGTTCTTCCGCGGAAGCAATAGAAGCGGGCGTGCGTTATTATAACGGCATACCGCTTATTAACAGCGTAAACGGCGACGGGCAAGTTATGGATAAAATTTTCCCCGTCGCAAAAAAGTACGGCGCCGTTGTTTTGGGGCTTGCAATGGATAAAAACGGCGTTCCCCAAACCGCGGAAAAACGATTTGAAGTTGCAAAGCGCATTGTAGAACGCGCCGGGGAATACGGCATTTCGCGTCATAAAATAATGATAGACACGCTTGTCCTTACGGCTTCGGCGGAGCAATCGCTTGTAAAGGAGACGGTAAAGGCGCTTTTGCTTGTAAAAAATCTGGGCGTAAAGACTGCGTTGGGCGTATCCAACGTGTCTTACGGTTTGCCAAACAGGGGGCTTTTAAACAAAACTTTTCTTACAATGGCGATGACGTGCGGACTGAATATGCCTATCATCAACCCGCTTGACGGTGAAATGACGGGGGCGGTAAAAGCTTTTGACGTGCTGTCGGGGATAGATAAAAATTCCGAAAAATATATAGAAGAGTATAAAGATTACAGCGCCGAAACCTCTGCCGTCGGGACAGCTTCTTCAAAGGCGGAAAAAGGCGGCGTGAATAATTTGTACGACTGCGTTTTAAAGGGTATTAAATCACAAGCCGCCGTACTGTGCAATAAAGAACTTGAAAAACACGACCCTATGACCGTCGTAAACCAATCTGTTATAAAGGCGTTGGACGAAGTGGGCAGGGCATATGACGGGGGTAAACTGTTTTTGCCTCAGCTTATATCTTCTGCGGAGGCGGCGCAGCTTGCGTTCGGTGTAATAAGTCAAAGACTGCCCAAGGGGGAAAGCGGAAAGGGCGTCGTCGTGCTTGCCACAGTCAAAGGCGACGTGCACGACATAGGCAAAAATATCGTCAAGGCGGTTACGCAGTCATACGGTTACGAAGTTATAGATTTGGGAAAGGACGTGCCTTGCGAAAAGGTGGTTGAAGCGTGCCTTGAATACAAGCCGTCGGCGTTGGGGCTTTCGGCTCTTATGACTACCACGGTGAAAAGTATGGAAGAGACCGTTGCCGCCGTTAAGGGAGCGGGGTGCGTATGTCCCGTCTTTGTCGGCGGAGCAGTACTAAACGCGACGGTTGCGAAAAATATCGGCGCAGACTATTATACCAAGGACGCTTTGGAGTTTGTAAAAACGCTTGACTGCGTTTTGAATAAGTAATATAATTCGGTTTGATAAATTAATATATTTCGGTGCGAGTTGCGCGTTTTTACGCGCAGAGAGCAGGGGAAGCACGGTGAAAATCCGTCGCAACAGTCATTACGGTTAAAGTCCGATAACCTGCCGCACCGTAAGCGTTACCTTTTCTCGGGCAGTGGAGCGGCAGGGTAACGTATAATTGCGTTGCCCGAAAAGGCGGCGTTTTTTATTTTACGGAGGATATTAAGGTGAAAAAATTAAAAATACTTCTTCTTGTATTAACGGCGGTTATGGCGTTAAGCTTGTTTACCGCATGCAACAATGACGGCGGTTCCATAGCCCCCGTGGTTATCACCGCAAACGACAAAAGCTTTACATACGAAAACAAGACGCTTTTGGACTATATGTCGTATTTGCAGGATAACGGCAATCTGTCTTTCACCGTAAAGGACGGAATGGTGACTTCAATAAACGGTAAAAGCAATACGACCAACAGCTATTGGATGCTGTATACAAGCGATACGGAAAACGCAAACGCCGATTGGGGAAAGTTTGATAACAACGGCGAGATTTACGGTTCTGCTGCGCTTGGCGCGGAAACGCTTGCCGTAAAGGAAAATTGCGTTTACGTGTGGGCGTATGAGACCTTTTAATAAATGAAAACGGCAAAGGATATTGCGCTTACAGGCGTTTACACTGCCCTGCTTATAGGCGCGCAAGTCGCTTTAAGCGCACTGTCGGGGATAGAAGTCGTTACTGTTTTGTTGCTTTCGTTTTGTTATTGCTTCGGCATAGCGCGCGGGTTGGCGGTTGCAAATTCGTTTTCTCTTTTAAGATGTTTAGTGTTCGGATTTTTTCCTTCCGTTCTCATTTTATATTTGGTTTACTACAACATATTCGCCGTTGTATCAGGGCTTCTCGGCAGAAAGTTCAAAGGGGAAGTCAAGGCGAAAGAACTTGCTTTTACCCTGTTTGCGGCTGTTTTGATGACGGTGTTTTTTACCGTTCTGGACGATATAATCACTCCGCTGTATTACGGTTATACCGTCAAAGAGGCAAAGGCCTACGCGGTTGCTTCTGTTGCTGCCGTCATACCGCAGACGGTTTGCGTAATAATAACCGTGACGGCTGTCTTCCCCGTCCTTTGCAATGTGTTCAGGCGCAATTTTACGTCACGCTTACTGCGTTAAATAAATTAATTTTAAACTTTTTTAGTAAAGCCCGACCGCGAACGCTGTCGGGCTTTACGCTTTATTTTTAATTTGGGTGTTGATTTTTGCAGGGAAGTGTGTTAAACTTAGTTTGAGGGCGCGCCCTCAGCGTTCGCGTTGCGAACGCTGAAATCATTAACGGAAGGGAAAAATGATAACTGTTGCGATAGTGGACGACAATAAGTCAGAGACGGAAGCGCTTACTTCTTTTCTTAAACAGTACGGCGACGAATGCGGAGAAAAGCTTGAAATAACGGCTTTTAAAAGCGGGTTCGACTTTCTCGACGGATATAAAGCCGTGTACGACGTAGTGTTTATGGATATAGAAATGCCCGAAATGGACGGTATGTCCGCGGCACGCAGGTTAAGGCAGTTTGACGGCGATATAGCCATTATATTCGTAACCAACATCGCAAAGTATGCTATTGCAGGTTACGAGGTGGGAGCGCTTGACTATTTTTTGAAGCCGCCGAGGTACCCCGACATAAAATTGCGTATGGAGATTATCAGAAAGCGCAAGCAGTTGAACGATTACAGCGTAATAATTCCCTTTCAGGGCGGAGTTAAAAGACTTTCCGTGCGGGAGATAGTTTACGTAGAGTCGCGCGCGCATCTGATTACTTTTCATACGGAAACGGACGAATTCGTCTATCGCGGGGCTACGCTTAAACAGCTGGAAAACGAATTGACGGCGCACGGCTTTTACCGCTGTAACAGCTGTTATATCGTCAATTTAAGGTATTGTACCGGGATAACCGACAATATGGTAACGGTCAACGGCGAAGAATTGCAAATAAGCCGTGCGCGCAAGACGGGGTTTGTTCAGGCGCTTATGCGCGCATTGGGGGGTTAAAATACTTATGACTTTCGGTGAAATATGGGGAACGCTTAATTTCCCGCTCGGGCTTTTGATTGCGGAATATCTGATATGTATGCGGCTTCCGAAAAGAAAATACTTCTGGCTTGCGCTTGTATTGGGTGCAGTTCCGTCTGTAACGCTTTCGATTGTATGGAAATTTATACCCGTAAGCGGTATCGCCTGGATGTCGTTTAAATTTTTTGCCGTATTCGCATTGACTATGATTATGCCCGTCGCGGCTTTCAAAACAGATTTATGGAGCTATCTGTTCGCGGGCATTTCGTCGTACTGTATACAGCATATATCTTACCAGTCGTACAGCATAATAGACGTGCTTTCCAAACATTTGATGCCGATATGGGCGCAGATTATACTTTTAATATTCGTAAGCGCGGCTTATTACGTCGCTTTGTACTTTATGCTGGTAAGGCGGTGCGATGGCGAAAGGTATAATTTAAACAACCATATGCTTTTAATAATAGCGGGTATTGTAATAGTTATAACCGTCGTAATTTCGTTTTTGGGCGTAATTTACGGCGCAAGCGGCAGAATTACGCTTATAGTCTGTCTGTTCTCTGTTCTTTCCTGTATGCTTAGTCTTTTTCTCGAACTTTCTCTGCTTTCGCTGAAAAAGGATGAAATAGAGCTTTCGGTTTTAAAGCATATGCTTTACGAATCGCAGCAGCAGTATGAAGATTCCAAGGAGAGCATAGACGTAATAAATATCAAGTGCCACGATTTGAAGCACCAGATTTCGGCTTTGAAAGGCAAGGTTGCCCGCGAAGAGCTTTCCCGAATATCCGACGCGATTGATATTTACGACAATTCGTTCAAGACGGGTAATGCGGCGTTGGACGTTGTGCTTACCGAAAAGGGTCTTATATGTAAAAACAAGGGTATAAGGTTTACCTGTATGTTGGACGGAACCACCCTTTCGAATATGAAACAATGCGACATTTATTCGCTTTTCGGCAACGCGCTTGACAACGCCATAAACAGCGTAAGCAATCTTGAAGAGAGCTGTCGTTCCGTAAGCATACGAGAACTGAAACGCAACGGCTTTTCTATTATCACGGTCGAGAATTATTACACGGGAGAGCTGACTTTTATAGACGGCTTGCCGCTTACGACCAACAGCGACAAGGACTATCACGGCTTCGGAATGAAGAGTATGAAGATGATAGTCGGCGGTTACGGCGGGGAATTGAGCGCGACCGCGTCGGACGGTATTTTTAAATTACAGATAATACTTGCCCGCCATTGAAAATATTAAAATACGGTATAAAAAGCCGTCAATTTTCCGAATTTGTCGGAAAATTGACGGCTTTTGCTTTTTTTGTTGAAATAATTATTGCCCGATATATAATGTCATTGATTTTCAAAAAATGAGAAAATCAAAAAAAATCAGGAGGAATTTATGAATTTCAAAAGGAAAAAAAGCAAAGCGCTCGTTGCCCTTGTAATGGGTACGGCAATGACGTGTTCGGTAGTTTGCGCGACGGGATTTTCCGCGTTCGCCGCAAAAGAAGACATAGTCAAGTACAAGTCTGAATTCAACAGCGTTCAGGAAGTGCTTGACGCGTCCGAAAAGCTGAATGCACAGATCGGCGACGAAGGCTTCGTGCTTTTGAAAAACAACCAAAACAACCTGCCCTTTACAAGCGAGGTTAAAAACGTCAGCGTATTCGGCAAAAACTCGGTAAATCCCGTATACTCGGGTACAGGTTCTTCGGGAGGAACTTCGGGTTCGACAATTGGTATTATCGAAAGTCTTCAAAACGTCGGCTTAAAAGTAAACCCCGCGCTTGTAAGCTTCTATAAAGACAACGTCGCTTCCGGCGCGCAAAGAGCTTCTATGGGGTTCAGTTCTTACAACTATCATTCTTACTTCGCTACGGCAGAGACCCCGCAAAGCAAGTACACTCAGGCTGTAAAAGATTCTTACAAAGATTATGACGACGCGGCTGTAATCGTGCTTTCGCGTACGGGCGGCGAAGGAACCGACCTTCCCCGCGCTTCTTACGTAAAAGAAGCAGATGAGGGAAAAGTGCCTGCCGCAGGCGAAGCAAGGGCATTTCCCACGTTCGAAGATAAGGCCGACGCGTCTTACAAATATTACGGCGGGGAAGGCAGAACTACCGACCCGCACCAGCATTATCTCGAACTTGACGACAACGAAAGGGCGTTGATAAACGAAGTTACTTCCAAGTTCGATAAAGTAATCGTCATTCTGAATACGGCAAACGTTATGGAACTCGACAGGGAACTGCTTATAAACAACGATAAGGTTCAGTCGATAATTTATGCCCCCGGCGGCGGACAGAACGCTTTCGGTGCGATAGGCAGAATACTTAAAGGTCAGGTTAATCCTTCGGGCAGGACTGCCGACGTATTTGCGGCGGACTTCACCAAAGACCCCACCTGGCAGAACTTCGGCAATAACAACATAGGCTATTACGCAGACGGAACTGCCGGTAACCAATACCGCAATGAAGACGGTACGACTTTCGAAACCAACTTCAACGACTTTTTGGGAATAGAACAGGTGGAATACGAAGAGGGCATATATCTCGGCTACAAGTATTATGAAACCCGCGGGTTTACCGACGGCGACGAATGGTACAACGCGGCTGTCAACTATCCTTTCGGCTACGGACTTTCCTATACAAACTTCGAATGGGAAGTCGGCGACGTTAAAATGAACACCTCCGCGCTTACCGAAAAGACCGAAATTTCGGTAGACGTAAAAGTTACCAACACGGGAACTTATGCGGGTAAGGAAGTTGTACAGCTGTATTACAGCGCGCCCTATACCGCGGGCAAGACCGAAAAATCGCACGTTGTCCTCGGCGCGTTTGAAAAGACCGACGTTATAAGACCCGGAACAAGCAAAACCGTAACGCTTACCCTTAACGGCTTCGATATGGCTTCATACGACGCTTACGACAAGGACGGCGACGGACATGTGGGCTATGAGCTCGACGCGGGCGACTATAACTTCTACGTCGGCAAAAATTCGCACGACAGCTGGAAGAACGGCGCAAAGAAGACGGTAAATCTTGCAAGCGATTTAAATATCGACAAAGACCCCGCAACAAATGCGGACATCTCTTCGCGCTTCGAAACGAGTACGGAATATATGGAAGGCAGAGTTCTTTCGCGTAACGACTGGGAGGGAACTTTCCCCAAGGCGCCCACGGAAGACGACCTTATAAAGGAAGAGGAGTGGCTTAACAACTTTGCAATGCCCTTGAAAGAAGGCGCAACTGCCGAAAACGCAGTGCTTGCAAGCTGGTATGACGAAGCCAACCCCAACTATCCTAACGCTTCCGGCAATCCCGGACACGCGCCCTGGTATTCGGCGACGGCTCCTTCGTTCCGTGCCGAAGATCAGGCATACACTGCTGAAAACAAAGCTCCCATACAGCTTGCGGATATGGCGGGCGTAGCATACGATGACGTTAAGTGGACGGAGTTTTTAAATCAGCTTACGGTAAACCAGGCATACGAGCTTATGCAAGCGACCCAGTTCCAGTTTAACGCCAACGAAGCGTTGGGTATCCCCGCGGCGGGACATTCGGACGGACCTCTCGGACTTACGGGCGCATGGGTAGGCGGCGGACAGAGCTTGCTTTCTCCTTTCGGCGGACTTGCCAAATTCGGATTTGCAACGGAAGCGCTTATCGGCTGTACCTGGAATAAGGATATTGCACGCCGTCAGGGCGAACTCGTCGGTGATTACGGCCTTTGGGCGCACGTCGTCGGCTGGTACGCGCCGGGCGCAAATATTCACCGTTCGCCTTTCTCAGGCAGAAACTTCGAATATTATTCGGAAGACGCAACGCTTACGGGCTTAATGCTTACGGAAGTGGTAGGCGGCGCAAGGTCGAAAGGTATGGTAACGTTTATGAAGCACTACGCTTTGAACGACCAGGAAACCAACCGTGACACCGACGGTATTGCAACCTGGGCTGACGAACAGACTATGCGTGAAAATTATTTCAAACCTTTCGAATGGGCAATCAAGCGTGCGGACGCAAACGGCGCAATGTCTTCGTTCAACCGTATCGGCTTCAACTGGACGGGCGCAAATTACGAATTCTTAACCGAGCTTACCCGTAACGAATGGGGCTTCAAGGGCGTTGTTATAACCGACGCGCACAGCAGCGGTCAAGGCTGTATGAACGGCAACCAGATGGTTCGCTGCGGAAACGATATGTCGCTCGACAGCAGGGCAAACAGTGTTGCGCGCATTGTTAACAGCGAAGAATCCAACACTCCCACACAGCTTACCGCGCTTTACAATTCGATTAAGCACATTCTTTACACGCAGGTAAACAGCGCAGGTATGTACAACGGAGTAAGCAATTTCGGCAAAGCAATAACTTATACTTCCCCCGAAACGACAACCGTTGAAATAAAACCCGGCGAAAACGTTAATTTAAGCGTAACCGACGGTACCGAGGATTCCGCTTACGTAATTATTACCGGTAAACTGCCTAACGGCGTTGCTCTTAACGGTAACGCTATTACGGGCGTAGTTGCGCAGGATGTAAAAGCGGGAACCTACACCGTTGAAGTTGCAAAAATTTCAAGTCAGTCAGGTGCAGGAGAAGGCTTCCTCAACAGCAGATACAAGGCAGGATTCAGCGCAGGCGGTTCGGTCAGCTTCAAGATTACGGTAACCGAAGACGGCGCAACGGCGAATGTTGTACAGCCCGTATCCGTGGTCGGACACGAAAAGACGGGAAGCATAGGCAACGTCGACTACTATGCGCTTATTATGAGCGACGGCACCGAATACTATTACACCGTAACCAACGGAGTCCCCGGCGACAAGGGTGAACCCGGCGAACCCGGCGAACCCGGAGCCCCCGGCGACAAAGGCGATAAGGGCGACAAGGGCAGCGGATGCGGCGGTTCAATCGCGGGCACTGCGGCGCTTTCGGGAGTCGCTCTCGCGGCGGTAGCGGCAACGGTCGTTTTCAGAAGAAAGAAGACAAACTGATTTTAATGTAATATACCCGACCCCCGCAGGCGTTAAGCCTGCGGGGTACGCGGGAATTTATCGGAGGAAGAAAGGTGAAAATATTAAGGCGTGTTATTCCGCTTTTATTGGCGGCGGCGGTTATTTTCGTCGCGGCGTGTGCGGTTAAGCCGTTGGTCGGCAAAAAACTCAACGACGGCAAGGTCGGTACGGAATATTCCGATTCCATTGCTACCGGCACCAAAAATATGTATTACGATTTGGATTATGACAGCGAACTTCCCAAAGGGCTTATTCTCTACGACGACGGAAGCATTAAAGGCGTCCCCGAACAGGCGGGGGAATTTACTTTTAAAGCCGTTATGATAGACTTGAACGATAACGAGTATTATGCAGACTTTACAATGTCTATCGCAAAGGGTTCGCTTAACTATACGGCAGTCGAGCTTAAAGACGGCAAAACGGGTGAACCGTATATCGCCGACATAGCTACGGCAACGGGTATGCCGAATATTACTTACGCGGTCAAGGAGGGCAGTACTCTTCCCGCAGGACTTAATTTAAGCCCTTCGGGCGAGCTTTCGGGTATTCCTTCGCAGGCGGCGGACAGCGTCACGTTTACAATCGTCGCTTCGGCGGAAGGCTGCGACCCCGTGGAAGCCACATACACGGTCAAAATAGAACAGGGCGAACAGAAGGAAGAAGACTTAGGCAAAATAGTGTTCGAAGACTTCGCGCTTCCCGACGGACTTGTCGGCGACGAGTACAGTCAGAATATCGGCAGGGCGTACGGCGTTCCCAATATCACCTATAAGGTTAGGTTTACGGCGGGCGCGGGACTTCCCGCAGGGCTTAAAGCCAATAACGATTTGGGCATAATTTCGGGTACGCCAACGGATTCTACCGACTCTCAGATACGCTTCCGCGTAATAGCTTCTGCGGAAGGATGCGAAGACGTCACGGCTTACGTTACCTTGAACGTGTTTGATAAATACGTGGCGACGACAAAGTTCGAAACCGAATACGTGGACACGGTAAACAAACTGTCGGGCGCGGGATATTCAAGCGCACCTTCGGGCAGGGGTATGATACAGAGATGCCCGCTTACGAGCAACGGGGCGGTGTTGGGGTATCTGAATAAGCCCGCTACCGTTATTTATAAAATAACTTCGGCGCAGGCTACGCAGGCAACCTTGACGTTGGGACTCGGTTCAGAAGTAGGAAATTACGTTTACGATTCGGATATGTTTGAAATAAGGGTAAACGGAGTAAAATTCGACTACGGTACGATAAGCGTAACGCAGGTGGGTACGCAGGTTTCGGATTTCCGTTGCGGTTCGCATACGGTCACCCCCAAGGTCAACCTTAAAGAAGGCGAAAATATCATCGAATTCGAAATAAAGGCGTCGGATAAGGCGACGGGTACGTTCAGCGCGGTGGGCTGTCTGTTCGACTATATCGAACTTACGGAAGCTTCCTGTGAAATAGGCTGGCGTCCCAGACTTGCGAATATGTAATGCGGAGGAGATATTATGGATATTTTAAAGAAAATAGGCAAAGCGATAGCTTTTCCGTTTAAACACAATAAAGCGTTCGTAATTACCGCGTGCGCGTTGCTGGCGTTTTTTATAACCGCAAGCATTGTAATTACCCGGGTCGTGCTTATCAACAATACGTTCAACACGCTGTTCGGCGAAGAACGCAGGGTGCTTAAATCTGGCGACCCGTCGACGGCGCAGTACTATAAGATGAGCGACGGCATAACAGACAAAAAGTCCGCGTTGGCCAACGCAAACGCCGTCAACGAGAAGATTTGCGAAGAGGGCTTCGTGCTTTTGAAAAACGAAGGCGCCCTGCCACTTAAAGCGGGCGCAAAGGTTAGCGTTTACGGTATGAACTCCGTCGATATGGTATACGGCGGTTCGGGTTCGGCGGCAAAGGATTCGGCGGACAGCGTAGACCTTTACAAAAGCCTTACCAATGCGGGCATAAGCTACAACACGGCGTTGAAAAGCTTTTACGACGGTAAAAAATCTTCGGGCAAGGGCAGACCCAAATCGCCTTCAATGGGCGATATAGTCAACGGTTTTGCAACGGGCGAACTTGCCCAAAGCGAATATTCGGGCGGGGCAAACGCCTACGCGGGCGAATTTACCGACGCGGCGCTTGTCGTAATTTCGAGAATAGGCGGAGAAGGTTACGACCTGCCCACAACTTCGGTTAACACCGCGGGCAGAAGCAACGCGCAGGAACATTATCTCGAACTCGACGACAACGAAAAGGCGCTTTTGTCGGAACTTTGCAAAAACGGTTCCCCCTTTAAAAACGTTGTGCTTATCATAAATTGCGCAACTTCTATGGAACTCGGCTTTATGAACGCCCCCGAATATAACGGCAAAATCAACGGCGCGCTTTGGATAGGCACGACGGGCGGCACAGGTATGAACGCTCTCGGCAAAATACTCAACGGTTCGGTAAATCCTTCGGGCAGACTCGTCGACACATACGCCGCTGACTTCACTGTAATTCCCGCTTATTACAATTTCGGCACTAACAGCGGTAACGGCGGGGCGGGTAACCGTTACAACGTAAACGGAACTGCGCAGGACGCGTATTTCGTCGACTATGAAGAGGGGATTTACGTCGGATACCGCTATTTCGAAACGCGCGGATACGGCGACGCGGACTGGTATAATTCCAACGTCGTGTTCCCGTTCGGTTACGGTAAAAGTTATACCGACTTCGAGTGGTCGTTGGGCAAGGTTACTCTTGACGGAATTGAAATTTCGGACGGACACGCGTTTACTGCGGACGATCTGGATAAAACCGTCGAAGTAGAAGTTACCGTAAAGAACGTCGGCGCATACGACGGCAAGGACGTAGTGCAGCTTTATTTCTCGGCGCCCTACTTCGAAGGGTCGGTTGAAAAGTCGCACGTCGTTTTGGGCGCGTTCGCCAAGACGAATATTATCGGAAAACAGACGCCGACCAAGACTGAAGAGGATAAGGTCACTTTGGAATTCAAAGTCCGCGATATGGCTTCTTACGACTTTACCGACGGCGGGTGTTACGTTCTCGACGAAGGCGATTACAGCCTGTATATCGGCAAGAACGCGCATTCCTGGGCGGAAGACGGGCTTAAATTCACGCTTAACAACCAAAGCAAAATTACTTTCGACAGCGATTCGGCAACGGGCAACAAGGTTGAAAACCGTTTTGCGGACGTAAGCTCGCACATAGAGCGGTACCTTTCGAGAAGCGATTGGGAAAATACTTTCCCCACGGCTCCTACCGAGGACGATTTAAACGTCGAACAGGGTCTTATAGATTCTATGTCTATGGAAGCTTACGTCGGAAAAGGCACACAGACGGATATAGGAAAGCCCTGGTATTCGGCGAGAAGCCCCAGACAAAAGAGAAAACAGCAGACTTATAAAACCACCGAAGTCAAGCTTTACCGGCTTATCGGCAAAGATTATAACGACCCGCTGTGGGATAAACTGTTAAACCAGCTTACCTATTCGGAGATGGCTTATCTTATCGGTACGGGCAACTTCAACACTGCGGCTATGAAGAATATCGATAAACCCAAGACTATCGACCCCGACGGACCTGCGGGCTTCACCAACTTTATGACCGTCATCAAGTCTACCGCAGTCGTTTACGATACCTGCTTCTATGCAAGCGAATGCGTAATAGGAGCGACTTACAACGTAGAACTTGCAGAACGTATGGGCGAAGCGGCGGGCAACGAATCGCTTGCCGGCAACGAACGCGGCGACGGCAGAACTTATTCCGGCTGGTACGCGCCTGCGGTCAACATTCACCGTACGCCTTTCGGCGGAAGGGACTGGGAATATTATTCCGAAGACGGTCTGCTTGCAGGTAAAATGGCGGCGGGGGTAGTCCGCGGAGCCAAGTCAAAGGGCGTTTACACCTATATCAAGCACTTTGCGCTTAACGAGCAGGAAACCCACCGCGACACGACGGGACTTATTACCTGGGCAAACGAACAGGCTATGCGTGAAATATATCTTAAACCTTTCGAACTTACCGTAAAGGAAGGCGGAACTAACGCGATGATGTCTTCGTTTAACCGTATAGGTACCGTATGGGCGGGCGGAAGTTACGAGCTTTTAACCCAAATTCTGCGCAACGAATGGGGCTTTAAGGGAATGGTTATAACCGATTACAGCACCAGCACTTATATGTATACCGACCAGATGATACGCGCGGGCGGAGATTTGGTTCTTATGCAGGATAAACAGCCGTCGCTTAGCGGAACGGTAATGACTTCTTCGCACAAGACGGCTTTGAGGCAGGCTACCAAAAACATACTGTACACAGTTGCAAACAGTAACGCTATGAACGGTATGGGCGAGGGAATAATTTACGCTTACGCTATGCCTTACTGGAAGATTATGCTTATCTGCCTTGACTGCGCAGTGGTTGCGGCGCTGGGCGTATGGGGCTTCTTCTCGATAAGAAAGTCTTTGAAAAAGGAAAAACTTAAATCAGAAGAGAACACTCAAAGCGATAATATCGCTTAAATGTTTTCATTTCTTCCTGAAAGGGACGGGGCTTTGAAAAAAGCCCCGTCCCTATGCTTTTATGTACCCTTAATTGCCGTGCAAAAAAATCACGTTTTTTTATTATAAAATCAAAGAAAAATTTTTTAAGTTTGTTGTTTAACTTCTCAACAGTCGTTTATAATATATGCAAACATATGTTTAAATAAAATTATAAAAGAGGTAATTAAAGATGGAAAACAACACAAACTATCAGTTCAAGTTATGGAATGGTTCACCCAACTATACGGGCGAACAGCATTCAAGCCTTGGCTTGGATTATGAAACCCCGCTGTATTGCAGGGTGACGGGCGGAAAATTTTTAAGACTTGTCGGACTTACAAAAATGTATCACGGAACTTTCAATGTCTGTAAGTTTAACGGCAAATTAATTTATACGACCGAACCGCAATATAAGGATTTTCCCTATTATGTAATCGACCTGACAAAAACCGGTCACGAATTTATGCTGACGGCAGAGATGAATTTCGGGACGGAAAAGTTCTTATTTAAACACGCCGAAATTTTCGGCGAGTATTCGTTTAAAAAAGCGGTAAGCTTAAAGGTGGTAAATCCGCCAGACAGAACTATGTATTATGACAGGCAAAATTTCAGTACAACGGGGATGCAGGTGGAAGCGACTTTTGACGACGGTTCCAAGGAAATTTTGGATAACAGTAAACTTTACGTTCCGGATAAATTTTTGAGAATAAATCAAAACTCAGTAACAATAAAATACGAAAATTGCAGTGTTACGCAAAGGATATTGGTGACCCACGGGTTCAACGGAATAAAGCCGTCCTACGTTATAATGGGCGCCGACGCCGTTTACAACGACGAAAACGCTTACAAAAACTTTGCTCTGTCGGACGGGGTAAGCTTTGACTTCGATATGCTAAGAAAATGCCTGTCGTATACGATTCCCGACGTGTCGGGCGAAAACACTCTGCTTTCGCTGTCCCTGTCGCACGTATACCGTCCTTCAAGGGCAAATTTCGGTTACGGCAAAGGTTTTTCTCTCAATCTGTGCGAAAGAATAATTTACGACAGTCAAGAACTCGGCTTATATTATATCGACGGCAGGGGCGACTGGTATCAGCTTGAAAACGACTTACATCCCGAAAGAAACAAGGCTTATAAAAACTTCGAATATACCCAAAAAGAGCCTGCGGCTTTCAACAATCTGTTTATGTACAGGCATTACAAACAGCTTAAAGAAGAGGGAGTAAACGTTGACGATAAGCTTGCGGTAGAGTGGCTTACGGACAACAATTTCATTAAGGGTTTTAATACGTTCGGCTATCTTGTAATGATTTGCGACACCTGCGGGAATTATTATGAAATAGAATATAAAGACGATAAAATAGTTGCAATACACGACCAGCGTTTTAATTATGCGGTCAACACTTATATTCTTACTTACGATGCGGCGGGTAATCTTAAAAAGTTGACCGATAATAAAAAAACCGTTGAATTTGTATATGCGGACGGTTTTGTCAAAACTATAAAATATTCGGACGGCAGGGCATTGACCTTAGAATATGACGGGGATATTCTTACCGCAATAAAATCTTCGGAAGGTTTTTCAAACACCGTAAAGGTAAGCGGCGGCAAGCTTGAAATAAGCGTTCGTTCGACTTTGGACGGCGTTCCCGACGGGGAGATGGCAGAGGGTCAACTGCCTGTAAGCTTTTGGGAAATAGATACATCCGCAAACAAAGTAACCGTAAGAGACAATGAACGCAACGAAGAACAATATTCAACCGACGGCGTAAAATACGTAAGCGAATATATTGCCGTTCAGAACGGTTTCGTCACGTCGGCGGAAAAGTACGAATATATTCCGAGGGAAAGCAAAACAGTGACTAAGGCAAAACGTTCTTCGCTGTATAAAGATTTGTCGGAATTTGTGTTTGCCGACGGAGAAATAAACAAAACCGTTTTAAACAAATTCAGTCAGCCGATAAGCGAAACGACCCGGAATATGCCCGTGTCAGACGGAGTATATGCCGATGTAACCAAGACATACTCATATAACGCGGAACGCAGACTTACGAAAGACGTCACGACGGTAACTTACAAATTCGCAACTCCCAAAACTTACGTATTAAACAATACTTACGAGTATAACGAATACGGTTTACCGCAAAAGAAAACAAGTTGGGTTACGGGTGAAGAAGCAACCGAAGGCAAGACCGTCGAGGAGTACGTCTACGATAATTACGGCAGACAGACCGAAAGCAAAGTGCATAATACTCTGGACGGCAAAATCTTCTCTTCGGGAGAAAAAGTTTACGATATTTTCGGCAGAGTCATAACGGAGTTTAAACCTGCGGAAACGGTCAGACCCAAATATGAATACGAATATGACGGCACTACTGACAGACTGTCTTCTGTAACTGCGCCCAACGGTTGCGTTATTAATTATACATACGATTTGCAGGACAGGCTTATAAAAATAACCGCAACGGACGGCGAAGAAAACGGCAATGAAATTTTGTACGATTCGGGTGAAATAACTCAGCTTAAAAGCAAGACCAATACAATAAATTATACCTACGACGGAAGCCGCCGGGTAAGCGGAATAAGCGTGGACGGGGTACTGCACCAAAGCTACGTATACGACACCCACGGCGCGGACGGAAAAGTAAAAAGCCTTGCAAGCATAACGGTTACCAATGCCAAAAACGAAAGCTTCAAAGCCGAAGAAAATTTTCAGACGGATACCACCACGGCATACTTAAACGGCGGCAAACAGCTTGAAGCCGTATACCGCGCAGACGGCAACGTCAGCAAAATAAACGACTGCTTAACGGGCGAAGTTTCAACGTTTACATATGACGGAAGCGGGCGGCTTACCAATTACTTGACTGTTAAAGACAACAGTCCCAAGTATGCGGAAAGCATTACATACGACGGCTACGGTGAAGTGACGAAGATATTCCAAAACGACGATTTCAGCGGACTTATGCGCGCGACACGTGGAATGACGTACGATTATACATACGCGGACGGATACGCGCACAGGTTAAAAAGCATAAGCATAAGCGGAGTAGGCACTATATCGCCCGACTATGACAAAACGGACAGGCATAAGGGCAGGCAGGTAAATTCCGCAAGCGGAAGAAGACTGTTAACCGAAGCAATAAAATACGAAGACGGAGATATATACGCGAAGACGCAGCCTTATGAAATAGAATATACGTTTGCGGGCGGAAGTAAGGAGAAGATAAGTTATTCATACGATAAAACGGGCAATATAACAGAAATAATCTATCCGGACGGTAAAGGCGTAAACTATAAGTACGACAAACTTAACAGGTTAATCCGCGAAGACAACAAGGCGTTGTACAAAACCTATCTGTACAGCTACGACGCAAACGGAAATATGCTAAGGAAGGAAGAGGCGATATATACCAAACCCGATTATCCCATAACCGCGCCGAATACGTTAAAGACCGAATACAAGTATGAAAACGGTAAGCTTAAACAGGTAGGCGAAGAAGCGTGTATGTATGACGCGGTAGGCAACCCCTTACAGCACAGAATGCGAATGGGCTGGACGGGCAGGAAGTTAACGTCGTGTATGGGCAGAAGAATAAACGTAATTTTCGAATACGACGGCAGGGGCAGGCGAATAAGAAAGGGAATGACCGAGTATAAGTACGACTCGCAGGACAGGCTGATATCGTCAAGCGACGGAATGAAATATTTCTATGACGAAGTTGGCGTTGCGGGCTTTATCTACGACGGCGCAACTTATTACTACGTGCGGGACGTACAGAAAAACGTAATAGCCATACTTGACAGTAGCGGTGTAAAGGTGGTAGAATACAGTTACGATGCTTGGGGTAACCAGCAGGTAAGCGGAAGCAACACAACGCTTGGCAACCTCAACCCATTCAGATACAGAAGTTATTTCTACGATACCGAAACAGAGCTGTACTATTTAAACACAAGATATTACGACCCGATATATTGCAGGTTTATAAATATGGACAGCTTCGACTACGCCGACCCCGAACAGCTTAACGGTTTAAACCTTTACGCCTACTGCGCCAACAACCCTGTAATGGGCTACGATCCCGACGGAACGTTTGTTATATCGATAGGTATAGTTACGGCATTGGGAATCTTAGCTGCCGGAAGCGCATTATTAGCTTGGATAGAACATACTTTTCATCCGATACAAAATGCTTTAAACGATTTGGGTGACGCTATCGGCGATTTGTTTAATGATTTATCGTCTAACATTTCGGGTGGGAATGATTTTTCAACTTTAACATCAAATAATGCTATATATTTTGAAACTATTATTTTTGATTATAGTATTCTATATAGATATGGTAAATCGAAATATAAGCCTAAGAGACCGGGGGTTAGAGTTAAAGGGAAATCTAAGAAAGACGCTGAAGAAAAAGCAAGACGACGTGGCGGTGGTAAGAAGCCGAGATTTCACAAACGTAGATATAATGAAAAATTAGGTAAATGGATAGGTCCACATTTTCATCCGGGTGTTCCTAATGGTCATCCATATTATCACGATCATTACTTTTATTTAATTTTTCTATTATTTTATATGAATGATTACGAGGAGTAAAAAATAAGAAAATTATATGGACAGAAAAATCGAAGAAATATTTGTCAAAAATTTTATTGTTAAAGACAAGAGGGAACGTACTCTGTTCGAGTTGTCTTCGGATAAAAAAAGGGATAGCATAATACACCGCATTTTCGGTTTGCTTGATGATAAATACAAAGTTTTTTGCGAATACAAAATCAACTACGAAGAATTTTTATCGATCATAAAAAAATATGCCGACGTAAAAAAAAATTGTTACGTTATTGCTGACAGCGCCGACGACGGGCAGATATTGCGGTTAGATAAGGCTTATAATAATATGATGTTTGAATCGGGTGATTATTTTATTTTTTATCAGGATAACATTGTTATAGCTAAAGAGGAAGTGATTTTCGGTTCGCCTTATAAAAAAATACTTGTAAAGAACGTTTAATGCTTTTTATATAATGATAGTACAAATCCATATAACCAAAGAACGGGTTCGGCATAACGCCGAATCCGTTATTACTTAGCGTAGAAATCGTATTTTGAAGCCCCACTTGACAGTAGCGGAGCAAAGGTGGTAGAATACAGTTACGACGCTTGGGGGTAACCAGCAGGTAAGCGGAAGCAACACAACGCTTGGCAACCTCAACCCATTCAGATACAGAAGTTATTTCTACGATACCGAAACAGAGCTGTACTATTTAAACACAAGATATTACGACCCGATATATTGCAGGTTTATAAATATGGACAGCTTCGACTACGCCGACCCCGAACAGCTTAACGGTTTAAACCTTTACGCCTACTGCGCCAACAACCCTGTAATGGGCTACGATCCCGACGGAACGTTTGTTATATCGATAGGTATAGTTACGGCATTGGGAATCTTAGCTGCCGGAAGCGCATTATTAGCTTGGATAGAACATACTTTTCATCCGATACAAAATGCTTTAAACGATTTGGGTGACGCTATCGGCGATTTGTTTAATGATTTATCGTCTAACATTTCGGGTGGTGATAACTTTACATACACGGAATTTAACGGCATTGAAGCTATAAATGGTATAAGAGCTGAAGAATTTTTAGCTAACTTAGCTTTAACCTTTGAGGTAAGCAATATTCTTTTATATGCAGAGCATACAAAAGAAACACCGTGTTTAAAAGATAAGCATCAAAAAGGTCAAAGGCGTAAAGGAAAAGACAAATCAGGCGGAGAAAAAGGAGATAGAAATAGACCTTACAGAAGGGGAGGGAAACATACAAAACGTCATTTCATTTCTTTTTGTTTAGGTTTGTTTAATATAATATTTTAAAGAGGTAGTTATGAAAAATTATTTACAGGAGATTAAAGATAAAAATATTCTGTGCGAGATTTATAATGATAAGTCCGATTCGTCAAAGTTTTTTTTAGGCTATATTATAGCTTACGACGAAAGAGTAATGATAGTAGAGAATATTTCGTCAAACGGAGTTCACGACGGATATTATTGTTTGCCTTTGGAAAGTATTTTCCGTATTTGTTGGGATACTGTATATATTAGAAATTTTGTAAAATTGTTAGCAGGAAAAGATTTTAAACGCGGAAATTTAAAACTTGACGTTAAAAATTTGTTAAGCGGTTTTTTGGCTCAAATAAAATCGAGCAAAATTTTATGTAATGTGGAATTGTACAACGATGAATTGAGCGAACTAACGGGATATTTGGAAGATGCAGACGAAGTGAATTTGTTAGTAAATTTAATTAATACTGACGGCCTTTCGGACGGCAAGGCATTGATAAGGCTTGAAGATATATCGTGTGTGTCCATAGATACGGAGTATCTTAAAAAAATCAAAGCATTCTGTTCATAATTTGTAACTTTAACGGAGCGGGTTCGGCTTTATGCCGAACCCGTTATTACTTAGCGTATAAATCGTATTTTGAAGCCCCACTTGACAGTAGCGGAGCAAAGGTGGTAGAATACAGATACGACGCATGGGGCAACCGGCAGGTAAGCGGAAGCAACACAACGCTTGGCAACCTTAACCCGTTCAGATACAGAAGTTATTTCTACGACACCGAAACAGAGCTGTACTATTATTGGTGGTTTTGGAGGCGGAATGTTTTTCGATGATACAATCAATGGTAATTTAGGTAATGGTAATTATTTGGGTGAAAGAATAAAAAATAATATATTTGGTGATTTTTTATCAAGGTTAGTTGGACTGTTTAGTTAACTAATAGGTGAATAAATGTTGGATAAAGCTGATAAATTTTTGGAAGCTGTACTACAAAACGAAGGAACTTTTGTTAAAGGCTTCCCGATAAAAAGCATATATATAGTTTTATATTTTTCGGTTTGTGCTTTGGGTATTTTGGCGGTGCTGGGCGGATTTTTATATGAAATGCTATGCAACAACGAAATTTTATACGGTTTTCTATTCGGTATGACTGCAATGTTTTTATGCTTTACCGTTCCTGCTTTCATATTGCTTTATTTTAATTATGGCATATCAAGACAAAAACGCGCAATACTTTCCGATGGAAATTCATTTGAAGTTAGTGTAATTCCTTATAAGGTTTATACTGATATAAAAAAGGGTAAAAATTCGGGATTTAAACTTGAAATTAAGTTTGAATGTTGCGGAAAAGAAGTTGTAATACAAACGGCGGGGCTATTTAAAAAAACAACATTAGTCAAGCCGAACGAGGAAATTCGCATAGTTTATTCGCCAAAGTATAATGACGCTTTAATTAAAAGATAAAACAATTTAAGAGTTCGGGCAGGTTGCCCGAACTCTTAAAATTTACCTCACTTGACAGTAGCGGTGTAAAGGTGGTAGAATACAGTTACGCCGCCTGGGGTAACCGGCAGTTAAGCGGAAGCAATACAACGCTGGGCAACCTCAACCCGTTCAGATACAGAAGTTATTTCTACGATACCTAAAGTAATGGGCTACGACCCCGAGCTTCGTTGTCCAATATCGGTAATATTTATTTAAGCCGTGAAAGAAATCGTGGGCGGGACACTGGTTTAATGGGGTTAAGCGATAAGCAATTGGAAGATGAGCTAAATGATGCAAAACGAAAACATGATTCTGAAAGAATACAAAAAATTTTAAAGGAAATGAAAATACGCGGTCTTAGAAATAAACGGAAGCAACGTGGCGGACCGCATATGAGAGGCTTTTTATTAATTTTATTGGGTATAGGCGCAGGATTATATAATGAGAGTAGAAATTAAGGGATTAAACTCAAACGAAGTTTATTGTTGTAAAAAATCCGACATAAAAGCTGTATTCGGGGACACTGATATAAACGTTTATTTTGGCGTATTGAATATCAGAAGAGATGAAAGGTCAAACAGCGTCTTTTACCGCCCCGATAAGAAATGCAAGGACAGGATAATTGCCCAATTCATAGTGCATAAGCGTTATATTAACAGAATTGGTACTGAATCCGAGCCGCGTTTAAAATTTTTTATTCTTGAAAAGTCATATTATACGGAAGAATTGCATTTAAAATTTGTGACGGAAGTTTTGCCGGAGTTGAGGAGATTTTACGAAATACATAAAGATGACGACCCGATTATAAATCACGGCGAGTTTTCCTTGACAATAGGGTTAAAAGACGATAATTTCAATTTCTATGAAACATTAGAGGGTAAAACTTAACCAAAGAGCGGGTTCGGCTTTATGCCGAACCCGTTATTACTTAGCGTAGAAATCGTATTTTGAAGCCCCACTTGACAGTAGCGGTATAAAGGTGGTAGAATACAGTTACGACGCATGGGGTAACCAGCAGGTAAGCGGAAGCAACATAAAGCTGGGCAACCTCAACCCGTTCAGATACAGAAGTTATAGGCGGAACAGTAGGCGGTGCCGGCGGCGCGGGTATGGCAAGCGGAGCTTATACGGCAGGAGCATTTGCCTTAGCCGGCGGAGGTTCATCATCGGCAGGCACGGCTATTGCAGGCGCAGGAATCTTTGCTTTAAATATTTTGTTTTCAAAAGGATCTGGTCGTAGAATAGGGCATAACAAACATGAAAATCAAATGTGGGACGAAGCAATGCGATTATTGGATATTCATGATAAAGATTTAATACAAAGACTACATCAGAAAAACAGAAAAATGCCATATGCTGAAACTTTAAAAGAATTAATTAAAAATTTAAAAGAAATTTTGAGTAAATTAGGTCTATAAATGAGAAAAGTAAATAAAGGCGAAGAGTATTTAAATAAGTTTCCTAAATTCAAAAAATGGATAAATGAGTGTGTTTGTTGCCACAGAAAAGGATATAACCCCGATATGCCTGAAAAAATCACCGTGGTTGATGGCTCGTTAGAAGTTTATTTTTTAAAAAAATATTTTAAACCTTTGCGCTTAAATTCTTATGGGCTTTGTGAAATTTGTGAAAAACTTAAAAATTAATTTTTATTAATTCAACGGATAGCAAGTAAAAAACAGAAGCAAATACAATAAACGGAAAAGCGGGTTCGGCGATATGCCGAACCCGTTTTACTGTGTCGGTATGAAAATTAAACCATACAAATAATTATTAATTAATATATTGACAATAAAACGTGGTTTGTTATATAATTAAAGAGTAATTTGGGGAATATTCTTATTTTACAGAGGTAGTTTTATGAAATACAAATTTTTCACGAGGGGTCTTTTAGCGGTTCTGGGCTTGATGTGCGCAGTTTGCTTTGCGTTGGGGCTACATTTTACCGAGACGGCTTTTGCTGCCGATGGCGACCGGATAGACATAGAAAGTTATACCCTTACGCTTGACGTAAACGAATTTACATATTCGGGTTTGGAAATTAAACCGACAGCGACCGTAAATAACGGCACGGCAAACCTTGTTGAGGGAACTGATTATACTATTTCGTACGAAAACAACGTAGAAGCGGGCACGGCAACCGTCAAAGCAGAGGGTAAGGGTGATTATACCGGCACTTTATCCGCACAGTTCACGATAAATCCCGCTACCGATAACGCCTGGCAGAGAAGTGATATTGACTCGGACGTGATTTTCTACGGTTCGTACAATCCCGAAGTTCCTGCTTTTACCGTTTGGGCGAAGTACGGTTCCGAAAATGCAATTTTCAAATTTTACGACGGCGACAATAAAGAAATTTCCGCCGCCGATCTTGCCACGGCAGATGCCGGCGAATATAAGGTAACGGCTCAGATAGCCGCAACCGGCAGTTATAATGCAATAGAAGAAATATTGACGGACACTTTCAGGATTTATCCCGCAAGAAATAACTGGACGCAGGCGCCCAAGGTTGTTGAATGGGAGTACGGTAAGTTCGACGCAACCGTCAACCTGTTTATGGGTGTTGCCGAACACGGCGACGTCAGGTTCACGATATCTAACCAGAATGAAACTTTTATCAGAGATTTTACCGTTAACGAAGGTGTCGTTACAAACCAAAATTACGTAAAAATTCTTTCGGATGAACTTACCGCCGGAAAATACACGCTTAGCGCAACTGTCAACGGAGGAAATAACTATCAGGATATACCTGCTACTCAGGTAGAATTCGAAGTAAGGCAGACTTCGAACGACTGGATGACCTTTCCCGACGTCGTCGAATGGCAGTACGGAAATTATAACAAGGACACCAACCTGTTTTTAGCTTCCGTAAATTACGGCACGGTGTGGTTCAAAGTCAAAACTGCGGAAGACGGTGAAGACTTAACAAGTGAATTTACCGCGGTAAACGGAATTATACAGGAAGAAGACGGCGAAATTTCAAACGTGCTTTCCAAGTTTGAAAAGGGCAAATATTATGTCAGCGTGCGCGTGGACGTGGGCGACGCCAACCGCGAAGAGATACACGCAACGGGTTTTGAGTTCGACGTTATTCAAGCCGCGAACGGCTGGCAGGCGTCACCCAACGTAATTGCGTGGGAGTACGGCGGATATAACCCCAACGTCAATTTGATAATAGGTACGCCTTTGCACGGTACGGCAAAGTTCGTTATAACCGACGGGGAAAATAATCTGACAAGAGAATTTTCACTTTTTGAAGGCATTATAGACGAGGCGGACAACGGCGACGTTTTGGCAATTATTAAGAATCTGCACGCGGGCGATTACTATCTTGTCGCCACTGTCGCTTCGGACGAAAACGGCAATTATTCGGCTATAGAAGGTCAGACGCCCTTGCAGTTTACGGTAAATCAGGCGGTCAACGATTGGAAAGTTACGCCCAGCATAGAAAGCTGGGTAAAGGGCAAATATAACGCGGAAGTCAATTTCGTCACTGCGGAAGCCGAGCACGGCGTTGTCGATTACGTCATTTATAAGACTACGGACGAAGAAAGCATTATTTATCAGGTTAGTAACGGAGAAGTAATTGTCGACAATCTTGCACAGGCGGGAGTGGGTTATTATACGTTGAAAGCGACCGTTGCGGCTACGGACGATTTCTCGGGCGTGGAAAGGACGTTTACGTTCAACGTCTTTGCGCAGGGACTGCCCTGGTGGGCGATTGTAATTATCGTCGTCGGTGCTTTGGGCATAACCGCGCTTGTGTTCTTCATTCTTCACCAGAAAGGCGTATTACAGATGCTTACCGAAAAGGTGATAGTTGCTATGCGCACCAAGATGACCGTTGACGCGACGATTGCGGCTGTAAGGGCAAACAAGGTTGCGGAGGCGGCGAAACGTTCTGTTGCGGCGGCCGAAGAGGAAGAAAGGCGCAAAGCCGAACAAGACAAAAACGACGGAAATTTAAACCAATAAGGAGAAAATAATATATGTCACAGAGAACAAAAATAGCAAAAGAGATAAACACTCTTGAAAAAGAAATTCTCAGTCTTGAAGCAAAACGTTCGCGGTCTATGGCGGTTCTTTTGGAAGCGCTTATAAGCAAGACTACGCCGAACGACGAGGACGTCCAGTTTTTCAGAACGTTTTCGGCTACGATAGAAATTAAGCGCGAACAGCTTCAAATGCTGACAAGACAGCTTGAAGGTATGCTTTAATTTCAAATAAAAAAATCTCAACGGTAAAACCGTTGAGATTTTTTTATTAAAACACCTTAAAATTGCTTGTAATTTTTATTCTGATTATATATAATAATTAAGAAATTGGGGTGTCGCCAAGCGGTAAGGCAACGGACTCTGACTCCGTCATTCGTTGGTTCAAATCCAGCTACCCCAGCCAAAAAGCCTTTTTTTCGTGTGTTTTTAACCGAAATTCACGAAGAAAAGGTCTTTTTTTATGCTGTTTTGGGTGTAAATTTGGGTGTAGGCTATTCCGTAATGAACTTAACCTTGTTCATCTGCCTAATCATAAAGTCATCTTTGTAATGTACGTAAGTTTTACCGACAAGCCGTTCGGGGCATACTGATGCAAAGGTGTGCCGCAGATTGTAAAAGGTTACGCTTGCATCATCGAATATCTTTTTAAACAAGTCTAAACTCTTCGGATAAGACATTGAAAAGGTTATCGGCTCGTCAAAGTTTAAATATTCCCGTGCTTGCTTCGGTATGGGAATTTTTTTATACTCAATTTTACCGCCTTTGCGCTTACGGTTACGACAAATCAAAAAACCATTTTCAAATCTTGCTTCTTTGTCCAGTTCGCACGGACGCAAACCGAAGAAGTAAAGCACGTAAGCTCCCTGACGTATTCTATCGTATTTCGGGTCTTTAATCTTGTTGAAGAATGTGTGTATTTTTTCGGGAGATAAATCGCCCCTGCTTTCGCGTTCGGCTCTTTTAAAAGGAAGTAGAGTAACGGGGTTATGATTAATGATACCGCTTGCAATAGCGTATTTAAAAGTTTGATTTAACACGCTGCGCAACTCTTCGTACATTCTGGGAGCGTCGGCAAAGTTATGTAGAATCCTGTCAATATCAGATGTCCGAATAGCTGAAATTTCAATATTGCCTAAGTCATTTAAAATAAACCGCTCGCCAAGACTTTTATAATCTCTGCAAGTTCCTTCCGAAATTTGTCCTTTTTTGTATTCAAGCCATTCGGTGAATACAGCAGTAAAATCAAATTTAAAAACCGAAGGAAGTTTAGGCGTATCAATTATGGCAAGCGGAATCGCCATAGTTTTAGACTGTTTGGAAATAGACCCGCTGAAAATCGGTCAGCAGTCGCCCGCGCAGACTTCGCGATTGCTTATAAAATTCTTAAACGAAACAATGGCAAAATTTCGGTTTTTGCAATACGTACGGCGGCGTTGGATATTCGAGTGCGCAGAAGGGGGACAAATGCTGAGATTGCAGTTCGCCGATGACAGCGGAGAAGAAACTTATCTTGTAACCAATAAAAGCATTATGGGCGACATCAAGCGGGTGCGCTCAATGCTTTCTGAAAGGATATTGTTTTTCCACAGCGACGTGAACGTTAATACTATTCAACTAATCGAAGATATTGAAAATTACGTGTTTGACGACAAGACGGGCGACATAAAAAAACAGCAGCGCGACGATACAATCGACAGTTTAGAGTACGCGACGAAATTATATTACGACGCGCCCGTTGCCGCTTAAACAGTTGTAAAATTTAAAGGAGTATGATATAATGAAATTCGACGAAAGCGAACACCCGCGCGGACAACCTGATAACAAGGGACAGTTTGTTAAAAAGGGCGGCAGAAAATCAGAAGAAGCCGAAAAAATTTACGGTTCGGATACTCAACCGAATTTTAGCTTGTCCAAGCGGGAATATGCGGTTCTGCGTAAAGAAGTAATGCGTAAGAACGTCGCGCAAAAGGGGAAAGTAAAACAAATTAATGGTGCATTTACAAGTAACAATTTTTACGTCTATTCTACGCACGGTGGAGATAGCTTCGTCCCGTTAAAACAATTCGATATAGAAAAAGACAGAGATAAAATAAATTATTGGCTTAAAAGATTAGGAGATTAAATGTTTACGCCTACTGAAAATCAAGAAAAATTAGCGGACTATTTAAAACAAAAAGATTTTGAAAAAGAAATGAAATTAGGTATTCTATTATGCTGTGAAACGGACGAACAGGCAAAAAAAATGCTTGAATTTTGTTTGGCTAATCCAGAACTTGAAGATTATGAATATTTGGAAAAAGCGGTAGATATTTCTAACGGGAAAGAATAATAAAATTTTAAGCACGACGTAAGCCGTGCTTTTTTAATGCAAAAAAGGAGGAATAATGTCACAATCATATCAGGCATTGGCTGGCGGCACGGCGCGTAAAGCGATAATCTCTTTTTCAACGTCCTTTTTCTTTTTGGGAATAGGCTTGTCCGTTGCCTTTTCAACCGCTTGTGTAAGTTCTGTAAGTTCGGCTTGCTTGCGTTCTGTCTGTTCGTCGATTTCCGAACCTCGCTGTTTGGCGGTTTCAACAATCTTTTTTGCCTTGTATTCTGCCGTATCAAGATGTACCGCCTGACTGTTTGGCTTGCCTCTGTCAAGTTCGTATTTTTCCCCGACTTTCTTCCATATTTCCGTCTGCAACTGCGAAAGCTTTTTGTTGAGAATCGGTATTAGCTCGGCGCAACTTCGGCGTTGCAATGTTCCTTGAATTTTAAAACTACCGAATACATATTTTGTCCTTGAAGCTCTGACTGTTTGTCTTTAATGTAAGCGTAAAGTTCGTTGAGATTTACGCCTTCCAAAACAGAGTTCTCCGCCCGTAAATAACCTGTTATAAACGGAAAATCGCTACGGATTTTATCAAGAGTAACAGGTTCGGTTATCGGCTTTCAAATCGTCCGAGAGTAGTAATAACATACTCGTTATTTTGTCGGTAGCAAGCTCGTCAAATTCCTTGTCACGGAACATAAATTCAAGTAATTTTTTAAGAGATTGTCCTGCTTCGGTGTGGGTTAAGTTGCTGATGTTGTCCATATAAGACTTGTAAAAGTTGAATTGTTTAATCAAATAATTTCCTCCGATAATTTTTATTTTTCCGCTTGTTTACCGACTTGCGGCATAAGTCTTTTTAATTGTTTGTTAGCTTGTATCCATATTAACCTCCGAAATAATTTATATCTTCATCCACGCAAAATAGCGCGGTACGATAGCTGAAATAAGGGTACAAAAAAGCCGCTGATACGCACAACGTAATCACCGACTTAACCGTATTTAGCAATGCTCAAATGCTCTATGGTGGTTAGCCATTCTATGAAATTTTTTGTACGCTGAAATTAACCCTCAACTCGTCGCAACACACTCTTTTGTCAGCCATTTAAGCAATGGCTTGACTTTACGGTTGGTTGCTCCTCTTCCCAAAAAGTTCTTCGATACTTTTTGGGAGCCCTAATCTCATGGGAATCTCGGATAACTCCGGTTGCGCGTCGCAATCAAACATAATGTGCACGCAATAAATTTCATTCATTGCTTAGCTAAATGTTTGTTGCTCCTTTTTCCAAAAAGTTCTTCGATACTTTTTGGAAGTCCTTAATAAGGGTATCATACGAACTCTATCGTATAAGTTTATTATATCATAAATTTTATAGATGTCAAGAGAAAACAAACATTTGTTTATATTATTTTTTTGTATCTTATTGTCTATTTTATAATTAAAGTGTCGAATTTCAAATAAGTAAACCGCCGACGGAGTCCCGTCGGCGGCTGGCTGGCTATTTTAACCTTTTTAATCTTCTGTTTCGTAATAGTAGGAATAGTCTATACCTTTCATAAACATTTCACGGTTGTCAATTTCGTCTGTAAGCGCACTGCTGATAAGTGCAAGAATATCGGTATAATCCATAGGACTTTTCTGCATTGCTGTAAGATACGCCCGCTTGTCTATCTTGCTCCAATCTACGCATTTGCGCAAATTCTTTTTCAAAATCAGGTCAAGCCAGATTCTCGTGCTTCTGCCGTTGCCTTCCATAAATGGATGAGCGACATTCATTTCTACATACTTCTTCACAATGTTTTCAATTGTATCTTCCGGCATCTTGTCAATGATTGCAAGATTTTCTTTCAGGTACATTGACGGGGCAAACGCAAATCCGCCTTTTGCAATGTTCAAGCCGCGAATTTTACCCGCAAAATCGTAAAGCCCGCCGAAAATAAATCCGTGAATTTGCTGTAAACCTTTCGTAGTACCTACTTCGATTTCGTCTATCAAGCCGTTTTCAAAGAGTTCGTAAGCCTTTTGTTTGCTCTTTTCGTCTAATGTGCTTCCGATTCCTTTTACCCATCTGGAAAAGTTCTCTTTGTTTTTTGCAGGTATGAGCGCAGTAATAAGGGTAACGCCGTTTTCGTCCACGACGTCTGTAAGGTAGGACTTTCCGTCGTTTGCCTTTAATTTCAGTTGTTTGCAAATTGCAATCAACTGAGTATTTCGGCGTTTCATCGTAGCCCAATAAACACGTGGATTATTACTTTTTGTCAACGCCTGCGAAATGTCCATAGCGCAAAACCACCATTTGGAAGTATCGTCATCCCAAACGGCTCTCACGGGAATATCTTCAAAAAATCTGATAGACGTCTTTATCATGCTAATTCAATCCGTGTGCTTTTTCTCTATTCTACCACAAAAAATAGATTCTTGCAATCTGTTCAAACGCATTTCCACAGAAGATGTTTTTCTGGTTTTATTGACAATAGACAATAAAGTATGCTATAATATGTTATAATTTGATAGGTGTATTATGGAATTCTCAAAATTCTGCCTTGAAACAAGGCTAAAGCTCAATTTAAGTCAGGAAATGTTGGCACGGAAGCTCGACGTTTCTTTTGCAACAATCAACCGCTGGGAGAACGGCAAAGCCCTTCCCCAGAAACTGACACTATACCGTTTTGAAAAGTTCTGCGAAGAAAACGGTATAGAATTTGTCACAAACTTGACTCTTTGAAAATTTTACGTGCGAGGAAATTATTATGGCTACGAGTAAGAAACTTGAAATTATATACTACAACGGACAACCTGACGGTGTGCGTTCTGTCCGTCGTCATCTGTCTACAATTACTACTTATGTAATACCGCGTCCTTTGCTATCGGAAGCAAAGAAGATTTCGGGTATTACAAGACCCGGCATCTATTATCTAATTAATGAGAACGATGAAAATAAAATTGCACAAATCTATATTGGGCAGACGCGCAACGGTGTAACACGCCTTGATGACCATAACCGTTCCAAAGATTTCTGGAATAAGGCGATTGTGTTCCTTGCCGACAACAAGACCTTTTCTCTTGATATGATAAGCGGGCTTGAAGAATACGCCATTATTAAAGCTCACGAAGCAAAGCGTTATAAGGTCGAAAATTCAGTTAAACCTAAATATGAGATTGACGAATACGACCTTCCCTCTATCGAAGAAGTATATGACGAAATTCAATTCGTCATGGCAACGCTCGGATATAAGATGAATAATGCAAAAAAGAACGAAGATCAACGAGAAGTACTCCACACTACTCGTAACGGAATTACAGCTTATGGGGTATATACCGGAGATAAATTTGAAGTACTTGAAGATTCCGAAGTCGATATGAAAACCAAATGCCTTGAATGGCAAAAAATTCAACTTCAAAGACAAAACGCTTTAAAAAATGGTGAAATTGTTGAAAAAAATGGAAAATACATATTAAAGGTTTCAGTGTCATTTTCTTCACCTAGTGCTGCCGCAGCTTTCATTTTGGGGCACAATGCCAATGGTTGGATATCGTGGAAAAACAAAGATGGAAAAACATTAGACGAAATTTACAGAAAATAAATTAAACAGAATTATTCCGCTTATACAGAAAAACGAAAAACATAATATGGAAGAGAATTTATTTAACAAAATTTTAACCCGAGTTCACGCAGATGAAATTACCACTTCAAATTTCTATAAAGACGAAGAGTTTGAGAATTTTATTGAAATTCTTAACGAAGACATAGGAAAATTTAAAAATTATACTTATGACGGCAAAGCTCAAGACTTGATATTTAAGGGATTAAAAAAGTTTAGTCCCCTAGCTACTAAATATGGTCAATTTCTAAAGTATTTGGAAGTTGAATTCGATAAGTTAGTTGTACCTTGCATCATTTTAATACCTCTGAATTTTTTAAATGATAATGTTTTGAAATCTGATTTATCTCTCACCGACAACATAAAACTATTTAAAACTGAGAAAGCAAATACAGTTCAAAAGCTAAAAATATCAAAGAAAAAGTCTGCTTTAGAAAAATATGTTGAAACAACTATATATGCAAAATTACTGAAAGAACATATTTTACTTGCAAAAGATAAAAACTTTTTTAACTTTCCTATATTAGCGATTAATATTAACTGTATCAATTATCAGGCTGACAATGAATCTTCCATCATAACAGAAGCTACATATAGTTTTATCAGAATGTTAGATTATTCTTCGCCCCGAGATGGATATGGGTGGGGAATATTGGATCAAGATAAACTTCCGACTAGGTTGTATGGTGTTTATTATAACGAAGTTGGAACATCTCCAAAAGCTCCGTACAATAACGGATATGGTTATTCAGGGCGTTTTAAGTTTTCGCCCTATTTGGATATTAACTCAACTGAATTTATTAAACAAATTGACCTTTTCCGTGATTTGCTTGTTAAATTTTGTAATAATTGTTTTTTAGATAAACGAAAGATAGACAAAAAGACAGTCTTAAAAATTGAAAAATGGCAAAAAGCAGTTCTTTTATATAATACCGCTTATGAGTTTGCATCAATAGAAAAATATGATGAATGCCTTTTACAGCAAATTATAATTTTAGAATTATTGTTTCTTGGAAATTCGGAACATAACAAGCGGGTTGCATTATGCGATAAAATAACTCCTTTCATGGAGAATAATTACGGCGCAGATTCCGACGCCATAAAAGAAGTTATAGAAAATGCTTATAAAAAGAGAAACAAGTTTGTACACGAAGGGCAAAGCATTTGTTACAACTTTTCTACATTTAAGTCGTTAAACAGCCATCAAGGTCTTATACGAGGCATGAAGCCTTTTGCTTATGGTGGCGGAGATATCCCGATAGATAACATTAAACTTCTGAAAAATTTATTTGTTCTTATAGGCAAAATTATTACGAAGTATTGACATTACAGAAATAAAAATTAGGAGAAATTATTATGGCAAAGGATAAAGAAAAAACAGTATCTTTGGAAGATGTTCTGTGGGATTGCAGAGTCTCTTTGCGTGGCGTTGGCAGTCTTGATAAAAACAGAGACGCTGTTATCAGTTTAGTATTCTTGAAATTTGCAGGAGATAAATTCAAAAAATGCCGTGAACAGATTATTAAAGAATATGGCGAGATTCCCGCTTTCGTGGAAAAGCCTTCGTTTTATAATGCTGAAAATGTATTCTATCTGAAAGAAACCGCTCGTTGGACGTATATAGTAGACCACGCAAGCCAAAACGATATCGCCGTAATAATCGACCAAGCAATGGCTGATATCGAGAATGACAATCCCTCTCTTGCCGGTGCTTTATCAAAAAATTTATTCTCCACGCTCGGGGCAGATAAAAACAAAATTAAAAGTTTGATAGACAGTGTAAACCGTATTGACGAAAAGCGGTTTCACGAAGAAGATTTGATAGGCAGAGTTTACGAATACTTTCTGCAAATTTATGCTGCGTCCGGAACGAAAGAAGACGGTGAATTTTATACTCCCGCTAGTATTGTAAAACTTATAGCCGAAATGATAGAACCTTATGACGGCGTTGTTTATGACCCCTGTTGCGGAAGCGGCGGTATGTTTGTTCAGTCAATGAAGTTTGTAGACAAGCATAATGGAAACCGCGATAAAATATCGGTTATCGGACAGGAAAGCGTACAAGAAACTTGGCGTCTCTGCAAAATGAATCTCGCTATCCGCGGCATTGCGCATAACCTTGGTAAAACCAACGCTTCAACGTTTACTGACGACCAGCACAAAGATAAAAAAGTTGACTATATAATGGCAAACCCTCCGTTCAACCTTAAAAATTGGAGAACGGAAAACGAACTTATAAATGACGCCCGTTGGAGCGGTTATTGTGAAACGGCACCTCGCGTCTCTAATGCTAACTATGCTTGGATTCTGCACATGATTTCCAAGCTTGATGTAAATCACGGAATTGCCGGCTTCTTACTTGCCAACGGTGCATTAGGCGATTCAGACGATGCTGAAATCCGCAAGAACATATTACTTAAAGATAAAGTTGAAGCGATAATTGTTTTACCCCGAGATATGTTCTATACAACTGATATATCCGTTACACTTTGGATTATCAACATGAATAAACGCGCAGGAACAGTAAACGGCAGGAAAGTTCGTGACAGAAGCCACGAAGTATTGTTTATGGATTTGCGCACTTGGGATAACAATATAGAAGAAATCACTATTGATAAAGGCAAGAAAAAGAAAAAAACCGTACTTACTGACGGCCAGATTGCAAAAATAAAAGAAATATATACAAATTGGCAAAGCAAAGATAGAACGCTTTATCGGGATATACCAGAACTCTGTAAATCGGTAAAAGTAAACAACAGCGATTTAACAGACGAAGAGATTAAAAACAACGTTGTTACTATTGAAAAGCAGAACTATGCTCTTATGCCAAGCAAATATATCGAGTTTATCGACCACGACTTGGATATCGATTATCACACTGAAATGCAACGTATTCAAAAAGAAATGTCAGAAGTCATAAAGCAAGAACGAGAATCACAAAAATTATTGTCTGCCGCTTTCAAGGGGATTGGCTATGGCATTGACTAAATATAAATTAGGGGAACTTATTGAACTTTCTGAAGAAAGAAATTTTCATAGGCAATTTACATTGCATTCTGTAAGAGGTATAGCTACAAAAAAAGAATTTATTGAAACAAAAGCAGATATGGACGGTGTAAGTTTAAATAGTTATAAAATCGTTTATCCAAACTTTTTTGCTTATGTTCCTGACACATCTCGAAGAGGTGATAAGATTTCATTGTCTATAAATAAATCCAATAATGTTTATTTAGTATCGTCTATATCGACTGTATTTAAAATAAGTAACCACCATATTTTACTCCCAGATTATTTATTTATGTACTTCAATCGTCCTGAATTTGATAGATACTCTCGCTTTAATTCTTGGGGGTCGGCAAGAGAAACTTTTTCATGGGAAGAAATGTGCGATATTGATATTGTCCTACCTCCTATTGAAATTCAGAAAAAGTATGTTGATGTTTACAATTCAATGGTTGAAAATCAAACAGCATACGAAAAAGGTCTTGAAGATTTAAAACTTGTTTGCGACGGCTTTATAGAAGACTTACGCCGAAAAATGCTTTGTGAGAAGATTGGGCAATATTTGGAATACCACGATATAAGAAATTCAGACAATAAATGCACTAATGTAAAGGGTGTAACAGTATATAAGAATTTTAGAGAACCCACGTCAAAAGTAAATAGAGATGAGTTGCGCGGATATAAAATTGTAAAGCCTTCTTGGATTACTTTTGTGCAAACAACTCACAACGAAAAAGTATTTGCGTATGCCTTTAATAACACAAATGAAGATATAGTTGTATCTTCGGTAAACGAGGTGTTTTCCACAAACACAAAAAAACTTTTACCGCAATATTTGTGTATGTTTTTCAATAGAAAAGAATTTGACCGATATGCGCGATTTCATTCTTGGGGATCGGCGCGAGAGACTTTTACTTGGAATGATTTGATTGAAGTTGCTATTCCTATACCCGATATAGATATTCAGCAATCCATTGTTGATATTTATAATCAATACATAACACGAAAAGAAATCAACGAAAAACTAAAAACACAAATCAAAGACCTTTGTCCTATTCTAATCAAGGGTTCTTTGCAAGAAGCATAAGGAGATAAAATATTATGGATTTTGAAAAATTAAATTTATTGATTGCCGAAGCCGATTGGTTAATAGACGAAGGTGTAACATCAGGTGATAGCAGATTTCAAGCATGGAAAATGAAAGTTTCACGATTTTTAATTAAGACCTTTGGTGAAAAAAGCCATGAATATGAGTATTTTCAACACACATCCTTTTCTTTAGGGGTATACACATTATCAACGCCAGATAGTGCTTTTGTAGAGGCTTGTACTAATGGATTACGTATTACAAGAGATGTGTTGTCTACTTATCTCGACGAAATGGAAGAAGAACTGCCAAAAAGAAATATCAAAGCTAAGGTAAGCACTAATTTCTCAAAAGTTTTTATTGTGCATGGACACGATGGAGAATTAAAAGAAGCAGTTGCACGCTTAATTGAGCAACAAAGTATCGAAACGATTATATTATCTAATAAAACAAATGAAGGCAAAACAATTATAGAAAAAATCGAACATTACAGTGATGTGAGTGCGGCTATATGTTTATTTACCGCAGATGATAAAGGGAAAGCCAAATCGGAAAAATCATTGAGTGACCGAGCAAGACAAAATGTGGTATTCGAAGCGGGATATTTTATGGGGAAACTTGGTCGAAATCGTATGGTTATTGTGGCTGAAAGTAATGTCGAACTTCCTTCCGATATGAGCGGAATGGTTTACACTAATAAATCCGATTGGAAAGTCGAAGTATTAAAGGAATTGAAATCGATGGGTTTTGCTATCGATTTCAATAAACTTTTTGAGGAATAACATATGACCTACCATTTTACCAAAGGACAATTTAATGAATCTGAGCTTGAAAGTGCAATAATAGAATTGTTCAAAAATCAAGAATATGATTATATTCACGGAGATAGTATTCACCGTAAATATGAGGACGTATTACTTGAAGATGATTTGCGTGCTTATTTGTCTGAACGCTATGCGAAAGAAAGCCTTACCGAAAGTGAAGTGCAAATGATTATCAATCGCATAAAGCTTATTCCTTCAACTCCTCTTTATGCGGGAAACCGCGAAACGTTTTGGCTTATCAACGAAGGTTTTGACCTTGTAAGGGATGACCCTGATAAAATTGCTTTACATGTCGACTTTATTAATTTTGATTCTCCTAAGCAAAACAAATTCAAGGTTGTAAACCAATACTACGTTAAGGGCGAGCATTTACGTTGTCCCGATATGCTAGTGTTTATCAACGGTATACCTATGGCAATTTGGGAATTCAAATCTGCTATAAAAGAAGATACTACTATTTACGACGCATGGAAACAAATTAATATAAGGTACAACCGCGATATTTCTAAACTGACTAAATACTGCTTTCTTTCCGTTATTTCTGACGGTGCGAATACAAGGCTTGGAACTATCTTTACTCCTTATAAATTTTATTTTTCTTGGAATAAAGCAAACGAACAAGATACAGTTTCAAACGGTATAAGCTCACTTTTTACTATGGTAGAAGGCGTATTCGCAAAAGAACGCATTATTTCTATCCTGCGTGATTTTGTTTTCTACCCCGATAATAGCGACAAGGAAGAAGCTATCATTTGCCGTTATCCGCAATATTTTGCTGCAAATAAAATGCTACAAAGTTTAAAGAATCACAAAAAGCCGTCCGGAGACGGCAAGGGTGGAATTTATTTCGGGGCTACCGGATGCGGGAAAACATATACTATGTTGTTCTTGTGCAGAATGTTAGCACACAGAGACAGCGCAGCTTTTGGCAATCCCACTTCACTTATCTTGGTTGACCGCGAAGACTTAGATAATCAAACATCGGAGTTGTTTGAAAGAGCAAAAAGATTTTTAAGCGATAAAAATGTTCGCAGCATTGAAACCAGAAAGGATCTGCATGATACGTTAATTGTTAATCAAAGCGGCGGCGTCTATATAACTACTATTCAGAAATTCTGTGAAGATACAGGTCTTTTATCGGAGAGAAATAATATTTTCTGCATTTCCGATGAGGCGCACCGTACACAATTGAGTGTTGGCAATAAACTTAAAAAGACTGAAAAAGGTCTAGTAAATACATACGGATTTGCACAATATCTGCGTTGGAGTTTTCCTAACGCTACCTATTGCGGATTTACAGGTACGCCTATTGACGAGGCTATTGCGGTATTTGGAGATATTGTTGATAGCTACACTATGAAAGAAGCCAGTGATGACGGTATAACTGTCCGCATTTCCTATGAACCCCGTCTCGCGCGGGTTATTCTATCAGAGGAACAGGCGAAAGAGATTCAAATGTATTACGATAAATGTGCTGAAGAAGGTTCAACGCCCGAACAGATTGAAGAAAGTCAAAAGGCTATGTCCAAAATTTCTGCTATCCTAGGACATCCCGATGTATTAAAACGGTTGGCAAAAGATATTGTAGAGCATTACGAGAATCTTTGTAATGAAAAACCTAATATAGTTCAAAAAGCAATGATTGTTTGTGCCGATAGAATTCTGGCATATAAATTATTGCAAGAGATTTTGAAAATCAGAAATGATTGGGGTAAAGCAAGGAAAGCTGAAGACGAAAGCAAGCTTACAAAAGAGCAATTGGACAAGCTTAAGGCATTGCCTAAAATTAACCTTGTTGCAACGCAAGGCAAAGATGATGAGAAAAAGCTTTACGACCTTTGCGGTTCTAAGGCTTATCGGCAAATGCTTGATAAACAATTCAAAGATGACAATTCCAATTTCAAAATCGCTGTTGTTGTCGATATGTGGATTACAGGCTTTGATGTCCCTTCGCTTTCTGTTATGTACATAAATAAACCTTTACAGAAACACACGCTTATCCAAACTATTTCAAGAGTCAATAGGGTTTTTGAAGGCAAAGAAAGAGGACTTGTAGTTGATTATATTGGCATTAAAAACGATATGTTGAAAGCCGTTAAAAAATACGGAAGCCCGCAGGAAAGTCCTATTGACGAAATTAATATTTCATTAGGAATATTCCGAAATCATCTGTCAATGTTGGATGATTTGATGATAGGTTTCAATGCAACCCGCTATTATACTGGTAATTCTCTTGAGCGCTTATATTGCTTAAATGATGCAGCCGAATATGTACAGCTAAATAAGGAAATGCAAACGAGATTTATGGGGCTTTCAAAACGTTTGAAAGGGGCTTATCAGATTGTATTCCCTACAGGAGAACTAACTCAAATCGAAATATCCAAGGCACAATTTTATCTTGCTATTCGTTCAATTATTTACAAGCAAACTATCGGCGATGCGCCTGACGCAGAAGTAATGAATAGCATTGTAGAGGAAATGGTAAAACAAGCAATAACATGTACTGGCGTTGAAAATATAATTGACGAGAATAAATCTGTCGACTTATTCAGTGAAGAATTTTTAAAAGAGCTGGATGCAGTTAAAATGCCTATTACAAAGTTCAACGCATTAATTAAGTTATTGCGAAAAGCTATTGTTAGTTATGGCAAAGTCAACAAAGTTAAATCGTTAGAATTTGACGAACGCTTAAAGCGCGTTGTTGATGCTTACAACAACAGAGATAAACTTACATTCGCAAGTGAAGTTGTTGCCGATTTTATGGACGATTTGTGTAATCAGCTAATTGATATCTTCAATGACTTGAAAGAAGACAAAACATCTTTTGAAAAGTTAGGAATTACATTCGAAGAAAAAGTGTTCTACGATATTCTGGTAAAAGTACGCGATACTCACGGTTTTGAATACGAGGATAAAAAATGCGTGTCGCTTGCAAAAGAAATCAAAAAGATTGTTGAAGACAAAACACAATATGTCGATTGGTCTACTCGCTCTGATATAAGAAACAAATTAAATAAGGAGTTGACTATACTTTTGTATAAAAACGGTTATCCTCCCGAATGGGACGAAGAAGTTTTTGAAAAAGTAATGGAACAAGCTGAGAATTTCAAACGGTACAATGGAGATTAAAGATTAATTAATCTTATTTCGATAATTTATGAAACAAAAGAAACTACGGACGGATATACTTTTTCTAATAATTTTTATTATTTGGACAATTATTGCTGCAACTCTATTTTTTGCCGTTGCAAAAAATGAAAATGCAGATACAGCAATTATCCTTAAAATATTGAAAATCTTAATCGGTATTTTTTATATGCCAGTACCGTTCTTGCCTTTTGTGTTAATTTATTTACATAAACGCAGTAAAGCAACTGGTGATGGGAAGCCTTTGAGTGTTGAGGCAATGCGTGAAAGTAAAAAACATATACCAGAAAAAATTTATAAGTTCTGTTCTTTGACTTCCAAAGGTGAAAATGAAAAGTTAAATAAGAGTAAATTAAAAACTCTTGCAAGCAATGAAATTTGGCTATCAAGGTGTTCTGATTTGAACGACCCATTTGAAGGAATTAAATTCATTTTACCTGAAAGTAATTTCTCGCAAAACGGGCTACCAGAAGAAATCAAAAATAGATATAATGTTAAAAATACGGGTGAATTAATCGATTTTTTAAGCAGTTTTAGAGATAAATACTGTCAAACATCCTTTTCTTCTTCGTATAATGATGTCCAAATGTGGGGTTACTATGCTAATGGGTGTAGAGGTTACTGTGTAGAATATAAAGTATTGGAAAAAGAAATGCTATTTCCAGTATTTTATGTTAATAAACGCATAATCCTATCTGGATTATTTAAAAGTGCACGGTATAAGCGGCAATGCTTGAAAAATTTAAAGCAATTGCATAAAAGTCTACGTAGTGTTCCAACAAAGGAATATGTTCAATATAACTTATATTTGCAATCATTTAAGTACGCCAAATGGCAGTTCGAAAAGGAGATTAGAGCAATTGACATAACAGCACCATATTATAAAGGCGGTAATCAGTCTGCAACTAATTTTGGATTACAGCCAACAAAAATTATTGCTGGATACTTGTCGGAGTATATTGAGGAACTAAAACAAATAGCAATTCAAACAAATATATCATTTTCTATTATGAAACCTAATTTTGAAACAAATAAGTTTGAACTTAAAGAACAAAAGATTTTATAAGCAAATACAATGTGAAACAAAATCGGGGCGAAAGCCACGATTTTGTTTCCTGAAAATTATACATTTTTGGGAGCTACCCTAAATTTGGGAGTTATACTCCCAAAAATCGGCTATAGGGCGTTGTGGAAATTGGGAGTTGCTCCCAAATTGGCATTGAATGACGGACAAAAGTGGTTTTTTGTCCGTCATTCAAAAATTGTGCGATAAAATTTGCAAAGACAAGGTAAAAAAATACCCCCAAACGATGTAAAATCATTTGGGAGAAATATGGGAGTTAAAAATTGAAAATCATCGAAAGTTGCTTATATTGTGGTTATTGTTGTTGAAAAACACTACATATTGTGGTTGTAAAGTTCGTCTTTAAGCCTCTGACTCCGTCATTCGTTGGTTCAAATCCAGCTACCCCAGTCAAAAAGCCTTTTTTTCGTGTGTTTTTAACCGAAATTCACGAAGGAAAGGTCTTTTTTTTATGCGGAAATCAGCCGAATTTGCGTGCAACTTGCGTGTATGCCGCTTCGATTATATAATATAGTCAACTTTCTGCGCTTCTTTTAAGATAAACTCCGGCGAAAAATGCGTATATACTTTGCTCGTCTGGGTGTTGTCGGCTGCGTGACCCGCCCAGACGGATACGACTTCGCGCGGAACTCCGCATTCCTGCGCCCGCGTGACTCCGCAACAGTATTACGAGAGCTACCGCAAGAAGAACGATGAACACGGCAAGAAAGACTGAAAGCACAATCATAGGCGTGTTCTGCGGGATAGACACAATCCATACCGTCGCGCCCGAGTCGTATGCGGCGTCCTTTCGGCATAAATTATCGTCACGATTAACCCTGCGAAGGCGGCTAACAGCAGAACGCCCACGGTCAACGGCAGCGCTATATTTCTTTTTGCGCCTTCTACGTTTACGCCGTCGGGTTGCCGTACGGCGCTGTCGGCTGTAAGTTCGGCATCGGGGTCGAAAAGGTTGTTCGCGTCGATGTTGAAAGCCTTACACAGATTGGAAAGCTGTACTGACGACGGTACACTTTTGCCCGATTCCCAACGGGATACGGTCTGGCGCGACACGTCAAGCATTTCCGCAAGTTCCTGTTGCGAAAGCTTGTTTTAGTCTCTCGGTTTTATCGGTATTTCGCGGATATTCATTTTGTCACCCCAAAATATTATGCCAAAACGGTTTTGCCGTGTCAATGCTGTTTTTAACCGTCATTATTTGTTTATATATAAATTATGAAGCTTTACACAGGACAAAATTTCCCCGACGAGAGGGATTTATACGGTGCGGACGGCGTTAAATTAATAGGTTGTACGTTCGACGGGGCGGCGGACGGCGAGTCGGCTTTGAAAGAGGCGCGCAACGTAATTCTTGAAAACTGTTATATGAACCTTCGCTATCCGCTGTGGCACAACAATGCGGTTGAAATTAAAGGGGTGGAGATGACCGAAAACTGCCGTGCGGCGCTTTGGTATTCGTCGGAAGTTAAAATATCCGAAAGCAAGCTTAACGGCATAAAAGCCCTGCGCGAGTGCGAGGACGTTACAATAGATAAAAGCCGTATATGTTCGCCCGAATTCGGTTGGAAGAGTTCGGTTATACGTATAACGGACACGGAGATTTTAAGTCAGTACGCCTTTTTGCTTGCGCGCGACATAAAGCTTGATAAGGTTAAATTTACGGGTAAGTACGCATTTCAGTACGTGCGCAGCGCTGTAATAGAAAACAGCGTTCTCGACACAAAGGATGCGTTTTGGCACGCGCAGAACGTCACGGTCAAAAACTGTACGGTCAAAGGCGAATATCTGGGCTGGTATTCGGAAAATATGACTTTTATAAACTGTGAAATAATTGGCACGCAACCGCTGTGCTATTGCAAAAATTTGAAACTTGTGAACTGCACGATGCGCGACACCGATTTGTCTTTCGAATATTCGGACGTAGACGCGCATATTTACGGAAGTATTCTTTCCGTAAAAAATCCCCGTTCCGGCAAAATAAACGCCGACGGCATAGGAGAGGTTATTCTCACCGAAGACAGCAAATACCCTTGTAACTGCAAAATTACGATAGGCGCGCAACACAGCAAGGGTGCGTAAACATTACTTACGGCACATTATGCGCCCGCGAACACAGTTCGCGGGCGCAGATTTTTTTAAGTTATTTTGTTGCGTAAGTTGTACGCATATATACAAAATTATTAATGTGCATATTACAGCCCTATTTTATTTAACTTTTATACGCGCGGGTGATATAATTGTATTGTTTTTTTCGGTATAGGGTATGGAAGGAGTAAAGGCGAAAAATAAAACGGATATGCTTCACGGTCCGTTGTTCAAAAAAATATTATTGTTTTCGTTGCCGATAGCGTTCAGCGGTATTTTACAGCAGTTATTCAATTCCGCGGACGTGGCGGTTATAGGCTGGTTCGAAGACAGCAACGCACAGGCGGCGGTAAACAGCAACGGCCCGCTTGTCAACCTGCTTATAAATTTGTTTACCGGGCTTTCGGTAGGGGTTACGGTCGTCATTGCGGAGTACATAGGCAAGGATGAGACCGACGATATACACAGCGTAGTGCTTACGGCAATGCTTATTGCGCTTGTAAGCGGGGTTTTCCTGCTGGGCGTCGGTATGCTTGTCGCCGAACCGGTACTTGCGCTTATGCAGACTCCGCAATCCGTAATGGGTCTGGCGGCGCAATATCTGCGTATATATTTTGCTGGAATGCCCTTCGTTATGCTTTATAACTTCGGTTCTGCGGTGTTGAGAAGCATAGGCGACACGCGCACGCCGTTGATTGCGCTTTTACTTGCGGGCGTGCTTAACGTCGGGCTTAATCTTTTGTTCGTCGCCGTATTTAAAATGAGCGTTGCGGGCGTTGCGACGGCAACCGTAATAGCGGATGCGTTAAGTACGGTTATAGTAATTATATTCATAATGAGAAACCCGTTGCTGCGCATTAAGTTCGGCAAATCGAAGGTGCGTGCGGTATATCTTAAAAACGTCTTCAAAATAGGAATACCCGCAGGGTTGCAGGGCGTAGTGTTCTCTCTTTCCAACGTGTGCATTCAGACGGCGATTAACGGCTTCGGCGATAAGGCGATGGCAGGCAACGGCGACGCGCTTTATTTCGAAGTTTATATCTATTATTTCGTAAGCGCGTTTGCTTCTGCCGCGGTAACGTTTGCGGGGCAGAATTACGCCGCAGGCGAGTACGAAAGATGTAAAAAGGTTTTCAGGATAACTATGCTTTCGGCGCTTGCCGTGTCTACGGTGTTGTCGGTTTGTTTTGCGCTCGGAGGGCGGCTGTTCATAAGAATTTATACTTCCGACCCCGAAGCCATAGAATTTGCAATGCTTAGGTTAAGGTACGTCCTGCTGTTTGAAATGCTGACCTGCTTCTACGAAATTGCAGGCGGGGTGTTGCGGGGAATAGGCAATTCGCTTCTCCCCGCGGTGATGACCCTTATAGGTTCCTGCGGACTGAGATTGGTGTGGGTATATACTGTGTTCAGACTGTTTTCAACCGACTTCCGTATGCTTATTATCATATATCCTATCACCTGGTTGGTAACGGGCGTTGCCGTCCTTATTTCGTATTTTGTTATCACTAAAAAGAAATATAAAAGACATATTACGGCGGAGTAAATTTACGGAGAATTAAATGGAATATCTTGCAATTATAGTTATAACCTTTATTTCGGGCGTATGCGGCACGGGCATAGGCGGGGGAGTAGGCGCGGTTCTCAGACGCGATTCCGGTAAAGCCGTAAGCCTTTTGCTGTCATTTGCGGCGGGCATAATGCTTGCCGTCGTCTGCTTCGATTTGATGAGCGAACCTATCGGAATGATGAATGCGGGCACACTGCCGTCTTATACCCCCGTAATAGTGGTTGCGGCTGTTGCCGTGGGGTACGCCGTGGTCTATCTTCTGAACTTTGTAATAGACAGACATACTAACCGTGAAGTAAAACATATCGACCGCGACCACCCCGCAACCGCGGACGATCTGGACGAGCTTATTCACGCAGACCATTACGCCACCCATAAAAATTCAAAAACCAATTTGTTTATTGCCGGACTTGTTATGATGTCCGCGATAGCGTTGCACAATTTGCCCGAAGGTATGGTAATAGGCGCTTCTTATGCTTCCGTAGAAAATATTACTTCTAATTTGTTTTCGGGCAGCGGGTTCATTATGGCAATAGTAATAGGTCTGCACAACATACCGGAAGGTATGGCTGTCGCCGTTCCGCTTATTTCGGGCGGTATGGGCAAAGCAAAGGCTGTGGGGCTTACAGCGTTAAGCGGACTGCCGACGGTATTGGGCGCTTTGATAGGCTATGCTCTCGGCGGAATAAACAGCATAATGCTTGTTCTGTCGCTCGGTTTTGCAAGCGGAGCAATGCTGTACGTCGTATTCGGCGAACTTCTGCCCGAATCTATCCTGATGTGGAAGAGCAAACTGCCCGCGCTTGCCGTATTTATCGGCGTTCTCGTCGGCTTTCTGCTTGTAATGTTTTAAGGCAATTAATAACCGCCTGTAAGGGTGTATTTAATAGTGATAAAAAGCAAGGAGAATTATTGCCTTGCTTTTTTGCTGTGAATTTGCTATAATGATACTGCAATAGGCAGTAATTAAGTATAGTATTGTGTTATGGATAAATATTCCGGAAAAATTTTATACGAATACAGCGACTCGAAGCACGCTCTCGATATGACGAAAAGCGAAAGACGCAGGTATATCAAATCGTTTACGGCTGTATGGATTATGATTTGCGTTTTGCTGTTGACCGCTTGGTGTATTGTAAATTGTGTGCTCGACGTGCGGCTTTACGGCAGTTCTGCGGTAAAAAGTTATGTCTTTATGTTTATAGTGCTCGGCGTTATCATATTGATAACGGTGCTGACCGTTTTCGGACTGTGGGGCATATTTATGCGCAAAGTAAGTAAAAGTTACCGTCCGCGCGAAATAGAGTCGCGCCGAAGAATGGAAGAATTGCAAAGCGAGTTCCGGGCAATCGATGCGCATAAAAGCTGCGAAAACTCTTTGACGATTTACGGCGACCGCATTGTAATTAAAACAAAATGTGTAGACCGCGTTATAGACAGAAGCGAGCTTTCCGGTTGTTCTATGATAAATTCAAATGCGGGTCTTTATCTTGTGTTTTGCATAAGAAATAATAACGAAAAGATACCCGTTGGATGTTTGCTTCCGCGCGCGGACGCTTATTTGCTGAAAAAATATTTGGGCGATGAATTGGAGGAGATTAAAGTACCGAAAATCAGACGCCGCACGAAAACCGGAGAGGCGGATGAAGTTGCGGGACGTAATAAAAGAAGCGATGCAAAGATTGGGAAAAGGAAGTCCGATGATACGGAAAAACCGCCAATCGAAAAGGGCGCGCTTTTTGCGGGCGCGGCTTGTATCGTCGTCGGCATAGCGATAACGCTTTTGGGATATTTTGACGTTATGGGCGGTATGCCCGCCATAGTGGGAGGCTTCCCGATAGGCTTGGGTATGCTTTTCATAGTTCTCGCTTTTTACAGATTTGAAATTGTTAACGTCTTTGTAATTAAGGTTGCGGTAGCGGCGATGTTCATTTTTATGGGCATAATGTTTCTTATAGTCATAGAGGAAGGTGTAACAAAAGCGCCCGTAACGTTTGCATCGCTTTTACGTCATCCGACTGATTATGCTTTGGCGTGTCTGTTCTTCGTTTCCGTCGGCATATCCTTTATTCCTAACGCAATAAAATCGCTTGTTGAATATATCAAATACAGATAAGTGTTAGTGTTTATATCTATGGATAAATTTCGGTTTATCGTTTTAACACGAAAAGTATAGCCCGCTAACTTCGAAAGCGAAGTGTAGCGGGCTGTTTAATTGTCCACGGAATAAATCTTTCAGAAAAACACTTTTGGTGCGGTTTTCTATTTTTCAACGGAAATCAGATTTTGCATCCATATATTAATTGCTTTTTCGTAAACGGAGTCGGTTATAATCTTTAATGCCGTAAATATCGCAACGGCGACGCCTGAGGCTATCAGCCAAGAATATTGCAGTTTGAATTGTGTTGCGTTTACGGTATTTGCAAGATAAAGTTTTATATTTACCGATGCAAAGACGATAAACAGGACGACGGCTGTAAAGACGGTTGCGCACTCTGTTATTTTCAGCGCATAATAACTTGTTTTGCGGTTTGGATATTTCGCACAGAAAACCGCAAGCGCATATTCCTGTAAACGTATAAAAAGCGTTTGGTCCGACGCGCCTTTTTCAGCCAATGCGGCGACTACGCATTCTCCGTCGAGATTATCAAGTAAAATTCTTTTGTAAAACCTGTTTGCAAAAATGGCAGTTTTGAAGTTGTTAACGGAAACAACCGCAAAAACTAAAATTGAAGCGGATGCCGTCAAAGCAAGCGAAGTTTTATAAACGCTGTCCGACTTCAAAATAAGGTCGGCTTTTTTTGCCAAGTCGGCAATGCTTGTTCCGTTATTTACACTGTCCCAATCGTTTTTCCAGAATACGAAGCAGTTGAGTACTGCAAACAAGATAAGAGCAAAGGCTATAATTTGCGCTGCAACGGTTAATATTTTAAAAACTTTTTCCGCGCCTTCGTCTACTGTAAGATAAGCTTTATATTTTGTTTGCAGTGTTTCTTCGTTACGGCTATGTAAACTAAATATTTTACCGCAGCTCGGACAGCAATCGGTTTGACCTATATATGTATAACCGCATTCCGGACAGTTTGAAATTTTAACGCCGCAGTGTGGGCATACTGATGCTTTTGACGAAATTTCATTGCCGCATTCGGGACAGTTTACCAAAGCCATATTATTTTCCTTTTTCCTTTCTGCTGTTTTCCTCAGCTATCAGACGGTTGTATATGATTTGCTGTTTTATTGTAAGCTCAATAGGAAATTGCAGTTGCTTACTCTCATTCAGCCAGTTTGCAAGTCTTATATCGTGAAGAAGGGTACGCTTGTTAAGTATAGGCGTTCTTATTTTTACAACTATCACTAAAATCAGAGAAATAAGTAAAAATACGGCAAAAACGATAAGCGACAAAATGTTGAATGCTTTTGTAAAATACAGTATTATGAACAAAACCGTTAAAATGCAAATAAAAACGGTAACGGCGTAGTATAAAATATTGTGTCTTTTAACTTTGTCCATATGCTTTTTTTCGGCAGGGAAAGCCGAATAAAACTCTTTGCGCAGGGTTTGTTGTTCGTTTTCGGGCAGCTTGAAAAAATTTGTTTGCCTGTTTGTTATCTCTTTGTTTGCGGTAAAATCATATCCGCATTTAGGACAGCGGTTTGCGCTGTCGCTAACCTTGTTTCCGCAGCACGGGCAATCTGTCAAAGCCATAATTTCTCCCATATATAGAATATTCTATTTTGACTCATAATAACATAGAAAATTCTATATGTCAAGAAAATTTATAGAATTTTCTATAAACTGTTGAATATGGAAATAGCGTTTAAAGATATATTGGAAGAATTTTTAATAAACAACGGTTTGACGCAGAAAGCGTTTGCAGACAAAATAGACGTAAAGCAAAGCCAGGTAAGCGAATGGCTTAAAGGCAAGGCAAAACCGGGATATGATATATTAAGGCGTATGGCGCTGGCGTTTAATATTTCCGCAGATTATTTTCTCGGCATAAAAGACGATTGACACTTAAATAACGGGTGAGGATAGTTTGTCCTAACCCGTTATTTAAATGTCAATAATAAACCGCTACCTGGAACGTAAATCTTATTTACGAACTGGGACAAAGCGTTGGCGAAGAAGGACTTTGGGGCAATGCGAGTGGCGACGGAACGCCTTACAGCGGTTGGTACGCGTCCGTGGGACTGTTTATCTGGGGCGGCTTTACCGTCCGCGGTACGCTTAAAAGGACAAGGGCGCAGGAGGATATAACTTCCTCAGTACCCGACGCAAAAACAGAATAATAAAGGGCGGAGCGCCGTGGGACGCTCCGCAGTTTATTTTTAATAACCTATGGATTATATTTCTGGAACGACATAATACATAATCAGCGGTTGCTGTCAAGTCGGCGGTAGAGTCCGCCGACCTGCGCAAACAAAGTTTGCTTGCCTCCCCTCAAATTCCTCATCCGCTTGCAAATAATAAATAGCGTAACAACAGTCGTTACGCTATTTATGGCGGAGTGGGAGGGATTTGAACCCTCGCCACCTTTAACAGTGCTAAGCCCTTAGCAGGGGCTCCCCTTGAGCCACTTGGGTACCACTCCGTGTCAAGTTAAAATAAATATAAAATCGACTGTCTTAATATATCATAAATTTATTGCTTTGTCAAAGCATTATTTCAAACATTTTCAAAAATTATTAATTTAAATTATCCGACGGCAAACTTAACGTTTAAACGATTTAAGCTGAAAATACATTTATGCGCATAAAATGTATAATTAATTATTTACGGCAGAAAAAACAGTTTAATTTTAAAGCGTATTTAAATCGTTTTAAAAACACAAAATAGGTAAAATAATGTAATTTTCAGATTAAGCGGTAAGCGTATTTATAACGCCCATTATATATATGGTATAGTAATATATAAATGCAGCTTATTTTTGTGCTTTAAACTATTATATATTTTCACTTAAAAGCCGTATAAATTACTTGAATTTTTATTCGGTGTATTGTATAATGGACAAGGATATGATTATGCCGTTTTGCCGTCCGACGGCGGTTTAAGTATGTTTTTTGACACCGTCAAGCGTCAGGGCGAGCAGTTAAGCTTAATAAATTTTATTTTCGGAGAACCAAATGAGCAACACAGTGAAGAAGTATCTGGTAATAATACTTGCACTTTTATGCATGGCGTGCCTTACGGCTGTCGCTTGTAAAAGCGCGATGTATACTATAAATTTCGAGACAGTGGCAGGGGTTACGATAGACAGTGAAGTCCAATCCGGCTATGAAGTAAAAAAGGGTTACCGCGTGACCTTTAAACTTGTGCTTGCGGACGGCGCCACGGGTGAAGCCGTAGTTACGGCGAACGACGAAACGCTTACCGCAAATTCAAACGGACAGTATTCTTTCGTTATGAAAGCGGATACAACCGTCAGGGTAACGGGCATTATCGCTCCCGACGAATACGACGTTACTTTCGGGGTCGGCGTAGAAGTGGAAGATGATGACGGCAATACTTCCATAGCGTTAGTCCGTTCCGAATTCGTACTGTTTTTCGACCCCGACGGCAACGCGCTTTCCGAAATTAAAATGAGAGCGGGCGAAGTAATAAAATTCAGGGTAAAGTTAAGCGTTTACTATGACGGACTTGCTTACCGCGTAGCGGCAGGTAACTCTATACTTTCCGCGGACGCCGACGGTTATTACACATACACGATTACCGGCGCTGTTGCTATTTCGGTAAGAGATTTGCCCGAAACTTTCGATAATACCTTCCTTTCGAGAGAAGACGGCGGAAAAGGGACGGCGGACGACCCGTTCAAAATCAAAACGCCGCTCGACCTTTACGCTATGGCGGACGTAATTTCTAATACGATGAATACTTCGGACACTTACCGTACGGCGTATTACAGCCTTGAAAACGATATCGACTTGCGCGGTGAAAAACTTTACATTATCGGCGATGCAACGTGGGAAGGTTCGATTTTTGCAGGTGTGTTCGACGGAAACAACCATACAATTAAAAACTTCTATATGACTGATACGCTTATCGAACAGTCTGATTTCCAGCAGGTACACCTTCCGTACATCGGACTTTTCGGACTTGCGCAGGCTTCTTCGGCGCGTAATGCGGGAATATACAATCTCAATTTAAAAGATTATACCATAAACGTAAACGCCGCGCAGGGCGGAGCGACTGCGTTTGTCGGTTCGATAGTCGGTTACGGCATAGGCGTGGATATTTCAAACTGTTCTGCGGAAGGAAAGATAGTAATCGACGGGCACTATAACGCATTTACGTATGCGGGCGGATTAATAGGTTTCCAGCAGTCTGCTTATACAAGCGATAATGTCAGGTATTATTCCGTTGTGCAGTCCTGTTCTTCGGGTGTGGATATTACCGTTATGCAGGGTAACGTAATAGCCGCAGGCGGAATTACGGGAAATCTGAATACTTATGAAGAAAATACGACGGCGGCAATTTTTAACTGCTATTCGACCGGCGACATCGAAGGCGCGATACGCGCAGGCGGAATAGTCGGTTGGGTTACTGCAAACGGCTCGGTGGAAAATTGCTATGCGACGGGTTACGTAGGCGCGTCAAGCAACATATTGCTTATGGACAATGCTGAAGGTTATGCGTATGCGTATGCGGGCGGTATTGCCGGATATGTCGAATACGGCGCTATAATTTCCGACTGCTTCTTCAAAGGCGACTGTCGCGCTTCGGCGGTCGAAGGCGCGAACTATCAGTTCAGCGACGGTATTGCGGCGCATACCGAGCCTGCCGGAACGGCTTTTATACACACCAACGGCACGCTTATAAGAAATTGTTATTCTCCCGAAGACCATAAGGTTATAGACGACGCATTTATTAAGACTGCGCTCGGCTGGGAAGATGCCGACTGGAAGTTCAACGGCGACGGAACGCCCGACATTAACCGTGAAGAAGCGCAAAAAACGTATGATATAACGGTTATGATAGGAAATACCGAAGTCACTAAGCTTACGGTTGAAAATATGTACGTGCCTATGACTTACTGGTATGCCTTGGCTTTGACAAGCGAAGACGGAGAAGGTTTAAACGAATTTATCGGAAGCGGTAAAAACCGCACTTACGGATATTATTTCGATGCGGAACTTACCCAAAGGGTGCCCAACGGCTTTATTCCTACGAGGGCTGTAACGCTTTACGCGGCTTACGCCGACTATACGGAAGTTACCGGCGATTACTATATAGAAGGAACGGACGGTTCGTACTTTACGCTTGATGAAAACGGTTATTTAAGCTACCGCGACGGTGCGCGTAACAGTATATCCACTTATATTTACGACGGCGACAAACTGACGCTTTTCAATACTTTCTTTGCGATATTGGCAGACCCCGAAAACGGCTTCCGCACTTTCTTTGCGGAATTGGAAAACGGAACGATTAAGATTTACGACAACGATGTTTATACGGAGAGTTCTCCGCTTACGGCAAACGCGCCGGTCGTAAACTTTAAATACGGTTCGTATTTCGATGCCGACGGCAACGAATATCTCTTTAACAGAAACGGGACGGGTACGGTTACCCGCGGAACAAACACGGTAGCGTTTACTTTCAAAGTAAACGAAAGTACGCTTGAAATAACCGAAAACAACGCCAATGTTACAGGCAGTGTGGACGCCGACGGCGTTGTTACCGTATACGGTACGGCAACGCTTACCCGCAACGACGTGTTCTACGGCGTATGGGAAAGCTCGTCTTTGCCTACAAAGAGCTTTAAGTTCAATAACGACGGCACCTGGAATTACGAATATTACGGATACAATTCAAACGGGTTGAAAGAGGTGATAGGCGCAACCCAAAGCGGAACCTACACCGTTGACGGCAACACGGCAAATTTAAGTAGTGGTGTGACGGCAACGTTCCTGGACGGACATATAGTCATAGACGGCGAACATTACTATGCGGAAAACAGCTTTGTTGGAAGTTGGATATACGTTGCTTCCGCGCCCGTTATTATAACTTTTAACGGTATAACGGCAGACGGCTACGGCACGGCTACGGTAGATTACGGTTCGCACGGCGGTAAGATAACAGACATAACTTATCAGGCAGTCGTCAGAAACGGAAGGATAGATATAGAAATGTACCGCTTCTATGAAGATTTCGGTTTGTTTTCGTTTAACGCTTCCGATAAAACTCTTTCCGGCGAACTGCTTATACTTGACAGCAATTCGGTCAATGAAAACGTAAGGCTCTGCAAATACGACAAGCTTAACGGAAGCTGGAATTTCGAAGGCAGCACGTTAAACTTCAACGGGCTCGGATATTACGATATAAGCAAAGTAGTTCGCGGAACCATTTACGACGGGGCGAGATTGGTAGGAACTTATTATCTTACCGACGCGACGTTCGTCGGAACTATGACCTATAACAGTGTGGAATACACCATAACTTATAACGAAGAAAACGATACGGTGACTGCGGTTCCCGTAAACGGCGGAGATACGGTTACTCTTACAAGACCTGCCGAATAACGACTTTAAATGCGAAAGGGCAATACCGTTGCCCTTTCAAGGCGTTTTAATAATCGGGTCGGTATTCATCAAATTACGGAGGCATTTATGACTAAAAAAATTAAAAGGGCGTCGTGCCTGTGCCTTACTGCCGTTATGGGCATATCGCTTGCGGCAAGCGGCGCGTTTGCGTTCGCGGACGGTAAAAACGGAAAAACGGCTGGGACGCGTTACGAATCTGTTGCGTTTGAAGACGTAACGGGCAAAGTTGATTTAAGCGGCGTAGCAATGCAGAATTTTTCGTCGCAGGTAATAGAAAACGCAGGGTTAAAAGTTAAAAACGAGACTAAGACCGTAATAGTGCGGCTTGAAGGCGACAGCATTATCGAATCGGTTCCCGAAGATACGGAAGTCGGCGATTATCTTAATACCTACACGGGCGGAAGGGCTTTAAAAAAGATTGAACGCGAACAGACGAACTTTCTCAATTCGCTTTCTTCGCTTGGAGTGAAGTACGAAGTCGTTTATCATTACACGAACGTTATAAATGCCGTTGCCATTAAGGTCAACACGCAGTATCTTACAAAAATAAAGAAACTTGACAACGTAAAGTATACTTCGGTGTCACAGACGTTCGCTTATCCCGAGGCCGTCGAAAGTTCGTCTTCCGACACTTCCGGCATAACTACCAACCCCAGCAACGTATACGAGACGGGTATTTACGATTCGTCCAAATGGGTCGGCGAAGGATACGACGGAAGCGGTATGACGGTCGCCGTTCTGGATACGGGACTCGATTACACTCACACGGCATTCCAGAATATGCCTGAAACGGTAGCATTTACCAAAGATTATATAAAGAATATAGACGCAAGCAAGCTTGCGGCGACGCAGCTTTCCGCAGTTAACGGCGTAAGCCTTTCGGGCGAAGACGTTTATGTCAACGCAAAAGTGCCGTTTGCATACGACTATGCCGACGGCGACAACGACGTATATCCCTCTTATTCGCAGCACGGCGTCCACGTCGCGGGTATAGTGGCGGGCGAAGCCGACAGATACACCAACAGCGAAGGCGAATGGGTTATGAACGGTAACGAATATATTCCGTTCAGAGGCGTTGCTCCCAAAGCCCAGCTTGTAATATGTAAGGTGTTTACAGACGATTTTGAAAGCAAAGACCTCGGCGGCGCTACTTCGGAATCGATTATCGCTGCGCTCGAAGATTGCGTTACGCTCGGCGTAGACGTAATAAATATGAGCCTCGGCACTTCCGCGGGATTCGGTACGGTTGCGATTGAGGGCGACGACGAAGGCGCGGCTTTGAACGAAGTTTACGGCAGCGTACGGAATAAGGGCATCAACCTTATATGCGCGGCAAGTAACGATTTCAGCTCCGGTTCGGGCAGTGCGTTCGGTACCAACCTTGCATCTAACCCCGACTCCGGTACGGTAGGCTCTCCGTCAACGTTTACGGGCGCGGTATCGGTTGCAAGTATAAACGGACAGCAAGCGCCTTATATGCTTGCAAACGGTAAATCGATAATTTATTATCAGGATTCAAGCGACGCAAACGGCGTCAGAAACAATTTTATAGAACAGATGCTTGGAAGCGCGAACAGTAAAACTTTCAGATATATTGCGCTTAACGGCACGGGGCAGGCGGGAAATTACACTCCCGAAATCAAAGAAAAATTAAAAAACAAACAGCCCGACGAAAAGATAATAGTAGTAGTAAGGCGCGGCGGCAATACATTCCAGAACAAGATAACCATTGCCGAGGAAATGGGCGCGGACGCAATTATAGTACGCAACAACGTTGCCGGACAGATAGGAATGTCTTTGGGCGACCTTGAAGACCCCATCCCCGCAGTGTCGGTCACGATGGACGCGGGCGAACTTCTCTGTTACGACGAGAACGGCAAATGGATTTCCGAAGGAGAAATCGAACTTAACAAGTCCTATCTTGCGGGACCTTTTATGAACGATTACTCGTCCTGGGGAACCACGCCCGATTTACAGATTAAGCCCGAAATAACCTCGCACGGCGGTGAAATAACTTCTGCGGTGTCGGGTGTGGACGCATATACCGAAATGAGCGGAACTTCAATGGCTTCGCCCAACCTTGCGGGCTTTGTCGCACTGTTAAGGGGAAAAATTCACAGGGAGCATCCCGAATGGACTGCGCAGGCGTTGACAGCGCGCGTCAACCAGATTTTGCTTAGTACGGCGGTCACGGTGTTCGACCAGGACGGTAAACCTTACTCGCCCAGAAAACAGGGCGCAGGGCTTGCGACTCTCGACCACGTGTTTACAACTTCAGCGTTCCTTTACACGGGCGAAGGCGCAAACAAGGAAGTCGACGGCAGACCCAAATACGAACTCGGCGACGACGCGGCAAAGAAGGGTGTTTACAACATTACTTTCTACGTCGCAAACAGCGGGGATACGCCTTTAAGGTTTAAACCCGACACGCTGTTTATGACCGAAAGTCTTTCTTCGGACGGGCTTGCGGTTGCCGAAAAGGCGCATATGCTTACGGACGTCAAACCCGTATGGAAGGTCAACGGAACGACGCTTGCCGACGACGGCGAAATAGAAGTGCCTTCGGGTGCGGGCGTGGACGCCAACGGCGCAAACACAAGCGATTTTAAAATAGAAGTTACGCTTACCCTTTCCGATGCGGAAAAGAATTATATAGATAAAAGCTTTGTAAACGGAATGTTCGTAGAAGGGTTTTTAAGACTTCTTAGTACCGACGAAAAGCAGTGCGGACTGACGTTGCCCTTTATGGGCTTCTACGGCGACTGGACAGCCGCGCCTATGCTCGATTACAGCGTATTCGAGGTTGCCGAATTCGAGAAAGACCCCAACTATACGGACGAAACCCGCCCCAGCGAACAGATATGGGCGACACAGGCTTACGCAACTTACAATAACGACCGTTACAGCGTGCCTATGGGAAGCTATGCGTACGTGCAGAACGAAAATGCGGACCAGATATATGCGGAAGAAGAACATTCTGCGATTTCCTGCTTCGACATATTTAACGCGGCATACGGTCAGGAATCTTACACCAACTACGTCACGGCAAACGGCATAAGGGCTTTGTATGCGGGTCTTCTGAGAAACGCAGAATTAGTCACTTACGACCTTTACGACGATATAACCGGCGAACTCATATTGCAGGACAGAGATTACAGGCTCGGAAAAGCGCACGCTTCGGGCGGCAACACCGTTCCTGCCAATGTAGAACTCGATCTTTATCCGTCGGATTTAGGGCTTGTCAACAACGGCAAATACAGACTTAATTTCCATTTCTACTTTAAAGCCGAAGATGAAAAAAATCCCGCAAAGCAGACCGACGACAATACTTTCTCGATGACTTTCTACGTCGACTATGAAGCTCCCATTCTCGCGGACAGCCGTATAAGGTATTACGATTATAAGGATAACAACCGCGACAAGCAGAGGGTTTACCTCGACCTTGACATTTACGACAACCACTATCCGCAGGCGGTAATTCTGTGTTATACGGACAGGGAAGGCAACACCGATAACTTAAAGCTTGCCACCGATTATATTACGCCTGTATACAACCCCAACAAAAACGACATCAACACCGTATCTATAGAAATTACCGAATTTTATAACGAATACCGCGGTAAACTTTACGTCCAGATTGACGACTATGCGCTCAACCACAGCGTATACAGCATAAACTTCGTCGAATCGCAGAGAAATCCCCTGCCCGACGACTTTACGGTAGACGGCGACACCGAAATAACGATTGGCGTTAATGAAACTTACAAAGTCGCGCTAAACTACGAAGGGGAGGCAAACCTTTCCAACTTCACCTGGCGTTCTTCAAGCGAACGTTACGTGCGCGTCAATAACGGCGAAATATTCGGCGTAAGTCCGGGAACGGCATATGTCACCGTTACTTCGAAGCGCGGTTCGCAAAGAATTACCGTACACGTAGTCGAAAGCTCTTCTACGATAACGTCGTTGCCGAGTCTTTCGTTCGGGTCGATAGTAAACTCTACCGACGGACTTCAACAGGCGACCGGCACCGTAAACGTCAATGCGGGGCAGAATTTCAGACTTACGGTCCAAGCCGACCCGTGGTATTTCCCCATTGAAACTTTGAAGTTTAATTGGAGTTCTTCCGACGAAAATATAGCGACTGTCGACCAGAACGGCAACGTTCGTACCCTTGACAAAAAGGGAATGGTAAATATAAGGGCGGTCATAGACGGCAAAAATTACGGACCTGTCGTGACGCTTAACGTTCAGGATCCGTTCACTGTCAAAGGAGGCACGCTGACCGATTACCACGGCACGGGCGGAACGGTCTATCTGCCCGACGACGAAAATATAACGTCTATCGGTACGCAGGCTTTCAGGGACAACGACAATATAAGGGTGTTGGTAATTTCCAAGACGGTTACGCAGATTTCCGAACGCGCTTTCGAAAACTGTACCGCGCTTGAAGAAATTTATTTCATACAGCAGACGCCTTTGGCAATTCCCAACGCAAATCTTTCGCTTATTCTGCGCGACGCATTTATAGGCTGTACCAAACTGAGAAAGGTTGACCTTTCCAATACCAAGACGATAACGCTTGACGCGCGCGTGTTCAGAGGCTGTACTTCGCTTGAAGAAGTTGTGGCAATGAACCATATAGGCACGATGAACGCAATGGCGTTTGCGGGTTGCACTTCGCTTAAAGAAGCCGATATAACGGGTCTGCACAACTCCGGCAGGGAAATTTTTGCGGGCTGTACGGCTCTCGAAACAGTCAAAACCGCATATTACACGTCGCTCGGTCAGGGAATATTCAGGGGTTGCACCGCACTTGAAAGCGTAATTATAAACACTCCGACCGTAATGGCGGAAGCGTTCAGCGGATGCGGCAATCTCAAAACCGTAGAATTCGGCGGGGCAGGCGCGGAAGCAAGACTTACTTCTTTCAATATAGGTACAAGGGCGTTTGCTGAATGTATCAACTTAATATCGGTTGACTTCAACGGCAAAAACGTAGGCAACATAGGCGATTATGCGTTTACAGGCTGTTCCCGCCTTGCGCAGATAAGTCTGCCCGAGGGTGTGAATTTAGGCATCGGCGTATTCGAAGGCACGCAGGTTAACGATTACGCGGACGACGTCTTCGGCGGAGCTATTTATAAGGGAACGACGCTTATGTCGGCGCCCGCAAGCATACCGGCTGACTTTAAAATAAGAGAGGGTACTACCGAAATTGCCGACTACGCGTTTATGAACAGCAGGTTTGCAAGCGGATACACTCTTGAAATACCCGCAACGGTGACCCGCATAGGCACAGGCGCATTTATGCGCAGTAACTTGCAGGCGGTTACTCTGCCCGAAGGTTTGGCTTCAATACCGGCTTACGCTTTCTCAGGGACTTCTCTCGGTAGTATAACCGTTCCCGCAAGCGTAACTTCAATCGGCGCATACGCGTTCTCTTACGGCTCAAGACTTAACGGCGTAAGCTTTGCGCAGAGGCAGACCGCGCTCGAACTCGGCGAAGGCGCGTTTACGGGCTGTACTTCGCTTGAAGAAATTGCGCTTCCCGCACTGGTTGCTTCCGACGGAAAAGTCGTGCTTGCTTACAGCGCGTTTGCGGGCTGCTACGCACTTACTTCCGTAGACCTTTCCAACGTAACCGAAATAGGCGCAGGCGCGTTTGCGGGTTGCCGTTCCATTGCCGAAATCGACCTTAAAAACGTAACGGTTATAGGCTACGGCGCGTTCGGCGGAATTGTCTCGGGCGAATCCACGGTCAACTGTTCGTCGCTCAGCTCCGTAACAGGACTTGAAAAAGTCACGCATATAGGCGAGGCGGCGTTCAACGGCGCACCGCTTGAAAATATAAACATTTCTTCCGCAACCGAAATAGGCGCGACGGCGTTCTACGGTTCGGCGGTAAGTTCGGTGACAATCGGCGCAAACCTTAAAACACTCGGCGGCGGGGCGTTTGCAAACAGCGCAAACCTTACCGCGTTTACGGTTAATGCAAACAACGCAAACTTCTTCGCGGAAGACGGCGTGCTGTACCGTATAATAAGCGGAACAAAGGAAAACGGAACTTACGAACTTTGCGCTTATCCTACGGCAAAGCGCGCGGCAGGTTCGGGAAAGGTTTACAACGTGAAGGACGGCGCCGTCACGGTATCGGCGTACGCTATGGCGTTCCTTGCAAAAGATACGGTAAGCGAAGTTGTTCTTCCTTACAGCGTAAAGACTTTGGGTAACGCCGCATTCTATTCAAGCGGAATAACTTCCTACGTGTTCAACAGCATACAGGCTCCCGTACTTCTTACAGAGACGTACGACGTGTCCGAATATATTTCAAGCTACCGCTTCGGCTATGCATTGAACTTCGAAGACGGTTTCGTAACGCACATTCCCATTACCGGCAATGCGGTAGAAAGTCAGCTTAAAATAAGCTATCCCGAAAACGGAAGCGGTTACGACAACTACGTTTACGAAAATTACTTCGGTCAGAAAGTTACGCTCGGCGAACTTATGGACGACAGAACGCGTTCGTTAAAAGCCCAAATCGAAGGCTTTGAATCCGCGCAGACGGTTGCTGGCTGGAATTCGCTTGAAGTCAACGAACAAAACACTGCAATGGTCGCGGCGTTCTCCGACAGGGTAAAAGCCGCGCACGCGGAGTACAACAATATTACAAGCCAGACACAGCTTGACTATCTCGGTTCGCAAAACATTCAGAAGCTTTTCGATATCGAAAGCGCATTGAAGTCGGTTAAGGCAAGATTCGGAATTGCGCTTACGGTAAGCTCTTTAAGGGTAAGCCCCGACAGTACGCACAAGACCGAATACAAGGTTGGCGACAAGTTTGACCCCACCGGTCTTAAAATTATAGTAACTTACGACGACTATTCCACAGAAGAAGCCGATATAAGCAAAGTAACCTTTGACAACATCGATGAAGAACTTACCGTTCTCAACCGTTACGTAAGGGCGAGATACGCCGGCAGAATGGTTCAGATTGCAATTACGGTAACAGAAGACGGCGGAGAGGAAAAGCCGGAACCTCCCAAGAAGGGTTGCGGTTCTTATGCGGAAAACGCGGTTATATGCGCGGTTGCATTAGGCGTTACGCTTTGCGCGTATGCGACTGTTGCGGTCGTAAAAAAATTATCCCGTAAAGAGGAAGATAAATGAGAACAGGCAGACTGAAAGTTATTACGGTCCTTGCGGCTACAGCCGCCGCGGCTTGTCTTTTCGCCGGCTGTAAAATCGGCGAAATGAAGCCCGACGAGTATCTGTCACAAAACGACGCCGCCGACCAGTGCGTAACTTATCTTGCTAACGGCGGAACGTTTAACGACATTGCCGACTTCACCAAAATGGACGTGTATTACAAAGCCGACTCCTATATAATGACGGAAGCGGAAGGATTTAAAATATCGCGTACCAATTATATTTTCGAAGGCTGGTACTACGTCGAAACGGACGAAACCGGCGGCTTACAGACGCTGGGTAAAAGAGTGGAGGTCGGCGACAGAATAGCTTCGGGCGAACATAAGTACGTTATTGCAAACTGGAATGCGGAAATCGCCATAGACGTCTATCTCGTAGCAGACGGCTTTGACGTAAAGCAGACTGTCGACGGCGAAGAAGTAACTTACAAAAACGGCGATTTAATAGCAACGCACAACTTCGGTACGTCTGACGAATACGGTTTAAGCGGTACGCAGGCGATTAAAGCCGACAATGCGACTTATCTGCATTTCTTTGCGGACGAAGCCTGCACAAAGCCCATTACCAGCGTAACCAAACCCGCGGAGGGCGTAGACACAAACGTAAAAGTTTACGCAAAATATATAGAAGGCGACTGGACTGTCGTAAGCACGGCAAGAAACGTTTACGATATGTTTACAAACGCGGGATTCGGCGGTAACTACTATCTGTTCACCCCCGACGCAAGCAACGTAATAAATTACGGCAGGCAGACTGCGGTATCTCTTAAAACGGGTGCGTTTAACGCCAATATAGAGGGCAACGGAGTGACTATTGACGGTATATCGTTTACCGGCAGGGTAACGACGGGTACCTATTCGGCGCTCGGCAACCTTTCCAAAACGTCTTCGATAAAGAATTTAACCCTTAAAAACGTATCCGTGGATGTAACGGTGTCGGGCAGAATTATAAATCTGTATCTCTTCAACCACGGCGTTGAGAACGGGGCGAAGATTGAAAACTTAAAACTCGACACAGTCAATATGAATATTGTCTGTCCGCAAACCACAATAATCGAAAATATCCAGCTTATCGGCGACGTTTACAGTACGGGCAACTGGATGTTCGGCGGAAAAAACAGCGACGACGAATTTATACAGGCAATGGGCGGTATAAGCGTAAAAGATGCTTCGCTTACGATAAACAACAAAAAAGCAGTTGAAAATATCAGTAAATAACAGGAGGACTTCCTATGAACAGGATTTTAAAATCTATTCTTTGTTTAGGCGTGTGCGGTACTATGCTGCTCGGCGCCGCGGGCTGTAACAAAAAGCCGGACGGACCCAAACAGCATGATACGGAAAAGCGCATTCTAAACCTTTCGACGGGCAAGCTTGACGGCAACTTCAATCCATTTTTCTACACGGCCGGCAACGACGGAAACATGATTTCAAACACGCAGATAGGTATGCTTACTCTGAATGAAAGCGGCAGACTTGTCGCAGGTCAGAATTATCCCACCGCTGTACTTGACTTCAAAAAGACGATGTATGATTCGCACGGCAACGTATCGGCAAGCGGGGCGACGGACGGTAAAACAGAGTACGAATTCGTAATCAAAAACGGAATAAAGTTCAGCAACGGCGAAGAGCTTACCATTGCGGACGTTCTGTTTAATCTTTACGTCTATCTGGACCCCGTCTACACAGGCTCAAATACAATTTATTCAACCGAAATTGTCGGTCTTAAAGCTTACCGTGCACAGGATCTCAGCGCGGAAGAGTCTGACGCGGACTTTGACGAACAGTTTGTATCCGCGGCGCGCCTCAGAATAAAAGCGCTTGTCGACTGGTCCAACGGCGACACTTCCACGGTGGACGAAAGCGACCTTGAAAAAGTGCGTACAGCGCTGAAAAAAGAGCTTACCACAGACTGGAATATGTTGTATTCTTCCTGGAGCGATACTTATAAAGATACTTACCGCTTTACCGAAGCGTGGCAGGCGTATCTCTATGAAAACGGCATAATAGAAGACCAGACGAGAAGGCTTTCCAACGGTAACGTAATCAGATATTACGAAGATAAAAACAGTAACGGCGTAAGGGACGACGGGGAACTTTACTATACGACAATCGACGAATGGCAGTCCGGCGCGATAGGCGCTCCCAGCAACGGCAATACCCCCCGCGATCAGGAGCTTATCGACAAAATTGCAGAAGTCAAGGCTTCGGCAACGGGAGACGTATCGGCCGATGACGCAGTGCGCGATTACTGCATACAGCGCGTTTACGACAGTCTTTCAAGTAAAAGCGAAATAGCAAACGTTTTAACGTTCCGCTCTACCGCCGGCACTATACTCGAACAGTTCACAAACGAAGCCCGTTCCAAATATATACAGGATCAGAAAGACCAGGGCAAGGGAGTAGACAGCATTTCGGGTATCACTACGCAGACTGTATCAGGCAGTACGCTCAACTCGCAGTTCAAGGGCGATATGGGCGAAAAATTCGATAACGACCAGACCTATTCGGTACTGAAAATTCAGATTTACGGCGTAGACCCCAAGGCTATATACAACTTCTCGTACACGGTTGCTCCGCTCAGTTATTATTCCACCGACAACTACAAAGGTAAACATTATATAAGCGAAGCGCTTGCCGGCGAAGGCTTCGGACTTGAAATGGGAAATACCGATTTCTTCGAAGAAGTTTTGCAGGCATCGGAAAAGGTAGGCTTGCCTGTCGGCGCGGGCCCCTATATGGCCGCCGACAATGACGGCAACCCGACAGACAACAGAAACAAATTCTATTCGGGTTCTATGGTAAATTTCGTCCGTAACGAAAATTTCAAAACGCTCGGTACGGGAATAAGTAATGCAAAAATCAAACGCGTCCGCTTCAACGAAATTCAGGACGATATGATTATGACTTCTATTGTCAGAAAGGCTATCGATTTCGGTATGCCCAACGCAACTACGACAAACAATACTACTTTAAACAATAACAAGGCTTTTCTCGGTTCGGCAAACTATTATACCAACGGTTACGGCTACGTCGGCGTCAACCCCAAATTCGTACCCGAAGTGACCGTAAGACAGGCTTTGATGAAGGCTATGGACGCGTCGGACGCAGTCAGCTTCTACGGCACACAGTTTGCAACGGCTATTAACAGACCTATGACTCTCAATTCATGGGCTTATCCGCGTGGTATCGGTCCTTATGAAGGCAAAAGCAATAACCCGCTTGATAACGGCGTCGAATATACCTCCATTGACGAAGAAATTACAAGACTTGTCGAAATGGCTGGATATGAAAGACCCGGCGGTACGGGCGTATACACAAAGGTGAGAAACGTCGACGGAATGCACAATGCGCCTATGGGTTCGACTCTTAAACTTTCGTTTACAATCGCCGGCGAAACTACGGAGCATCCCGCATACCGTATGTTCTGCAACACACGCGACAGGCTTAACCAGCTTGGCTTCGATATAAACGTAAAAACTTCGGTTACTGCATTGCAACAGCTTGCAACCGGCAACCTTGCGGTATGGGCGGCGGCTTGGTCGTCTGCAATCGACCCCGACCCCTATCAGGTTTATCACAAGGACAGCCGCGCAACCAGCGTGCTTAACTGGAATTACAGAAATATTCTGAATAACGAAAGCGAATGGACGTATGAAGCACCCATAATCAACGATTTAAGCGAGCTTATAGAAAGTGGCAGACAGACCAACCTTGAAAACGAGCGCACCGCAATCTATCACGACTGTCTTGATATGATTATGAGTCTTTACGTCGAATTCCCGCTTTACCAGAGAAGGGACCTTTGCGTATACAACACAGAAGTAATAGATGCAAATTCTCTTGTTAAAGAGCCTTCTTTCACGATAGGGCTTTTCGATAAGCTTTGGGAAATAGATTACGTTTAAACTACGGATATTGTCCGCGGTTTTGTACCGCGGACAATAATAAATTAATTCAGGGTAAAATATGGCAAAGTATATAATCAAAAGAATACTGCTGGCAATTCTAATTCTGTTCGGCGTATCGCTTATACTTTATATTCTCGTAAGGTGTATGCCTATGAACTATATAGAGTCCAAGTTTCTTACGCTTAAACAGACAAACGGTTTGTCGGACGAAGATTATGCAAACCTGCTTGCGCTGTACGGGCTTGACGACGACAGTTTTCTCGGCATATTAAAGGGATACTGGAACTGGCTGTCAAATTTCCTTCAAGGCGATTTGGGTAAATCGTGGAAATTTATAATTCCCGTTACCGAAGTTATCGGCAGTAAAATGGGCGTATCTTTTGCGGTCGCTTTCGTATCTCTTATTATCGAAATGCTTATCGCAATACCTCTCGGCATAAAGTGCGCCTGCAACCAGTACGGTAAGCTTGACTACATAGTGACTTTCCTGTGTATGATAGGCATATCGTTCCCGTCGTTCTTCTTAGGCAATATGTTTATCAAGTGGTTTGCGGTAGATCTCGGCTGGTTCGACGTTCTGGGCGGACTTGGCGAAGGCGGACTCGATACGATATGGCACCTCGTTCTGCCCATTACTGTAATGGTAATTATCGATATGGGCGCGCTTATGCGTTATACGCGTACAAATACGCTTGAAGTGCTTAATGCTGACTATATAAGGACGGCGCGCGCAAAGGGTCTTTCCAACGGAAAGGTTATATACAAGCACGTTTTCAGAAATACGCTTATCCCGCTTATCACAACGCTTTCTTTTACGCTTCCTACACTCTTCGGCGGTGCGATGATTTCGGAACAGATATTCAATCTGCCCGGAATCGGACAGGCGGCGTACCAGGCGCTGAGCGAAGGCGATATAAATCTTATTATGGGTTACAATATGTTCCTTGCCCTTTTAACGGTTTTGGGTACTTTACTTGCCGACATAATGTATGCGGTGGTAGACCCGAGAGTCAAGTTGGGTAAATAGGGGGAATTATGGAAGAAAAGAATCAGGAAATCAACGAAGAAGCTGTCGAAAACGGAAACTTCAACGACAATCTCCACGGAGAAAATTTAACCGACAGGGTAAAAGTTTTATCCCCCGGTATGACGGTAGTAAAGCGGTTTTTCCGTTCTAAACTGTCTATTTTCGGACTTGCGGTACTTATTTTTCTGTTTGCGTTTTCGTTTATCGGACCTCTGTTTTCCCCTTGGAGCGCAAACGGCGGTACGGTAAAGGACACAAGCAGTCCTTCGTACAATTATACTTACAATACCATTGCATATACGGGTCCCGACGGCGAAACCTATTACGCTTACAACGTAGTCATAGACGAATACGGCAATTACAGCTCGCTTGACGGTATATCGGGCAAGCACTGGCTGGGAACGGACGTTGACGGCAACGACGTTTTAACCCGTCTTATGTTCGGCGGGCGCGTGTCGCTTACAATCGGTTTTATAGTCATTATTCTCGAAACTATTCTGGGCTGTATTTTAGGCGGACTTGCGGGGTATTTCGGCGGTTGGGTGGACCAGCTTATAATGCGTATAGTCGATGTGTTAAGCTGTATACCTACGCTTCCCATACTTTTAATACTTTCTGCTATTTTCGACAATATAGTGGATATTTCAAAGCTATACTTTATAATGATGTTTATAACGCTTATAGGGTGGGTAGGAATAGCAAGGCTTGTCAGGGGACAGATTCTGTCTTTACGCGAACAGGAATTTATGCTTGCGGCAAAGTGTTCGGGTCTGTCCACGGGTAAAAAGATATTCAAACACCTTATCCCCAACATTATACCCCAGCTTGTCGTGTCAATGACAATGGGTTTGGGCAGCGTAATTTTAATGGAGGCGACGCTCGGCTATCTCGGACTCGGCGCGCCCTTGGGTACGGCAACCTGGGGCAACATAATACAGCTTGCACAGCAGGAAAGGTTCAGAAATTTCTATCCCAACATCTGGCTTGGCGCGGGCGTGTGCATAACGCTTGCAATTCTTGCGTTCAACTTCGTCGGCGACGGTCTGCGCGACGCGTTCGACCCCAAAATGAAGAGGTGACGGTATGGCGGATAAAAAGAAAGAAATCAAAAAACACTATATATCCCGTTCGGAATCCCGCCGTATAGCAAAAGAAAATTCAAAAGCCATTGCAAAATTTCAGAAGATGAAAAAGCGCAAGGCGCGTCCCGAAGAATACGTCACACAGATGAAAGACGACAACAATATCGTCGAATTCGAAGATTTGCACACCTATTTCTTTTCGGATTCGGGTACGGTTAAAGCGGTCAACGGCGTTACTTTCTCAATACCCGCGGGGTCTACCGTCGGGGTAGTGGGTGAAAGCGGCTGCGGCAAAAGCGTAACTTCGCTTTCCTTAATGCAGCTTGTGCAGGCTCCCAGCGGACAGATAGTAAGCGGTTCCATAAGGTTCCGCGCCGATATGTTCAAACGCGACAATCTCGGCAGAAAAATTCCCGTTTACGAAACTGAGACAAATCCTAACGGCGAAACTTTCCGCAAAGTTGACGCGAAAGGCAAGCCTATTATCCGCAAAAACGAGCTTGGCGGAAATATGTACGAGATGGAAAGGCAGGTCGTAGACATTGCCAAAATGCCCGCAGAAGCAATGCGTTCTATCCGCGGAAGAGAAGTTGCAATGATTTTTCAGGAACCGATGACTTCTCTTAACCCCGTGTTTACGATAGGCAACCAGCTTGACGAAGTAGGCAAACTTCACATAGAAGGCATTTCGAAAGCCGACGTCAAGGCAAGAAGCATAGAAATGTTGAAGCTTGTCGGCATTGCCGACCCCGAAGGAGTCTACAAAAAATACCCCCACGAACTGTCGGGCGGTATGCGCCAGAGGGTTATGATAGCTATTGCGCTTCTGTGCAATCCCAAACTTATCGTCGCAGACGAGCCGACGACCGCGCTTGACGTTACCATACAGGCGCAGATACTCGACCTTTTAAGAGAGATAAAAACAAAAATAAACGGTTCTATTATGCTTATAACGCACGACCTCGGCGTCGTTGCCGAAATGGCTGACTACGTCGTCGTTATGTATGCGGGCAAGGTAATAGAGATGGGTACCGCGGAAGACATTTTCGACCGTCCCCTTCACCCGTATACGATAGGTCTGCAAAAGAGCAAGCCCACCGTAGACCAGAAAGTGGACGAGCTGTACTGCATACCGGGCTTCGTCCCCAACCCAATAGATATGCCCGATTACTGCTATTTCCGCGACAGATGCGATAAGTGTATGGAAAAATGTTCGGGCGAGTATCCAAACCTTATCAAGGTATCAGATACTCACAGTGTATCTTGCTACTTATACGAAGGAAAAGCGGAGGTAAAAAATGGCTGACAATTTACAGACGGCTGAAAACAACAAATCCGCAAATAGTAAGCTTACCGTATTTTTACCCGAGCTTCTGCCTATTCTCGCGCTTGCAACCGCAGCGCTTGCGTTTGTGTTCACGTTCTTTGTCGGCGTAAGCAATTCCGCCGGACAGAGCAAATTCTTTTATTCTTATTTCAAAGATTTCAACGCGTTCGAAGGGTTGGAAGAGGTCTTGCGCGACGCCGTTCACACTGTATCGGTAGCGGGACTGCTTATAGGAATTTTCGGTTTGCTTGCCGTAACCGTCTGCGCGGGACTGACCTGCTTCAATGCCGTCCGCAAATACGCGTTTAAGCACGAAGCCGACGTCGAAAAATTTTCGCTTTGCACATATTTCGCTTATATTGCGTTTTCGGCCGTAAACTATGCGCTTAACAACGCTGTTGCAAGTATCGACGGCGTTAAAGTAAGCGCAATCTACAACGGCGCGACTATTGCGGGACTTGTCATAACCACGCTTGTCGCGGGCGCGTACGTCGGGCTTAAAACCTATATTAACAGAGGGTACTGCGCCGATAAGTTCAGGCTTGCCGACGTCGTTTTCAAGGCTGTGCGCATAGTCGTGCTTGCAGTACTTGCGGGGCTTGTAACCGCGCCTATTCTCAATATTAAGCTTGAAAGCGGCGCACGCTTAGACACAAACTTTATTCCGCTTATCTCACAGAGTTTGTTTACTTCCAAGACAAACAAGATTGACGCCATTGCTTCCAGCTCTGCGGGCGGACTGCTTGTCGTTTCGGTAATAGTAATTTACTCGGTAGCGCTTATCGCGCTTAACCTGTTTTCGCTTTTCTCAAAGCGCAAGGACGATAAAGTCTTTTATATCATAGGCGCGGTAATAACGCTTGTGCTTATGTTCTTTGCCGCCGTTGCGTCAAGTAACTTTACCGATATTGCCGAAAATTCGAAATTTTCGATAGGCGTTCCTATCGCAGTAACCGTAATTTCTGCGGTACTCGCGGTTTCGGTAATCGTCTATCCCGCAGTTACGGCTTTCGTCGCAAAGAAAGCCGACGAAAAGAATTCGGCGACAAACAGTGACGGGGCTTTCCTCGAAGTAAAGGACTTGTCGCGTTACTTTGTCGTCGGCAAAGACTTCTTCGGCAGACCGACAAAATATTTAAAAGCGGTTGACGGAGTTACGTTTAAGTTGCAAAAGGGGCAGACGTTGGGCATCGTCGGCGAAAGCGGTTGCGGAAAGACGACGATGGGCAGAACGATTTTAAGGCTGTACGACGTCACCAAGGGCGAAGTGTGGTTTAAGGGCAAGAAGATTTCTTCGCTCGGTAACCGCGATTTCGATAAGCTCCGCCCCGATATGCAGATGATATTTCAGGACCCCTACGCAAGCCTTTCTCCCAGACTTACCGTCGGCGAAATAATAGGCGAAGCCGTCAAACAGCATAAGTTGGTGTCAAAAAAAGAATATCACGATTACGTTTTAAGCGTAATGAAGATGTGCGGGCTTCAACCACATTACTTCGAAAGGTATCCCCACGAATTTTCGGGCGGTCAGCGTCAGAGAATTTGCATAGCCCGTGCGCTTGCTTTAAAGCCGGAGCTCGTCGTTTGCGACGAACCCGTGTCCGCGCTTGACGTATCCATACAGGCGCAGATAATCAATATGCTTATAGACCTGAGAAAAACTCTCGGTCTTACCTATATCTTCATCTCGCACGACCTTTCGGTTGTAAAGCATATTTCGGATATGGTCGGCGTAATGTATCTCGGCAGTATGGTGGAATACGGCTCCCGCGACAACATTTTCGAAAACACCCTTCACCCCTATACAAAGGCGCTGTTTTCGGCTGTTCCCGTACCCGACCCGCACGTAAAGATGAACAGAATAATTTTAAAGGGAGATATTCCTTCGCCCGTAAATCCGCCCAGCGGATGTAAGTTCCATACCCGTTGCGAAAGCTGTATGGAAATTTGCGGACGCATATCGCCCAGGTTTAAGGAAGTGGAAAAGGGGCATTTCTGCGCCTGCCATCTTTACAATACGATAGAAGACACTATTAAGCTTGAAAACGAGTACGCCGAACAGTTGAGACTTGCCGAACTTGAAGAAGCCGAACGCAAGCACGGCTTTGCAGAGAAGGTTAAAGACAAGTTAAAGTCTATAATCAAGAAAGATAAAACGCAGGACGGAAAGGACGATGTCCCGAAAGAATAAGGACGACGAACTCGACACCCAAACGACTTTTGCCGATATGAATATAGAAGGGTTTAAATGGTACGACCCGTCCAAAAAACAGAAAGGCAAATTAAAAAAAGTCAGAAAAAAGGTTGAAAAGGACGAATACCGCGATATGGTGCGCGGGGCGTTTGCGGCAATATTACCGTATGTTTTCATCTTTTTGCTGTCGGTCGGCATAGTCGGCGCGCTTCTGTATCTGTGGCTTACTTAAAGCATATTCAATTAAAACGTTGCCGTCGAATAAAGACTGCAACGTTTTAAAATTTAAGGGTAATAAAAGAAAAATTATAATAAAGCGGGGGCGGTGATTTATGTAAATCACCGCCCCCGCAAAGTTTTATTATATATTTTTAATCATAAGTCTTATTATTTCTTCGTCGGTTTCCCGCATACCTATACGCGCAAGGTCGCCCACGTTTTCAATGGTGTTTTCAACACCGCTTTCAAGTATACCGTCCCCGCCGTAGAACTGGTTTCCACGCCTGTACATTTCCATACCCGTAAGCCCCGCGTCTACTGCGGAAGCAATCTTTGCCGCACAGCTTGATTTTGCCCCGTCGCAGATAAGACCGGAATCTATCGCAAGGGCGTTGACAATCGTATGCGCAATATCTTCGTATCCGCCGCCGTAGAGGTAACTTACCGCCGCGCCCGCGCCTGCGCCCGCGCTTACAGCCCCGCAGTATGCCGAAAGTCTGCCTATTCCTGTTTTCAAATGCACGGTGATAAGGTCGGAAAGCGCAACCGCCCGTATAGTCTTTTCGCGCGAAGCGTTGAGATGCTTTGCGTATACCACAACGGGCAGGGAAGCCGTCATACCCTGATTTCCGCTTCCCGACACTATTACGACGGGCAATGAACAGCCGTTCATTCTCGCGTCGGAACCGGCCGCGGCAGTCGCCTTGGCACGGTTGTGCACTCCGTCGCCGAACGCCGAAAGCAACACTTTGCCGAGATTTGCGCCGTAATCGTTTTTAAGACCCTCCTCGGCAATGGCAGTGTTGTATTCAATCTGTCTTGAAATTATTTCTTCTATATCGTTTATGTTTACCGTATCTGCAAATTCGACGATGTCCCTGACGTTTAAAATGCTTCTGTCGGTAAGCTTTCCGTCGCCTATGTAAGTCCGGCTGTTATGTAAGATGCTTTCGCCGTTTTTAGTAATTTCAACTACGTTTGTGTGATAGCCTTCTATACGTACGAACGCATTGTCGTCTCCGTTTGAAACTTTAACGCCTATATCGAACACGCACCCGTTTTGCGCGTGGGTAACCTTGAAAGAAGCCGAATCTAAATACTGCTTTATTTTTACAAAGTCGTCTTCTGTAACTTCGGAAAGTACTTGCAATTTTTTGTCGGCTTTGCCTGCGGCAATTCCCGCAGCGGCGGCGGCGCACACGCCTTTAAGCCCGCCCGTGTTGGGAACGATTACGCTTTTTACGTTTTTAAGTATGTTGCCGCTTACGCTTATCTCCACGCTTTCGGGCAGACGACCCAAAACCTGCCGTGCAAGCGCGGCGGCGTAGGCAAGCGAAATAGGTTCGGTACAGCCCATTGCCGGCAGAAGCTCTTCGTTCAAAATATCGATGTATCCTTTGTAAATGCGCGCGTCCATATATCAAGAATAGCCTTTTATTACCTGCTTGTCAAGCAAATAAAACACTTGACTGCAAACGCCTGTTTTTGTTATAATATCCTTATAATTATAAACATATTGGAGGAGCGGTATATGAACGAAAAGACCGGAAAAATCGTGCGTCTTTCATACGGTTCTGCGCTCTCATTGATGACGGTAATAACGGGCGTGCTGTTTATATGGCAGGTGCTTGCCGATTACTTTACCGTAAACGCCGACGGTTTCCGTTTCGACCAGGCAGGGCTTTTGGCGCGTTTTACGCGTATTTCGCCCGCTTTCTGGATATGGGTCGTAATGATAATTGCGGGGTTCGTCGTCTGGGAAGTATTCCCCGTCACGCTTAAAAGAAGCGCGTACAACGACCCGCGTTATACCCTTAAACGGCTGAAAAAGAAATTTCCCGCGTCGGTAAGCCAAGATATGCAGGAGGGCTTTACCTACGTAAAAAAACAGGAAAAGCTTATCAACATACTTTGGCTGTGCTGTATGGCGGTGGGGCTTGCGGGAATAATCTATACGGTGGTATACCTTGCAATCCCTTCGCACTTCACCGTTCCGGACAACGCCACGCACGAGGTTATAAACGCCGCAAAGAACATACTGCCCTGGGCGTTCGTCACGTTTGCGTTTGCGTGCGGTATAACCTTTTACGAGGGAGTATCGGCTAAAAGCTGTCTTGAATACGCAAGAAAGATTGCCGCAGGCAACAAGGCGGTTGAACCCGCCCGCGGAAAATTTTACGCAATTATTCATCATAAATACTTTATTCCCGCCGTCAGAATAGGCGTGGGGTGCATTGCCGTTGCGTTTATAATAACGGGCGCGTTTAACGGAAATATGACGAATATTTTGGATAAAGCCGTAAAAATCTGTTCGGAGTGTATAGGTCTTGGTTAAGGTTAAACATTTTTTTATAAGGGTCGGTCTGTGGTTTAAAAATCATGCGCCGACAAAACGGCGGCTTATTCAGATATACGCCGCATTGCTGTACAACGCAAACATAAGGGGTTTTGTAACAGGTTCTATTTATCAGGGCGCGACCAAAAACGCCTGCGTCCCCGGGCTTAACTGTTATTCCTGCCCAGGTGCGGTAGGTGCGTGCCCGTTGGGTGCATTGCAGGACTCGCTTGCGCATTCGGACACTACCGCGCCCTTCTACATACTGGGTATACTCGGACTGTTCGGGCTTATCTGCGCAAGGACGATATGCGGTTTTCTCTGCCCCGTAGGGCTCGGGCAGGAGCTTTTATATAAGATAAAGACTCCCAAGCTTAAAAAAAGCAGGTACACGCGTCTGTTGTCATATCTCAAATATATTTTGCTTGTCGTAATGGTAATAGCCATACCGCTTTTATATCACGGCATACCCGCTTTCTGCAAATACATATGCCCCGCGGGCACGTTCGGCGGAGCGGGCGGGCTTCTTTCAAACCCCAACAACGGAAATTTGGGCAACAGCGGAGAAGACCTGTTCGACCAGTTGGGTTATCTGTTTACCTGGAAATTTGCTCTTTTAATCGGCTTTATAGTCGCAAGCATATTCATTTACCGCTTTTTCTGCCGTTTCTTCTGTCCGCTTGGTGCAATTTACGGCTTTTTCAACAAAATTGCGCTTATAGGCGTCAAGCTTGACGATAAGAAATGCGTGGACTGCGGAATGTGCATACAGACCTGTAAAATGGATATAAGGCACGTGGGCGACCACGAATGTATCAACTGCGGAGAATGTATCCCCGTTTGTCCGACAAAGGCGATAAGCTGGAAGGGCAGCAGGCTTGTGCTTGCAGGTATAGACACTTCGGTTATAGACGAAAAGCCTTTAAAGCCTATGGCTGTGACGGCGGTAAATTCTTCGGTCGGTGCTTCGATAAATTCTTCGGAAGCGCAACCGTCAGAGGGGGGCGCAGACGTTACGCCGTCGCCCGACGGGCGCGAAGAGAGGGTAAAGGCGGTTGAAAGCAAGATAAAAAAACGCAGCTTCTGGCTTCAATTTGCGGCTTGGGCGGTTGCACTTACGGTTCTTCTTACAGCGCTTATCTGTTACAACTTCGTCGGTGTAAAAGCAGACGGAAAGAACGACGTCTATAAGGTCGGAGATACCGCACCAGATTTCACGTTCGGAACGGTTTACGACACGGCGGGAGCAAGGCTTGAAGACGGAAGTTTGACTGAAAATATCAAGCTTTCGGACTTCGGGGGTAAGGCGGTAGTGCTTAACTTCTGGTACACGACCTGCGACCCCTGCAAGGCTGAGCTTCCCGATTTCTACGAAGCGCAGAAGACTTACGGCGACGACGTGGCAATAATAGTGGTACACGTAATTAACAGCGTCGACGACGCGGGCGTACAGGCCGAAATAGACAGACAGGGCTGGAACGATTGGGAATTAATCTTCACCCACGACACCGAAGAGGCGAAGATATTCAATTCTTTGGGCGGAAAGTCAACCTGTCCGAGAACGGTTATAATGGATTCCGACAGAAAAATAACATTTACCTACACGGGCAAAATAGCAAACGACAGGCTTAACGAAGAGATAGTAAAGGCAATAGGTAAATAACATAACATACAAAACGGACTTTCCGAAATTCGGAAAGTCCGTTTTAAAGTTTTTAAAATCAGTTTTGGGGAGCGGCTACGTCTTTAAGCACAAGCTTAACGTTGGGCTTTGACTTTGATACCGTAACTTCCTGCGTGGTCTCCATTACGGTTCCGTTCAACTGCATAACGTGCAGAACGTAACTTTCGGGAGTGGTAGTTATGCTGTCTATTTCTGCGACCCATTCTTCGATGGTGGCAATAGCAATAGTGAATTTACCGTTTGCGTCTATTTTGAGTGCGGTTTCGAAATCCATAGGCATATAGCACGCGCCGCCGTCAACGCAGACCTGAATTAAGTAGGGGTTTTTCGTTCCGTCGACAACTGTCGTTCCGTCCGAATAGTACACGGTTGCCGTAAATTCCTTTGCGTTATTGCAGGCGGATGCAAACACCGTCATACATATTGCGGAAAGCGCGATAAGCGTTAATACCGCAAGGCGTTTAAAAGCTTTCATTAATATAAATCCTCCGTTAATTAAGTTATATCCATTATAGTACAATAAAGATAATTATGCAAGAAATTTGCCGTTAAAAAAGTCTTCCCGTGGGAAGACTTTTTTAACTTTTTGTTTTAAATTCTTGCCGTGCCGTAATATTCGTAATATCCCGCAAACATCATCCAGGGACGGGCATTCAGTGTTTCGTTTCTGAACAGATACTTCTGAATAAGGTTTATAAGCTCTTCGCTTGCTTCCGTAAAGCCGTACAGCTCTTCTTCTTTGTCCTTGCCCGCAATAGATTTTTGATAATATTCAAGCATCTTGGCTTTGTCCTCGCCGTCGCCGAAACTTCCGCCGTTAATCATTTCGAGAAGCGTGCGACCGTTGTGGTTATAGAAGTTCTCACGGATAAAATCGATATATATTACAGAACCGTATTCGGGGCTTGACGCAGTTCCGACGTTATGGTAGTAAATACCGTTTACGGGGTTAAGCGCCGCGTTAATCGAAATATAGTACTGGTTATCGGGGTTATCGATATCCCACGTCCACATACCGTCGCCGCGGGTTGCAACGCGCAATATGCTTGCTCCCTCGCCGTAGTAAGAAATGTTCATTTCGTACTTGCTTACTCTGCCGGGAAGCCTTGTAGAGGCGTGGATATAATAGGTCTGACCTGCCGTCATTTCAACGAGCATATATACGTTGTCGACATTGGTGAAAATATGCGAATAGCGGTGGTCGTTTGTTCCTTCGGCTATCTGGCGCATATTGGAATTTCTTATTACGATATCGGGTTCTACGTTTTCATCTTCGTGGGTAGTGGTGAAGAGGTAAACGCCCGTTTTGGAAGGTGTGAACTTATATTTAAGTCCGCCGCCCGCTTCTTCGTCGGTTGCGATATTGTTCATCGTACTCGTAATATTTACGGTGGTATTGCCTTCCGTCGCCGTTAAGGGGTGGTCGTAGCTCATACCGATTACGGGGTTGTAGGAATCCGCGCAGATATGTCCGTCGGGTTTTGCGCCGTGGTGTCTGAAATAGTAACAGAATTCAAGCCACTGGTCTTCGTACCATTCGTCTTTCAAATCGAACTTGTCGTAAGCCTGTTTGGTAAATTCTATCATAACGTTTTTCAGTTCCTCGGTAACGGGTACGTATCCGTTATAACTTCCGTCGGGGTTGACAGAGAAGTTTTGCAGATAGTAATTTTTGATTATATACGACTGCGGGTCGAACGGAATATACGTATATTCGCTCGTCTTATCGCGCATAAACCAGTATGAAAGCTGGTAAAGCGAAGCTTCGTATCTTCTCGTGCTGTTCTCTTCGGGACTGTTGAAGCTTATGTCGCCGTAATGCATTGTCGTCCAGGAGGTTACTTCCAGTATATCTGCATAGAGTATCGAACTCCGTTCTGCGCCCGTGTTGTCGGTATAGTGGTAGACGTAATAGTTGTTCGCGCTGTCGTATGTCAGGTCGGGATTGTATCTGTTGTTCGCGTCCAGTTCTTCGTTTTCGTTTACGGCATAAGGCAGGTCAATGGTATCCATACTCTGCGTTGCGTCGTAAACAGAAATATTATCTATATAGACAGGCGCGTTGACCGCTACGCCCGACGACTTGACGTAGGTAAACGCAAGCGTTAACGATACTCTGCGGTTTGCGATATAGAAGCCGCTGTAAGTCTGCCATCCGTTGCTGTTTTCGGAGAAGCGCTGTATAATTTCGCCGTCAATCATCAGGTACATAATGTTTCTGCTTGCTTTGGTGTCGGTAAAGTAATCGAACGAAAGTCCGTCGCCCGCTTGCAGATTTACGGTTGCGTAGAAAATTGAATAGGTGTAGTCGACCGAATTGTGCGAAGGCATAATAACCGTTCTGCCGTCTACCGTCCCCGTTACCCAGGGCCAAGCGTTTTCGTCTACGGTGTCGCCGTAGTAGTCTATAATTTTATTTTCCGCGCCTTCGCCCGTTATAGCCTGTGCTACGGTTTCGAAATCCGGCATTTCAAGACCGTCCGTAGGCTTTGCCCATTCGAAGTCGGTTACGTCGCCGGAAGTTATATCGTCCTGCGAATAGTCGTCGCTTGTATATTTTTCAAACAGAGCTTTCCAGTAAGCGACACTGTCGTCCGTACCGGAACTGATATAAGCGACTACGCCGTATCTGTCTACAATGACGGTGGTGGGATAAGACTGAACGTTGAACAGCCTGTAAATTGCCGGCGTCTTTATGTCGGGATAAGCGGCGTCGGGTACGTCCAGCCCAATAGGGAAGGAAAAACTCGTGCTCGGGCTGTCGTTGTAGTCAAGCACCGACTTCATAGAAGGGTTAAGGTAACTTGCCAACGCGAATATTTCTATGTCGTTTGCGTAAGAATTGTAAGCTTCTTCTATTGCGGGAAATTCTGCTCTGCAAGGTCCGCAATCGGGACCCCAGAAGTTAATCATTACGGCTTTCTTATTTGCAAGAGTTTCCGCAAGATTGTGTTCTATATACGTTTCCTTTATTTTGCCGTCTTCTATAATGTTGTCGCCGTTATCGTCCTTTTCCCTTATAACTTCGGTAAAAGTAAAGTCATACATAGCGCTGCCCAGCCTGTACCGTGTGCCTGCGGGTGCGCTTTCGTCGACGATAAGCTGCGAAGTAAGCGTTATTTTTGCGTTTGGCTCGGTCGCGCTTGTCGCAAATATTGCGCCATCGGGTACCGAAAAGCCTGCGGGCAGGCTGCTTTCGACGACTTTAAGTTCGTAAACGTCGGGTTTAAGTTTAAATTGGATTCTGCCGTTTACGGAAATGAGGTTGTTGGTCTGGGGCTGTCCGTCTTTTATAACCTGTATTTCGACGTCGTTGACGTTAAGTCCGCCCTGCGATACGACCGATACAACGTAATCTCCGCTGAATGGACCGCCGGGTTTGAAATTCGGACCGCAAGCCGCAATTCCGAAGCTTAAACATATAAGAAAGCAGACGGAAAATACGGTTAACAGAATTTTTCTTGTTTTAGTCACTGTTTTTTATCTCCTATGCGTTATTTTTATCGTATGATACTTTTCCATATTATCATAATAAGGACTTTAAGGCAAGTAAATTAGCCTAAATTTACTTCCGTTATTTATAAATTATAGTTATAGTGCCTATATATGCGGCTTTTATGCGTGTTTTTTAAAAGTTTATGCAAAAAATTGCATAATTTCAGTTGACCGAACATAAGCCGTCAGCGGCTTTTTTATAATTTTGCAAAAAATATGTGATTTTTTTGTTTAAGGCGGTAACGAAAGTTTTATATTAATAATGTAGAAAAAAAGATAACAAAGAGAATGTAATGGAAAATAACACTAACGACACCACGGAAAACGAAATTGCCGAAGACGATCTTCTGGAAGAAGAACTCGACGAAGAGATGGAAGACGGCGGGGAAGAATTTACCTACACGGAAGAAAAGCCCGACAAGCCTTCAGACCTCGAAAGGGCGCTTGCGTATGCGGAAGACTGCAAGCGCAAGTGGTACGCGGTTTCTGCGGAGTATGACAACTACCGCAAGCGTAACAATGCGGCTGTGTCCAAGGCTTACGCCGACGGCGTTGCCGACTCTGTTTTAAAACTTCTGCCCGTGGCGGACAACTTCGGATATGCGCTGGATTCGGCTTGTGATGAAAAGACGCGTTCAGGCATAGAAAAGATTATCAAAAGCTTTAACACGATACTTGCGTCGCTGGACGTGGAAGAGATACCGCTTAACGAAGGCGACCCTTTCGACGAAAGTGTGGCGGAAGCTGTTATGAACTTTCCCTGCGGCGAGGGCGAGGCGCCCAACTGCGTAAAGCAGGTGCTGAAAAAGGGATACAGAAATAAAAACAAGGTTATACGGTTCGCGCAAGTGACCGTAACCGTCTGAAAATAAATAAAGGAAAAAAAGGAGAATTTATTATGGGTAAAGTAATAGGTATAGATTTAGGAACGACTAACTCCTGCGTGGCGGTAATGGAAGGCGGCGAACCCGTCGTAATCGCCAATAGCGAAGGCAACAGAACGACCCCCTCGGTCGTATCTTTCAAGGCTGACGGAAGCCGTATTGTTGGACAGGCGGCAAAGCGTCTTGCGGTTGCCCAGCCCGATAAAACGGTAATTTCCATTAAACGCCATATGGGCGAAAGCTATAAGGTAAATATCGACAACGGCTATTCCCCGCAGGAAATTTCCGCAATGGTGCTTTCGAAGCTTAAAGCCGATGCGGAAAGTTATCTCGGCGCAAAGGTTACGGACGCGGTCATCACCTGTCCCGCTTACTTCAACGACAGCCAGCGCCAGGCGACCAAGGACGCGGGCAAAATTGCCGGACTTAACGTTCTCAGAATTATCAACGAACCCACCGCTGCGGCTCTCGCTTACGGACTCGATAAGCAGGAAGGCAGCCAGAAGGTTATGATTTACGACTTGGGCGGCGGTACGTTCGACGTATCCATTCTCGAAATCGGCGACGGCGTTTTCGAAGTTCTTGCAACCAACGGCGACACCAAGCTCGGCGGCGACGACTTCGACAACAAAATTATAGATTATCTGGTAGAAACCTTCAAAAAGGATACGGGCGTAGACCTTTCCAAGGACAAAATGGCAATGCAGAGGCTTAAAGAAGCTGCCGAAAAAGCCAAAATAGAACTTTCGGGTATGAGTACGACCAACATCAACCTGCCCTTCATTACGGTTGTCGACGGCGCTCCCCAGCACCTCGATATCGACCTTTCCAAACAGAAATTCGACAACCTTACGTCCGACCTCGTTGACAGAACGGTGGAACCTATGCGCAAAGCTATGCAGGACGCAGGGCTTAATTACAGTGATATAAACAAGGTGATAATGGTCGGCGGTTCAACGCGTATTCCCGCCGTATTCGAAAAAGTTAAAAGCATTACCGGCAAGGAACCTTTCAAGGGCATCAACCCCGACGAATGCGTCGCAATAGGCGCGGCTATACAGGGCGGCGTGCTTTCGGGCGATGTTAAGGACGTACTTTTGCTTGACGTTATGCCTCTTACGCTCGGTATCGAAACGCTCGGCGGAGTATCCACACCGTTAATCGAAAGAAATACGACTATCCCCGTAAAGAAGAGCCAGGTCTTCTCTACGGCGGCGGACAACCAGCCCGGCGTTGAAATAAACGTATTACAGGGCGAAAGAAAGTTTGCGCGCGACAATAAGTCGCTCGGCAGATTTATGCTTACCGACATTCCCCCCGCACCCCGCGGAGTTCCCCAAATTGAAGTTACCTTCGACGTCGACGCAAACGGCATAGTCAACGTAACGGCTAAAGACCTCGGCACGGGCAAGAGTACGAATATAACCATTACGGCTTCCACAAACCTTTCGGAAGATGATATCGACAAAGCCGTCAAGGACGCGGAGAGATACGCGGAAGAAGACAAAAAGCGTAAGGAAGCGGTCGACAACAAAAACACGCTCGAAAGTATGATTGACAGCCTTGAAAAGACCGTAAAGGAAGCGGGCGACAAACTTACGGAAGACGATAAAAAGATAGTAGAAGACGCAGTCGCCAAGGCGAAGACGGAACTCGAATCCGACGATAACGACCGCATTAAGTCGGCAATAGAAAGTCTGCAAAAGGATATACAACCCGTAATTGCTAAAATCTATCAGCAGACCGCCGGCAACGGCGGGGCGGGCGCCGACGGCGGTGCTTCCGGCGGAAACGGGGACGATACCGAATTCCGTCAGCACTAAAAAGGTTCACGAATTTCTCGGCTATTCTGCGCCTGCGAAATTCCGTGAGATTGAAAGGCTCTGCCTTTCTGCCCGCAATCATAGGTGCAAACCTATCATATAATTGCGGGCATTCAAACCGCTGAGGTGCTGTCGCACAAATTGTGTCTGCCCGACAAAAAGCGTGGTTTTTGTCGGCAACGCGGATTATTTGAAATAAACTTTTTTGCCTTGAAAAGTACCAAAACTCTTTTCAAGGCAAAGTGTGTTAAAGGTATATTATGCCAAATAAAAATTATTACGAAATTCTCGGTGTGTCCCAGTCGGCTTCGTCAGACGAAATTAAATCGGCTTACAGAAAGCTGGCAAAGCAGTACCACCCGGACTTTCACCCCGGCGACAAAGCCGCGGCTGAAAAGTTTAAAGAGATTAACGAAGCAAACGCCGTTCTTTCCGACGACCAGAAGCGCAAGCAGTACGATTACGAGCTTGCTCACCCCGGTATGGGCGGGGGCGGCTTCGGCGGCGGCAATCCATTCGGCGGGGGCGGCTTCGGCGGCGGATTTGAAGATATAATCAATTCAATGTTCGGGGGCGGAAGTCCTTTCGGCGGGGGCGGCTTCGGCGGCGGAGAAGCCAGAAAGAATCGCGGCGCCGATATAGAGCAGACGGTATATCTTTCGTTCCTTGACGCAATAAAGGGCTGTACCAAAGAAATAAGCTATACCCGCAACGAACCGTGTCCGTCTTGCAGGGGTACCGGCGCGAAAAACGGCACGGCGTTTAAAGTTTGTACCTGTTGCGGGGGAAGCGGTAAAATCAAGTACACGCAGGACACTATTTTCGGCAGAACTATACAGGTCGGCGCGTGTCCGGACTGTTCGGGTACGGGCAGACAGATTCTCGAAAAATGCCCCGACTGTAAGGGTAAAGGCTTTTTGCGCAAGGAAACGCGCTTTACCGTCAATATACCGGCAGGCGTCGACAAGGACAGCAGTTTAAGAAAGCGCGGGTTCGGTCAGGCGGCGGGCAACGGCGGCGAAAGCGGAGATTTGTACATCTATTTCCGTATCGAACCTCATAAACTTTTAAAGCGCGAGGACAGGGATTTGTATGTAACGGTTCCCATATCTTACAGCACGGCAGTGTCGGGCGGTAAAGTTTTGGTCCCCGGCATCGAAGACGCAATCGAACTGAACATACCTGAATGCACGCCGTCGGGAACGCGCTTCTGTATACGCGGCAAGGGCGTAAAGACGGTAAACGGCACGGGCAACCTTTACGTTACGGTCGAAATAGACGTCCCGCAGAAGCTCTCACGCGAACAGCTTAAAAAACTCGGCGAGTATGAAAGTTCCGTAACTCTTCGTTCCTGCGAAAATATGCGTAAATATTCGGACAGTATGTCGGCTCTGTACGGCAGAAAGATAGACAAGCAGTAATTGCTGACCGGCTAAGCGCACTTTCCATAGGGATTTAAAAAATTAAATTTTTTAAAGTTGATCTTTCAAGCGAGGCTAAAGGCTCTTGGACAAACAGTTCAAGAGCCTTTTGTGTATAGCTACCGATTAAGCTATTACATTATAGCGAATAGAGTTACATCAAATTAACTTTTGTCCGCATTCGGGACAAAAGTTTGCGCCCGCGTCAATCGGCTTTCCGCACTTAGAGCAAAATTTGGGAACGGGATTGCCGCATTCGGGGCAGAATTTGCTACCGGATTGAATTGGTTTTCGGCATACGGAACAAGTATCAGAAAACGGCACGGTATTTGCCGAAATCACTTCTTTGCCAAGCACACTACCGACGGCAACGCCTAAAATCGCTCCCGCAGTCCCGTTTCCGTCCGCGGCTTTGAAGGCGTCTGCCTGCGCTATTTTAACATATACGTCGACGTTGTTTCGCATAAGCCCAAGCCTTGCGTTTTCGTCTACGGCTTTTTCAAGCTCGGGCGGAACCGAAAGATTCTCTATGTCGAATGCGGTCAGCGTGACGCCGAGTTCGCCGCAGCGTGTCGCAACGGATTTTTTTACCTCTTCGCTCAATTCGGCATATTTGGACGTCATATCCGAAATACTTACTTTACAAGTCGCAAATGCAGATGAAATGCTTCCCACAAGCAAAGTCCGTAATGCTTTATTCAACTTGTTTGCGTCATAGTATTCCGCCATACCCGCAACCGACGTAAGAAACAATGCGGGATCTGTAATTTTGAACGAATATGTTCCGTTGCCTCTGAGTCTTATAATGCCGTATTCTGTTTGTACGGGAACGGGATTAGCCGTCCCCCAACGTATTCCCGTAATTTCCTTTACGTTAACAAAATAAATCTCGGATTTGAAAGGTGTTTGAAATCCGTATTTCCAGGCAAGCAGCTTACTTATAACAGGCAAACTGTCGGTGTTGAGTTTATACGTTCCCGCCCTGAATACATCCGCCGTTTTGCCTTTGTCGCAAAATACGGCTGCTTGACTTTCGCGTACTGTAAGTGAAGATCCTTTTTTGATTACGTTGTCTTTCATATCGAACTTTTGCACCAACGTATCATCTTCGAATGCGTGCAACTCTATTATTTTAAGCATTCCCATATCTATATATCCTTTTTTTCGTTAAACTCCATAGTTGTTATTGCGTGTTCGAAAATCGGCGCCCAATACCATCTGTCTTTACCGAGACAGTTCCAACTTCCGATACCTTGTTTTCCGTCCAACGAAAAGAAAAACATTGTGTTATAGACGGGCTGGTCAATGGCAGCGGAAATAAAATCGACAAAGAAAATATTGCCGCTTGACGCGATGATTTTCGCTTCCCCGAATTTTGTCGAAGGGAGCGAGTTTTTCAACATGGCAAGCATTTGCTTACCGAAAGCCGCAACGTCTTTGCTATCGAGCGAACCACCGAAATTCACGTTCAGATTGACCGTTGCGTCGGGCGTAGTATATATGTAACGCGGCGCATTTACGGGATACTTTATACGGCGCAATTCGTCCGACATCACTTCAAAACTTTCGGGCATAACGGCGGTGATTTTACCGTCCGCTATACGCGCCCGTACGAACTTTACATCGGGCAGTTCGAATCCCTGCGGCATATCCGCGCGGATATTTTCATAGTTTATGCCTCCCACGGCGCAGTCGAGCGCGTTACCTTTTACGATGAAAGTCGTCCCGCACGCCGGGCAATACGCGGTCTTTCCGTTGTCGTCAAGCACAATGGGACTGCCGCATTGCGTACATATAAGAGCTTCGAGTTCGTTTGCGCGCCGAATTTCTATTCCGTCTGTTTTGCCGCGGATATTGCCGCAAGACGGGCATGCTCCGTCTTCGCCGAGCGCCCCGCCGCAAGCGGGACAAATATTGCTTTCCAGCCGCTCGCCGTCCGAAATTTTAATTTTTATTTCCGCATCGGAAAGTATCTCGACTGCGTCGCTCTTTGCTTTGACCATCGGCTTTGCATTACCGTAATTGTATTTTAGCTCTCCTTTAATATAAATTTCGCCCTGCGGGATATTGTTTCTTTTTGCAATAATATCAAACGCTTCGATTAAATTATCGGTTAATCTGTCGAAATATGCGCCGTTATCTCTGCCGCGCACAAATGCGCAGTAAACGGTTTCCTTATCTGTCTGATAACCGTTAGGCTGCTCTAAACGCGCGGTCACAAAGTAAGCGTTTTTATAATCGATAACGTCAAAGTATCCCGCAGGAACAACGTCAACACTGAATGCGCAATATTTGTTTTTAAGTTGCGATATCCACATTTTCAGCTTATTAAACAAAACCAAGTCATCGGTTTCGTCAATCAGCTTTGCGCGTTTACCGTAATTTTTCAATATTCGGTGCGCTTTTGCAAAACCGTACTGCTCCGTGATTGCATAGCAATAATAGGCTTTTTTTTCGTCATAATACGGACTTTTTTTATCGCCGTAAAGAAAGCAACCGATAAGTGCGCAATCGCAGTTTATGTTATCCAACGCATTGTCAAGATACTTCAAATCATTGTCCGTAATCGAATTATTCCTCAGGCGGCATAAAACATAATGCGCACAGGCGTTATCGTCGCCGTTAAACAAAAGTGTCATCAGTTCTTCTTCCGACGCATTAAAGTAATCGGTCGAAGACTTGCAATAAACTTCCCTGTCACGCTCCGAGTCGCATTTTATAGCTTTCAAATATTTTGCTGTAACTTTTTTTGCAAAAGCCGCCGCCTGTTTATTTTGCTTTTCAATCATTCGCTTATATCTCTTATTCGCGTAAATCTATTGCGGATGCAACCGTATTTTTGGTATGTATGATACCGTATAAATTATAACACTTTGTTCATAGCATTGCAAGAATTATAAGAAAAAAAACGGATACTCTTATGGCTCTGTACGGTAAGCGAAAAACATTATGCGTCAAATCTTAAAATTTGTCCTTTGCTAATTGCAAATTCGCTGTTTATGGGTAATCGTTTTGATGATTTTATGGTATAATTAAAATATCTTAAATAAGGAGCAACGTCTATGGATATGCAAAAAATCGGCTCGTTTTTAGCTGAGTTGAGAAAAGAAAAAAATCTGACGCAGGATGAACTCGGTGCGCAAATCGGAGTTACGAATAAAACTATCTCGCGCTGGGAAACCGGCAACTATTTACCTCCCGTCGAAATGCTGCAAACTCTTGGCGACACTTACGGCGTTAGCATAAACGAAATATTGAACGGCGAACGGATAAGCGACGGAAACTATAAAGATATTTCGGAACAAAATATCAAATCCGCGCTGACAAAAAGCGATTCGGTAATAGCGAAACACAGAAAAATTATGAATTGGGTTATAGCTGTCGTTGTGGCTGCGTTATACGTAACGATTAGTTTTATAACTTTGAAATGGCAATATACCTGGATTATCTGGGCGGTATATTGCGCGTATCGAACAGTCGAGAGTATAATAATTTACCGCCTGACCGGTCGCGTCAAATCAAAATAGACGTTATCAATCTGGTGTGAAGTTATTTGCTTTTTATTATTCTCAGTGCTATAATTTAGAATAAATAATTAGTAAGGAGACAAAAATGGATATCGAAAAATTAAAAATCGACGCCGAAAACGGCAACGCGGAAGCACAGTGTGCGTTAGGTAAAATCTTGTTGCGTATCGATTACGATGGTACGGAGATAGACGAAAACGCAGACGAAGGCATCAGGCTGCTTAAAAGCGCGGCAAAGCAAGGCAATGCGGAATCCGAGTTTAATTTGGGCTTGTGCTATCTTTACGGGCGCGGAGTTGACGAAGATAAAACGGAAGCATTCAAGCATACCCTATCCGCCGCAAAAAAGAATTATGCTTCCGCGCAAAATAATATTGGCACTTTTTACGAAAACGGGATAGGCGTTGAAAAAGACGAAAATGCCGCCTTCGAGTGGTATAAAAAATCGGCAGACCAAGGCAATGATATCGGGCAACTGAACGTAGGTAATTGCTATAAGGATGGAATTGCCGTAAAGCGGGATTTTTCGGAAGCTCTCAAATGGATGAAGCTGTCCGCCGAGCAGGGGAATGCCGACGCTTTGTTTGAGATTGGTATTTTTTACGAGAACGGTTACGGCGTCAGACGCGACGCGAAAGAATCGTTCAACTGGTATAAAAAAGCCGCCGAAAAAAAATCACGGCAAAGCGATGTGTTACGTCGGTTACTGCTATCAGTACGGCGACGGTGTGGAGCGCAATCTTCAAGAAGCCGTTAAGTGGTATCAGGCTTCTATGGAACAAAAATATTTTCAGGCTTTCACCAATATGGGTTATTGCTATCAGTACGGCGAAGGCGTAGAAGAGAATATGAACGCGGCAATTATGATGTATCGTGCGGGCGCCCAACTCGGCAGTACGGACGCGCTTTATAATCTCGGTATCTGCTACTCTTACGGCTACGGCGTAAAACAAAGCGACGAAGAAGCCGCGAAATATTTTCTTGCCGGAGCAAACGCGGGCTGCGACAGATGCCAATTCAGAATAGGCGTTTGTTACGGTTGCGGCGACGGCGTTGAAGAAGATGCCGACAAGGCTATCGAATATCTGACTCGTTCCGCAAAACAAGGCAACGATGACGCAATGTATTCGCTGGGCGAATTTTACGAAAACGGTATTGGCGTCGAAGAAGATCTTGACGAAGCCGTGAAATACTATAAAGCCGCCGCCGGGCAAGGGAATGCCGAAGCGATAAAGAAATTGAAAAAAAGAAAATTCAAAAGATATATGTAAGCCGAATTAAAGGAACATGGCGCATACATTTGCCCGTGCCGATTTGTTTTCTGACGTTATTGCTCTAATCGAATAAAGCCGCGATATGTTCGCGGCTTTATTTACGCCACTTTGTTATATCTAATGAGAGTTTAAAATGATAACACTTATAAAAATTCATCAAAAAAATAGCGGAAGTTATACGTTTCCGAGTTCGGAAAAAACTGACTTTATCCACAATTTTAATTAAAATCGTGCAGTTATCCACAAAAAGTTGTCCACAAAATGCATTGGGGAAATACCGTATAAAGCGCAAGTATTGAAAAATTATCCACAATTTATCAACACTTATACAATTATTCGGGAATATGCGTCTTTTTACGACAAATTATTATAAAATAACGCATAAAGTTATCAACATATACGCAAAAACCCGAACAAATATTTTATTCTATTGAATATGATAATATTCGCTATTCGGGGCAATAACCCTAATGGGTGTGCTTCGGGTGAAAAGTAACTAAAAATTAGGTTTAAGGGTTTACAATTAAACAATAGTATGGTATAATATTCCAGTAACGAGAGGTTGTTATGCAGGAAATAATCAATTCCATAACGGAAGCCGAAGAGAGAGCATCGGAAATAAAGGCGCAGGCTTTGAAAAAGTCGGCAGAAATTGCTTCTGCGGCGGAAGAACGCGCTTTTGAAATAGCAAAACTTTCGGAAGCCGAGTGCAAAGCTTACCGCGAAAAGAGCGTTAAGCAGGCGGAAGCGGACGCGCAAAAGAAGTATGAAGCCGAAATGACGGTAAAACGCGCCGAAGCGGCGCAGTATGCAGCCGAACGCCTTAAAGATACGGACGGCGCCGTCAATGAAATAGTACGGAGGGTCAAGCGTGGCGGTTGCTGAAATGAGCAAGCTTAACCTTGCCGCAATGTCTTACGACAGGGATGCCGTATTAAACGCCCTTCAACGCACGGGCGCGGTTGAAATCAAGCTTCATTCGCAAATTGAAAACACGGTTGTAAAAGACGCGGACTGCGAAAGTCTTTCCGCATATTTTTCTGCTGTCGAAAGCGCGCTTGAAAGGCTTTGCGCCGGCGTCGGCGCGTACGAAAAGGAAAATAAAATAAAGTCGGATTTGCTTAAAGACGGCTTTGACGTAAGTTATACCCAATTTATTTCCGCAAGCGGACAGAGGGCGGAAAACGATAAATTAGTATCGGAGATAAACGTCATTTTCGACGAAGGCAAGGAGCTTGCCTTAAAACTTGCAAATGTAATCAGGCAGACAGCTGCCGCCGAAATTTACAAAAATATTACGCAGCCGCTGGGTTGCGAAGATACGGCGCACGTCGGGTTCAAGGTGGGAACGCTTCCGCAGACGGCGGATTTCTCCGCATTCGGAAACGAGCTGTTCGGCATTGAAAAGCTTTCGGAAGGCAACGGCCAGTGCGCTGTGTTTGCGGCATACCACCTTAGCGTTGCGCAGGAAGCCGAGAACGCGCTTTCGGAAGCGGGCTTTACGCCCTGTCCTTTCGGCAGGGACGTCACGGGCGAACAGCTTTATCAGAAGCTTTTATCGGAGAGGCAAATGCTTACCGAAGAAATAGACGAAAATTCGAAGCGTATGTACGCCCTGCGCGAAAATATACGCGGGCTTAAAATATACTGCGACTACCTCGCGTTCGAGCTTGAAAAGGCAAAACTTGCCGAAAAAATGCGCGCAACGCAGACGACTTTTCTGCTTGAAGCGTATGTCCCCGACGAGGCGAAAGAAAGGGTAGCGCAAGCCGTTGACGGTGCGGTCGGCGCGGTATATTACGAGTTTTCAAAGCCGTCGGACGACGAGGTTCCGCCCACGCTTTTAAAGAACAACAAAGTTGTTAAAAATTTCGAAGCCGTGACAAATATGTATTCGCCCGTCGGATACCGGGAATTCGACCCGAACACCGTAATGGCGTTTTTCTACGCCGTATTTCTCGGCTTTATAATGGGCGACATCGGTTACGGGCTTTTAATGACCGTGCTGGGCGGGTTCGTATATTTCAGGATAAAGCGCGACACGGGTATGAAGAGGCTTGCGGGCGTGTTTGCCGTCGGCGGTATATTCGCCGTAATATGGGGGCTGTTGTTCAATTCGATATTCGGCATAACTATGACCTTTATGCCTACGGTAATGCCTGACGCAAAGGACGATATGTGGCTTTTAATGGGTATTAAAATACCCGCGGTGCTTATCATAAGTCTGCTTATCGGCATAGTGCAGCTTTGTGCGGGCTACGTCTGCCGCGCCGTGCAGTGCTGGCGCAGAAAACAAATCTGGGACGGCATTTTGGACGGTATGGTCTGGGCAGTGTTCACTTTGGGCGTCGGACTTGCGCTTATAGGTCTTACGGAAGGGCTGTCGGTTACGCTTGCTTATGCGGGCGGTATAACGGCGGGGGTAATGCTTGTAATCGCAATGCTTACGGCGGGCAGAAAGGAAAAACTTTTGGGTAAGTTCACAAAGGGCTTCGGCGCGGCGTACGGAGTAATCAACTTCGCTTCCGACGTGTTAAGTTACGCAAGACTTTACGGGCTTATGCTGTCGGGCGCGGTAATCGCGCAGATAGTGTCGCAGTATTCGGTTGACTTCTTTTTCAGCGGAAACGCCCTTCTTATAATTCTCGGCGTAGTTCTTATGCTCGTCGGTCACGCATTCAACCTTGCGATAGGTCTGCTCGGCGCGTATATCCACGACGCAAGATTGCAGTACGTCGAATTCTACGGCAGATTTTTCGAAGGAGAGGGCGAACTGTTCGCCCCTCTCGGTGCAAAACATAAATATATCTATTTAAATAATTGAAACTCACTGCAAAATATTTGCGTGAATATAAACGGAGGTTTTTGATATGACAAGTGGTTATGCTATCGGTATAATCGGAATTGCGCTTTGCGTACTGCTCTGCGGGGTAGGTTCGGCAATCGGTCTTTACAAGACGGGAAGCGCGGCTGCGGGGGTTCTCGGCGAAGACCCCAAAAAGTTCGGTAAAGTACTCGTATTGGTGCTTCTTCCCGCAACGCAGGGTATTTACGGCTTTATTATAGGAATAATAGCTTCTTCGTCCCTCGGCAATCTCGAAGCCGCGGCGCAGGGCTGGTCGCTTTTGGGCGCCGTTCTGCCTATGGCGCTGTCGGGTCTTGTAACGGGTATATTCCAGGGCAAGTCGTCGGTAAACTGTATTTATGCGGTAGGCAAGCAGGAATCGCTTGGCGGTAAACTTATTATCTATCCCGCGATGATTGAATTTTACGCGATTTTGGGTCTTATTATTTCGATAATGCTTGTAGCGGGTATCTGATAATGGACGGTCGGGCAATCGTTGAAAGAATAATAAGCGACGCGGAGGAATCCGCACGCGCTATTATAGCGGAAGCGGAACAAAAAGCCGCGCAGGTAATATCCGAAGCCAATACGATGGCACAGCGCAACAGACAGGGTACCGAGGCCGAAGTTGCCGAAAAGGTAAAGGGCATTTACGACGGGAAGTCGGCTTCCGCACGTCTTGACGGCGCAAAGATATTGCTTGGCGAAAAGCGCGGTGTAATAGACGAAATTTACAGCCGCGCATTAAAACAGCTTATAGCGCTTAACAGGACTGACAGTCTTTATCTTGCGGAAAAGCTTTTGCGTAAACACGCGGAAGACGGCGACGAAATAGCGTTTGCGGACAATTACTCTTGTGCGCAGGACGTTATGAAGCTTGACGTGGTTAAGGAAAAAAACCTAAAAAAGAGCGGTAAACCTGCCGACGTTGACGGCGGATTTGTTCTGATAGGCAAAAATTCGGATAAAAACCTTTCCTACGGCGCGCTTTTGGCGCAGGACAGGGAAGAGTATCAGGCTGAAATAGCTTCCAAAATTTTCATTACGGGTTAAAAATGGCAAGGGACGTAACTTACACTAACGGCGTTATAGCCGCCGGGGAGAAATATCTTTTAAAGGACAAGATATTCAAAATGTGCGAAACGGGTGCGGAAGAAGCTTTGCGCATCCTTTCGGAAGTCGGCTTCGGCAAGGGTGCGGAAACCGACTCGGTTTACGGTTACGAAAATCTTGTATCCGCCGACGAAAAGGCGATTGATTCGTTTATCCGCGAATATGCGCCGTGCCGTGCGGAAGAGGTGTATCTGCTTGCCCCGCGCGACTTTCACAACGCAAAGGCGGTTGTAAAGGCGGTCTATCTCAATCTCGGTTTGGATAAAATGACCGCGCCCGACGGGCTTATTCCCGTCAACGAAATTCTAAGCGCCGTGCAAAGCGGCGAATACGGCGTGCTCGGCAAAATTCTCGGCGGCGCCGTGGAAGAATCCGCGCGTCTTTTATCCGAAGGTTCGGCTTCGGGCGCGCGCATAGGTATTATATTCGAAAAGGCGCTTTACGAATACCTTTTAGCCGAATGTTCCAAAAACGCAACGCTTAAAAAGCTGTTGACGGCGAAAGCCGATATGACCAACATAATTACGGCTTTGCGCGCAGGCAGTCCGGAAAACGCGCGTGAATACTTCGTTGCGGGCGGAAAGCTTACGGAAGAAAAGCTTTCAAAACTGTTTTGCGAAGATAAGGAAAGGGCGTTAAAAGCTTTCGTCGGGACCGATTATCACGGCTTCGTAAAGCTTTGCTTTGCCGATACGGCGGAAGGGCTTCCGCTTACATCGGCGGAAAGGTTTGCCGAAAGTTACGAAACGGAGTACTTCGGCAAAAACAGGTATGCGCTTAAATCAAGCCAGCCTTTCCTGTATTACGTGTTCAGGCGCAGGGCGGAAAACGCAAACGTCAGGATAGTTTTCGTCTGCCTGCTTGCCGGTATGAAGGAAAGCCAAATAAAGAGCAGGTTAAGGGTTTTTTAATGACTGACGGAAAGATAGCCATTATCGGCGACGGCGACAGTATAACGGTATTCAGGGCTGCGGGGGTAGCCGCATTCCCTGCGGAAAATTCCGCAAAGGCAAAGGAAGTACTGCGCCGTATAGCAAAAGATTACAGCATAATATTTCTTACGGAAGAGCTGGCAAAGGAGTTGACCGTATTTTTGAAACGGTTTGACGAACAGCCCTATCCCGTGGTGCTGAGCGTGCCGTCCAAAAACGGAAGTTCGGGTCACGGCGACGAGATGCTTAAAAGCGCGATGGAGCGCGCGCTCGGCGTGGATATATTGTTCAATAATTAAAAACTCTCGCGCACGTATTTAAAATACGCGCGGTGAAGGAGATATTTCAATGGGAAAAACAGTTAAAATTTCGGGACCGCTTATAATAGCCGAAGGTATGTCGGACTGCAAGATGTACGACGTCGTGCGCGTGTCCGACAAGGGACTTATCGGCGAAGTTATAGAGCTTAGGGGCGACAAGGCTTCGATTCAGGTATATGAAGAAACTTCGGGTTTGGGTCCCGGCGAAGAAGTGGTGTCCACGGGCGAACCGCTTTCGGTAGAGCTTGCCCCCGGACTTCTTTCGGGTATATTCGACGGCATACAGCGTCCGCTTACAACGCTGTTCTTTAAATACGGTTCGCGTATTTCAAGGGGCGTTACGGTAAACAACCTCGACCGTGAAAAGAAGTGGCACTTCTCTCCCCGCGCAAAAGCGGGCGACGAAGTGTGCGAAGGCGACGTCCTCGGCGTCGTGGCGGAAACCGAGATTGTCGAACACAGAATACTCGTCCCCAACGGTATGTCGGGTAAAATAATTTCAATTACCGAAGGCGACTTTACGATAGAAGACACGGTTGCCGTAATTAAGACGGCTTCGGGCAGTAAACCCGTAAGTATGCTAAGAAAATGGCCGGTAAGAAAGGGCAGACCGTATAAGCAAAAGCTTTCGCCCGACAAGCCTATGATTACCGGACAGAGGGTAATAGACACCCTTTTCCCCGTTGCCAGAGGCGGAGTAGCCGCCGTTCCCGGTCCTTTCGGAAGCGGTAAAACCGTCGTCCAGCACCAGCTTGCAAAGTGGGCGGACGCGGATATCATCGTCTACGTCGGCTGCGGCGAACGCGGTAACGAAATGACCGACGTTTTAAACGAATTTCCCGAACTTATCGACCCGAAATCGGGCGAACCCATAATGAAGCGTACAGTGCTTATCGCAAATACTTCGGATATGCCGGTCGCCGCTCGCGAAGCTTCCATTTACACGGGAATTACCATTGCCGAATATTTCCGCGATATGGGATATAACGTGGCGATAATGGCGGACTCTACTTCCCGCTGGGCGGAAGCTTTGAGGGAAATGAGCGGAAGACTTGAAGAGATGCCGGGCGACGAGGGTTATCCCGCATATCTTGCAAGCCGTCTTGCCGAATTTTACGAACGCGCGGGCATTGTAAGCATACTCGGCGCAGGACAGCGTACGGGGTCGGTTACGGCGATAGGTGCGGTGTCGCCCCCGGGCGGAGATATGTCCGAACCCGTGTCGCAGGCAACTCTGCGCATAGTTAAAGTTTTCTGGGGGCTTAGTGCGTCGCTCGCTTACAAGCGCCATTTCCCGGCAATAGACTGGCTTATCAGTTATTCTCTGTACGCAGACAGGCTCGGCGGTTGGTACAACGAAAACGCAGGTTCGGATTTTACCAGATACAGACAGTTCGTAATGACCGTATTGCAGGAAGAAGCCGCGCTTGACGAAATAGTAAGGCTTGTCGGTATGGACGCCCTTTCGTCAAAGGACAGACTTACTATGGAGACGGCAAAAATTATAAGGGAAGATTATCTGCACCAGAACGCCTTTGACGATGTGGATACTTACACTTCGCTTAAAAAGCAACTTCTTATGCTTAAACTTATTTACGAATTCCATACGCGCGCTTCGGAAGCTGTTGCGTCGTTCGCTTCGCTTAACGAAATTCTTGCCTGCTCCTTCAAGGAGAAGATAGGACGCGCAAAGTTTATTCCCGAAAGCAATCTTTCGGAGTTTGACGAAATTTTAAAACTTATGAATACCGAACTTAAAGCGTTATGCCAGGGAGGCGCCGACAATGTTTAAGGAATATAAGACCATACGCGAAGTCGTCGGACCTCTTATGCTTGTAGAAGGAGTAGAGGGGGTAACTTATAACGAGCTTGTCGACATAGTATGTTCAAACGGGGAGATAAGGCACGGAAAGGTGCTTGAAATCAACCGTGACAAAGCCGTTGTACAGCTTTTTGAAAACTCGCAGGGGTTGCAGATTGCAAGCGCAAAGGCGAGATTTACGGGTCACAGCCAACAGCTTGCTTGTTCGCCCGATATGCTCGGACGCGTGTTCGACGGAATGGGTAATCCCCGCGACGGAGGGGCGCCGGTTATTCCCGACAAAATTCTCGATATAAACGGCGAACCGATCAACCCCGCCGCACGCGACTATCCCGACGAATTTATACAGACGGGAGTGTCTGCGATAGACGGGCTTAATACCTTGGTAAGGGGACAGAAACTGCCTGTGTTTTCTATGAGCGGTCTGCCCCACGCAGAGCTTGCGGCGCAGATTGCCCGTCAGGCAAAGGTAAGGGGTACGGACAGTAAATTTGCGGTAGTATTCGCCGCGATAGGCATTACGTTCGAAGAATCGCAGTACTTTGTAGAAGACTTCAAAAAGACGGGTGCGATAGAACGTACGGTATTGTTTACAAACCTTGCAAACGACCCCGCGGTAGAGCGTATTGCGACCCCCCGTCTTGCGCTTACCTGTGCGGAATATCTTGCGTTTACCTGCGGTATGCACGTTCTGGTAATAATGACAGACATTACAAACTATGCCGAAGCATTGCGCGAAGTGTCGGCGGCAAGGCGTGAAGTTCCCGGCAGGCGCGGATACCCCGGTTATCTGTACACAGACCTTGCGACTATGTACGAGCGCGCGGGCAGAATACGCGGCTGTAACGGATCTATCACGCAGATACCTATTTTGACTATGCCCGAAGACGATAAGACTCACCCGATACCCGACCTTACGGGTTACATTACCGAAGGGCAGATTATCCTTTCGCGCGATTTATATAAGAAGGGTATTAACCCGCCCATAGATGTTCTGCCTTCTCTTTCGAGACTTAAAGACAAGGGCATAGGCAAGGGCAAAACGCGTGAAGACCACGCGGACACTATGAACCAGCTTTTTGCCGCATATGCAAGCGGAAAAGAGAGTAAGGAGCTTTCTGCAATATTAGGCGAAGCGGCGCTGTCGGATACCGACAAGCTGTTTGCGAAATTTGCCGAAGAGTTTGAAAAGGTATATATAAACCAGGGCTTCGAAGCCGACAGAAGCATAGAAGAAACTTTGGATACGGGCTGGCAGCTTCTCAAAATTCTGCCTAAATCGGAATTGAAGCGTATCCGTCAGGCGTATATAGACAAATATTTGAAATAGTATAAGGACAGTATGGCAAGGTTAAACGTAAACCCCACGCGTATGGAGCTTAAAAAGCTTAAAGCGCGGCTTGCGACGGCTACGCGGGGGCATAAACTTTTAAAGGATAAATCGGACGAAATGGTGCGCAGGTTCTCGCTTATAATCAGGGAGAACAAACGCCTGCGCGACGAAGTGGAAAAGGAACTTTCCGAAACCCTTCGCCAGTTTTCAGTTGCACGTTCGGTAACCCCCGCATACCGCGCGGAAACGGCGTTTGTTATGCCGTCTGTCGCCGTAAGGGCGGAATGTCAGACCGAAAGCGTAATGGGCGTAGAAGTCCCCGACGTAAAGCTTGTAAATGAAAAGCGCTCGGACGGGCTGCCCTACGCATTTCCGGAAATTACGGGCGAAGCAGATTTTTCGGTCGCGCGCGCGTCTGCGCTTCTCCCTAAAATGGTAGAACTTGCCAAAACAGAAAAGACCGTGCGTATGCTTGCCGCCGAAATAGAACGCAATAAACGCAGGGTCAACGCGCTGGAATACGTTATGATACCCCAGCTTGAAGAGACGATTAAGTATATCAAGAGCAAACTTGACGAAAACGAACGCGCCGCCGTCATACGGCTTATGAAAGTTAAGGGTAAGGCGCAATAAGGGGAGTTATGCAAGATTACGATAAAAGCAAATTTCATATAGAAGGAACTGTTTTAGTTAAATATACGGGCGACGAAGCGGACGCGGATATTCCAGACGGCGTTACAAAAATAGGATACGACGCTTTTTCTGGAAGCAAATCTCTTTTATCAGTTAAAATGCCCCAAAGCGTGAAGGAGATAGGGTTCAGCGCATTTAAGGGATGCGCGGGACTTACCGTGATAAATCTGTCGGGCGTTACTTCTATAAGCGACGAAGCGTTTAAATGGTGCGCTTCGCTTGAACGGGTGCAGTTTTCGCTCGGTCTGACCAAAATAGGCAGATGGGCCTTTACGGGTTGCGCTTCGCTTAAAAGCGTTGAAATTCCCGCAGGGGTATCAGAGGTCGGGTTCAGCGCATTCTCGGGTTGTACCGCACTCGAAAGTGTTGTCTTGCCGCAGGGGATAAACCTTCTTGAAGACGACGTCTTTTCCGGTTGCGAAAATCTGGTAAACGCGGATATTCCCGACGGAATTGCTTCTATCGGCAAATGGACGTTCAAGGGGTGCAAAAAACTTGCCGCGGCAGTTATTCCAGACGGCGTGACTTCGGTGGGCGAGGGCGCGTTCAGGGACTGTAAATCGCTTACGTCGATAAATCTTCCCGACAGTGTAAAAAGCCTGGGGGCGTGGGCGTTTGCCGGCTGTGAACGGCTTGAACACGTCAATCTTCCGTTAAGCGTAGAAGCGGTGGGTACTTCGGCTTTTTCCGATTGCACAAAGGCAAAAGTGGTCTGTAAACGCAAGAAACCGCTGTTCGGTATGCCCAAAAAGTGGAGCAAAGATATGTTGGGAAGCGGAGATAAGGCCGAAATTATTTGGGATAGCGGGCGTTAAGGCTTGACAATTACAAAAATTAAATTTAAAATATTAAAAAGTTAGGCGTCACCGGGCGCTTAACGGATGCGAAAGCATTTTATCCGTGTCGTTAGGTCTTTGAAGATACGGATAAAATGCTTTTTTTCAGGAGCGGGTATGCGTAGTTTTTTCAAAAGTATCAGCGTGTTCGAATGGATAATGTGGTGCGCAAGTACGGTTTGCGCAACCGTATGCTTTTTTGCGTTCGGGAATACGAATTACCACTATCTAATAGGTGCGGTAATAGGCTTTACTATGCTTATTTTTATGGCTAAGGGCAATCCGTTCGGTCAGATTTTATCAATAGTGTTCAGTGTGTTTTACGGCATAATTTCCTATTCGTTTAAATATTACGGGGAAATGATAACCTATCTCGGTATGACTGCGCCTATGGCGGTGTTCGTGCTTATTACGTGGCTTAAAAACCCTTATAATGGCAATAGAACGGAAGTTAAGGTGGGAACATTAACCAAACTTGAAAAAATACTTTTTGTCGTGATTTCGGCGGTTGTTACGGTTGCGTTCTTTTTCATACTCCGCGCTTTGGGTACCGCAAATCTTTTGGTCAGTACGTTGTCGGTACTTACATCGTTTATGGCGGTCTTTTTATCTTCGCGCAGAAGCCGTTTCTATGCCGTATTTTATGCGCTGAACGACATCGTGCTTATCACCCTTTGGAGTATGGCAAGCAGTGAGGATATAATGTATTTGCCTATGGTGGTCTGTTTTTCGGCGTTTTTAATTATGGACATTTACGGCTTTGTCAACTGGGGGCGTATCCGTAAAAGACAGTCGGAAAATAGCCAAACCTTACAAAAATAATTTACTTAAATCGTTTGACAAAAATAAATTAATTTACTATAATAAATAAGCTGTTTGGAAATATCCAAAAACTTATTTAATATACGCACCTTTAGCTCAACCGGATAGAGCGACGATCGTTGCATATCTGCAAACAGCACAAAAGCGCTGATTGCGCAATGCGAGAAAAGCAAACGCAAAAAGAAAGGCGTTTGCGGTGACCGAAGCCGACAGACGTCATTGTGTCGGCGAGAAGGATAACGGAACCAAAGGCGCCTTTGGCGTTCGGTTTAAACAAACTTAATATATGCACCTTTAGCTCAACTGGATAGAGCGTTGGTCTACGGAACCAAAGGCTAGGGATTCGAATTCCTTAAGGTGCACCAAATGCAACCTAAGTCGAGTACGGCTTAGGTTGCATTTTACCGTAAGGATGAGAAGCCCTACGGATTCGCGCGAGCGAAGCGAAGCTTTGCGCACTATATTGTAAAAATTTCTTGTACTATGGCGCAAAATTCCTTAAGGTGCACCAAATGCAACCTAAGTCGAGTACGGCTTAGGTTGCATT
>CAJUNJ010000006.1:116401-123491 GCA_910587825.1 uncultured Christensenellaceae bacterium
CTATATTGTAAAAATTTCTTGTACTATGGCGCAAAATTCCTTAAGGTGCACCAAAAGAGTATAATCCGAATTGTTTACTTGTAACAAGTGAGTGGTTCGGATTTACTTTTTATTTTAGTAATAATTAGTTTGAACGGCTTGCAAGTATAGCAAGCTGATCTTTCTCTTGCTTTGTCAAAAGGAATATGCTATAATGATTGTAAGATAAACAGTAATTTAGAGGACAAGGATATGGATTTTTATGTCAATTCAGAAGAAAACAAAAAAGAAAATCATTATTGCATCAATCGTGACGGCAGTATTGATATTGATTGTATTTTTGGTTGCACCATTCACAGTCGGGGCAATTCTGTATAATAGTGTCTTTAATGTAAGGTATGAAACTACGGAATATTGGAAATTTAATCTTGATGATTTTGACGGACTCAAAGCTGACAGACATGAATTTACTTCAAATAACGGGATAAAGCTTGTCGGATATCGTTACTATGTAGATAGAGTCGATGCGCAAGGTGTTGTTGTAATTGCTCACGGCTTTGGCGGCGGCGGACATAACAGTTATATGGATGTTGCTTATTATTTTGCTAAGCACGGGTACGATGTATTTGCCTATGATGCAACGGGAAATGACGAAAGCGAAGGAAACGGAGTAAATGGTATTCCGCAAGGTGTTGCGGATTTAAGCTATGCGATTGACTATTTACAGAAAATAGATGAAGTGAAAGATTTGCCAATCATGCTGTGGGGACATAGTTGGGGCGGTTACTGTGTTAGCGCAGTATTAAATTATCACCCCGAAGTTAAAGCCATTGCCGCTATTGCGGGATTTAATCGACCGGGTGATCTAATCAGGGCGCAAGGGCAAGAGATGGTTGGCGGGCTTATTGATTTTATGATGCCCTATGTTAACTCGATTGAACGAATTAAGTGCGGAAAATATTCATCAGCCGATGCTCTTAATGGATTTTCAAACTCAAAGTGCGGCGTATTAATTGCACACAGTAACGATGACACCACTGTGCCTATTGAATATGGTTATGATGTCTATTATAAACAATACGCAGGCGATGAACGATTTGAGTTCATACAATATGAAAACAAAGGGCATATGAACATACTCAATTCTGATGAATACATAAATTATATGAATCGTTTTTATGAGGAATGCAGTAATTACTTCAGTGAACGGACGCTGTCGCTTGAAGAAAGAATTGAGTATGTCCAAAAGTACCTTGACAGAGAAATTTATTGCAATGGATTGGATAATGAACTATTTGATAGAATAATAACTTTTTATAATTCTAACTTGTAAGATAAATTTCAATTTAGCGAAGCATATAATTACAATATAAAACAGCCGATAGAGCGAATTGCTCTATCGGCTGTTGCCGTTGTTAAGGTTCAGCGGTTAAAAGCGTTTTAATATAGTCGTCGCGTTCTTTCAACTGCGCTTCATAACTTTTATCAGAAACTTGCCTGTAAGACGGCGCGTATGTCTTTTTCGTTGAATACCTTATAACCGCCGTCCATAACAAGCGTGCTTTTTACCATTCCGTCAAGCATTTCTTTTGTTGCGCCGAGTTCCGTAATATTCATTACAAGCCCGATTTTGCGCATCCATTTTTCCATTACTTCCAAGCCCTCATAGGCGACCTGCGTAGCTGTCTTGCCTTTGGGGTTTACGTTCCACACGTTTACGGCATAGCGTGCAAACTTCGCCGTGCCGTAGGGCAGAATATACTTGTAGTACGGCATAGTTACGGCGGCAAGCGTCATTCCGTGCGTTGCGTCGGTATATGCCGCAACCGCTTGCCCGAGCATATGCACCATCCAATCGGTGGTTTTGCCCTTTGCAACGAGGGTGTTAAGCGCCCAAGTTGCCGTCCACATAATGTTGCTTCTTGCTTCGTAGTCGGTGGGGTTTTCCACGGCAATATCCGCGCTGTGAATTAAAGAGCGCAAAAGTCCTTCCATAATGTAGTCGCTCGTGTTGTCGTCCGTTCCCGAAAAATACTGTTCGAGAATGTGCGACATTATATCGTAAATGCCGGATACCATCTGATATTTGGGAAGAGTGTAGGTAAATTCGGGGTTCATTACGGAAAATTTCGGGAACACCTTATCGCCGAAAACGTGTCCTATTTTGAGCTTTTGTTCGTGATTTGTTATGACCGAGCCGCCGTTCATTTCGCTGCCCGTGCCTACCATAGTGAGAACGCAACCTACGGGAATAATTTCGCAGGTCGGTTCCTCGAAGCGGATGAAGTATTTATCCCAAGCGTCATCGTTGCAGTTTACCGAAACCGAAACGGCTTTTGCGTAGTCGCATACCGAGCCGCCGCCGACAGCCAATATAAGGTCGGCTTTTGCCGCTCTTGCGCGTTCGATACCTTCGTTAAGTTTTACGTTAGTGGGGTTGGGCATAACGCCCGCGTCCTCGTAAATCTCTTTGCCGTTTGCTTTCAAAATGGCAACTACTTTATCGTAAATGCCGTTCTTTTTTATAGAACCGCCGCCATAGACGAGCAATACGTTTTTGCCGTATTTGGGCAGTTCTTCGTTCAGGCCGTCCAAAGCGTCTTTACCGAAGTAGAGTTTGGTGGGGTTGCAGTAAGTAAAATTTCCTAACATAATTTATATCTCCTGTTAATTTATTTATCAAACTGAAGCCGAACTAAATTCGCCCGTTGCAGACGTCGGCGGCAATATTTATATCGGCGGCGGCGAAAGTTATGCCTTGCAAACCATAGCAAAAATAATTTACGATATTCAAAACGATTTTCCAGGCGTTAAGTTCCATCTGTTCAGCGGCGACAGCGCTATTATTTCCGAACGGCTTGATAAAGGACTGATAGACTTCGGAATTTTTATAGAACCGTTTGATGTAAGCAAATACGATTATCTTCGCTTGCCGCTCTACGATACTTGGGGCGTGCTTATGCGTAAAGACAGTCCGCTTGCGGAAAAGCCGTACATTACACCCGAAGATTTATGGGACAAGCCGCTTATACGTTCCCGTCAATCGCTCGGAAAGAATATAATAAGCGATTGGTTCAAAAAAAGAACGGACGAACTGAATATAGTTCGCGCTTATAGGTTTATTTTTCGGTGAGGCGCTGTATGGCGAGCTTGTAAATTTTAAGACATTTTTCAATCTTTTCAAAGGTTATATATTCGTCGGGTTTATGGATAGTGCTTTCTTCGCCAAACTCTTCTGGGCCGAACGCCGCACCGCATTTAAGCGCCCTTGCGTATGTTCCCCCGCCGATTGCGATAGGTTGCACGTTCTTGCCCGTTACTTCGTTATAAACCCCGCAAAGGGTCTTAATAAGTCCGCATTGCCTGTCGTTGTAAAGGGGTGACTGTTCGTGCCCTACCGTATATTCAATCCCCCAGCCGTCCACTACGTCAAGTACGTTCTGTTTGGAATAAGTGGCGGGGTAGCGCACGTCGCACACGACTTTTATCTTTCCGTCTTTCTGTTCTATGACGTTCGGTGAAAACGTAAGTTCGCCTGTCTCGTCCTTAAAGGCGCGGAGCGCGTTATTGCCGAAAAGCAGTTCCCGCATTTCGTCAAGCCCCAAATAGCCCAAAACAGGATCGATAGCGTTTACGCCGAGCGCGGGTGTAGAGCCGTGCGCGGACTTGCCCCTTGAAATAACTTTGCCGTTTTCGTAGCTAAGGTTGAATTTTTTAAGTTTTTCCGTGTCTTTTACGGCATATACTTCGCACAAGTCGCATACCATATTTGCTCTTTCGCCACCTTTAAGCCCTGAAAAGCCAAGCGGGGCGGGGAAAGAGAGTATAAGCTGTAAAATGCCTTTTTCGGCGTAAATTACAGGAAAGTCCGCGTCCGGAGAAAAGCCCGTTTCGGGCATATGCGCGTGTTTTACGTAATAATCTATACATTCCCAGCCGTCTTCTTCATTGCATCCGACGATTAGCTTTATCTTCTTTTTTGGAATAAAACCTTCGTCTTTAAGCTGTTTGAGACAGTAAAGCGCAATGACTGCGGGACCCTTGTCGTCCATTGTGCCCCTGCCCCAGACGCGCGCGTTTTTATAATCTATCTCCCCGCCGAACGGGTCGTGCGTCCAGCCGCCGCCCGCGGGTACAACGTCGAGATGGGCGAGAACGGCAAATTCTTCGCCTTCGCCGAAAATTACTTCCCCTATATAGTTGTCGTAATTTTTTGTCTCGAATCCGAACGATTTTGCAAGCGAAAGGAAGTAATCAAGACATTCCGCCGTCTGCGCGCCGAACGGCATTCCGTTTTGCGCGGGCTTGCGCGACGAGTCGAATTTTACTATTTCCGAAATACTTTCAACCGTTTTTTCAAATAATTTATCCATAGCATCACCTTTTTTAAAAATACCTTAAAATCATTATACACTTTTTATTTTTTATGGTAAAATAAATCAAACGGGTTTTTTAATATGAGTCAGGAAAATTTGCACAAGGGGCACAGAAAACGTATGAAGGACAAAGCCGACGGCTGTTCGGCTCTTTACGACCACGAAATTCTCGAACTTCTGCTGTTTACGGCTCAGCCCCGTGTCAATACAAACCCCGCCGCGCACGCGCTTTTGGACAGGTTCGGTACGCTTAAAGGTGTTTTTTCGGCAAGTACGGAAGAACTTAAAACCGTCAAAGGCATAGGCGACAGCAGTGCAAGCCTTATCCGCGTAGTCGGGGAAATATCAAGGCGTATGGGTTCGACAGAAGGCGTCGCCGTCCTGAAAAATACCGAGGACTGTAAAAAATTCATTTCTATGCGCTTTTACGGTAAGGCCGAAGAATATCTCGAATTCTATCATCTCGGCAAGGGCGGTAAAATCAAACGTATTGTATCCTTTACTTCGGCAGACAGGAACAGGGCGTCAACCGATACGAGAAGCATTTTAAACGATATTACCGAAATAAAGCCCGAAAGTATAGTCGTCGCCCATAACCACCCCAACGGATGCGCCGACCCGTCCGAAAACGACGATATATTTACGCGTCGTTTACGGCTGATCTGCAAAATGAGTAATGTAACGTTTGCCGACCATATAATTTTTGCCGGCAGAAATAATTTTTTCAGTTACAGAACATCGGGCAGACTTGAAGAAGTAACTCAAAATCTTGAAATTTAAGATTATGAACGAAGAATTTACTTTAAAATCAAACAATAAAAAAATCGTAGAAATAATCAAACTGTTGCTTATAATCGGACTTTTGGTGCTTGAAGTAATAATTTGTGCCCAATATGCTTCGTATTATATTGCCAACGGCGGTATTGCCAAACTTGTTTCGGTAATAGTCTGTTGCGTGTCGCTTGCCGTTTTCGTGACGATTGATTTCTATGCGGTATCGAATTTTGCCGCGGATATGGTGTTTTTCGGTATAAATTCTGCGTTGCTTCTTGCGCTGTGTATACTTACGGGCAATTCGTATCTGTCCGCGCTGTATTGTATAGTGCTTACCCAATTTTATATTTCTGTGGACAGCTTAAAACTCAACGGCATACTTTTCGGGGTAAGCTGCGGGCTTTATACGGTGTCGTTTATCACGGGCGGCATAGTCGGAATGGAAGAAGGCGCAAGCGCATATCAGACGACTGTCCGCATTGTAGGCGACTGCATAGTGGGCGTATCTATTCTTGCACTGCATTTCGTAATTACAAACTTTATTTTAACGTTTTACAGCAAGAATAAACAGTTAAGGTTTGCGTTGAATGAAGCCGACGAAAGCAAAGCGCGGCTTAAAGAGGTTTACGAACGTCTTTCGCGTACGGCGGTGTACGAAGAACGCAACCGTATCGCAAAAGATATTCACGACAACGCCGGACATTCTATGACGACGGTAATTATGCAGACCGAAGCGGCGAAGCTGCTTATAGACGAAAATCCCGCGGAAGCAAAAAACAGAATTATTTCGGCAAACATTCAGGCGAAGAACGCGCTTGAACAGATGCGTAAAAGCGTCCATCTGCTTGCGGGCAGACAGCGGGCAAGTTCGCTTAAAGAGAGCATAGAAGAAGTCATAGCGCAGACTATAGACGGTACGGAACTTAAAGTCCGTTGCGATATCGAAGACGTGCCTGTCGGCGAAGAAATGTGCAGATTTGTATTAAACACAGTAAAAGAGAGCCTTGCCAACGGTATAAGGCACGGCAAGGCGACGGCGTTTTATATAGAGATGAAGAAGAGTTTTTCAGACCTTGATTTGCTTATTTCCGACAACGGCCGCGGCATTGACGGACAGATAATAGAAGGGTTCGGGCTGAAAGGCATACGCGAAAAGGCGGAAACGCTCGGCGGGCGTTGCCGTTTTTCGGGTGAAGCTGGGGAAGGGTTCGAAATAGAGTTGAGCCTCCCTCTCGATAAAAAAGATAAAGGCGGTGCGGTATGATTAATATTTTGCTTGTTGACGACCAGATGATTTTAGCCGAAGGTATAAAAAGCGTTCTTGAAACCTGTAAGGACTTTCACGTCTTGGGAATCGCGCTTGACGGGGCGGAGGGCATTGCGCTTACCGAAAGGTACAAGCCCGACGTAGTGCTTATGGATATACGTATGCCAAATATGAACGGCGTCGTCGCAACTAAGCGTATCAAGGAAATAGCTCCCGAAACAAAAATAATTATTCTTACCACGTTCGATGACAGCGACTATATTTTAAGCGCGATAAACAACGGCGCAAGCGGATATCTCTTAAAGGATATAGGTTCTACCGCGCTTATCGACGCAATTAAAAACGCATACGCGGGCGATACTATATTGCCCTCCAAAATAGCCAAAAAGATAACAGACGCCGCAATGATGGTGTCTTCCGAAAAGGAAATAAAACTTAAAAAGCTTTATAACCTTTCCGACCGCGAAGTCGAAATAGCGCTTATGCTAAACGACGGCTTTACAAACAGGCAGATAGCTTCGGTAATGAAGCTGTCCGACGGTACGGCAAGAAATTATATAAGTTCCATATATTCCAAACTCGGCGTAGAAGGGCGTACCGCGGCGGTTGTAAAAATCAAAGAACTAAACTAACATTAAAAATAATAATCCACCCGCATAGCGGGTGGTATTTCATTTTCGGGCATAGCCCTAAC
>CAJUNJ010000007.1 GCA_910587825.1 uncultured Christensenellaceae bacterium
TCGTTTGACAAGTATAGAATAGCAAGAAGAAGTAACAAAGTTAGTCAGTCAGTTGCAATAAATTTGTAAAAAGAAACAGGACTTCGATTTGAAATCCTGTTCTTTTTCATCGCTTGAAAGTGCAACTCTTATAAAATTTTTGTTTTTTAATCCCTATGGGAATTGCGCTTTTGTAAAGCCGTTTTTTACCAATTTTAATCCGAAGTTTCCGCCTGTCTTGCAAGCACGACGGTTTCCGTTATATCGCCGAAGCCCGTGTTGTAAGTCAGTACGAAGTCGTAATCTTCGTTTATCGTAAGCTTACAGCCGAGCTGATATACGTTTCCGCCCGCAAACCCCTCGCCGCCGCTTGAATGCTTTGTGGTGAGCGTTCGCGTTGCCGAATCGTATTCGTACGTCAGTCTTTCGTTAAAGACCGTGTTGGATTCTGTATGTCTGAACGTAATGTTGATGATGTCGGTTCCGCCCAAAGATTCGAAAACGGCAGTTACAGTGGTACCGCGTCTGGGATAGCTTACCGCAGCCGTATGTGTACCGCTTAAAAGCTCGGCTTCCGACATCCTTGCGCTTACTTCGATTGTAAGCGTGGCTACCGCTTTCGGGTTAAGCGTCGAAGTCAGAACAACCGTATATCTGCCCGTATTCTGCGAATTGAATTTTATTGCCGGAAAGCCGTTATGTTCGCAGGGTTCCGACGTGTATTTTGCCGAAGGGTTGTCGGAAGTGTATTCCGCCGTAAAGCTGCAATCCGTAAACGGCTGTCTTTCGGCAGACGTCTGCGCGGTAAAATAGAGATCCTGCCCGACATAAATTCTTGCAACGTCGGTTTTGAAATAACTTGAAGTTGCGTTTACCCACATAGCCGCTTCGTACGGTACGGGAATTCTCTCAGTATCCGATATAATTTCTTCTATTATAGGCGCAATGGGTCTTACCGTGACTTTAAGGTCCTTGGTATAGCGCAACGTTTTAAGCCTTAACGTAAGTTCGCCGCAGATACGGCTTCTTATATTTATGCCGCCACCGCTTGAATAAGCAAGTATTCCGACGGACGTCAGACTTGTAGCCGAAAGAGGAATTTCTTCGTGTTCTGTCACAAGATAAACATTTACGGTATCAAGCGACAAATTCGCCGTAGACGGCTGTATATTTACAATCTGGACAAACATAAGCGGTTGACGGGTGTCAGCGTCTATTGTTATCCCCTCTTCGCCGACGGGAAAACCGTTAAAGCGCAAATCAAATGACGACGCGTAAAACGCATACTTATCGTAAGGGTTTTGCGGTACGTTATTCTGCTCCTCTTCGGAAAGCTCCGATATAAGCGTCTGTTCGACTGTTACCGTATCGTTGTAATGCGACGCTTCGGGGTCCAAAAGTGTGCATGTTCCGTCCTCGTTTCTCTCCCACGCCGCAAAATTGCCCTCGGAATCGTTGTAATAGCTGTCCGAATTGTAATAAAGCGTCTTTATGGCATAGCTTTTCGTAAGCGTGAAGCTTACACTCACTACGCTGAAATATCTTGCGTTTCTGCTGAGATAACCAAAGCCGAAATTACATTCGTATCCGTTTTCGGTAACTTTAAGCTCTTCTTTAAAGTCGCCGTTTTGGCTCTGTTTGCCGAAATCGTAAAGTCCCGCAAGCAAGCCCTCCGCACCGTACCTTACCGGCGTTTCGGTATATACAGACGCAAACCTGTGACCTTTGAGATATTCTTTATCCGTCGTCGTTATAAGATTATCATAAGAAATATTATCTCCGCTTACCCTCCAGTTTCTTCTGTAACCGAAAAAGTCGCCGTCATTGTTTTCGACCCAGGTTTCGACCCTGTCCGCGTCGTCCTTTATATAAGTGTAATTATTACCGAATTCGTAATAAAAATCTCGCGGGGTGTACGTGTCAAGCGTCTTAATTCCGGAAGCCGTCTGCCCGCGCGCGCTTCTTATCTGATTTTTACTCTGTGAACCTATTTCTACCGCATCCGCAACGCTTTGTATACCCCTCGGCTCGATGGGTATACCGAAAGATATATCGCCCGCGTCGTTTGCGAGAACGTAAGTTTTAACACCTTCGGTAACTATTCCCGCGGGAGTGGTCACGCTTACGGAAGTGTAAGCGCTCTCTTCGGACAGCGAAGGCAACTCTACCGTCAGAACGTGGTTTGCATCGCGCGAACACGTCTTTTGCGCGCTGCCGGCCGAATCCGCCTGCGGCGGCGTAATATTCCATTCGCCGTAATCGTGATTATCGGGGTCTATTTCGATAATTTCGTCAACGACGTAGGAACATATTCCGCATACGCCCTGTCTTAATCCTTGTTCGGTACAGGTTGCGGGGTTAAGCACCGTCCAGCGGAAGCGGTGTTCATGGTTATTGCCACAACCCGTAAATACAGCCGCCGACATAATACAAGCCATAATGGCGGAAGCTATTTTAAAAGTAGTTTTTTTAGTCATAATTACTATCCTTGACGCTTAGCGTCTTCTGTAAACACCGCAGTTAAACAGCCATTGGTCTTCTTCGGCGGACAGATAACCCGCCGCCGTTTCAGCCCAGCCGTTACCGTCGTTGAACAATCTTTGGCTTACGGAATATGATTGAAGAAAATCTCTCAATTCTTCCGTAACGGCATAAACACCGTCTCTGTTTACGTGCGCGGCGTATTCGCCGATGAAAGCGCCGAAATCGTAGTTCTGCTGATTTTTTAAACTGTAAAATCTCATTGCGAAAATCTGGACTTGTCCGTCCATAAAACCCGTACCAGTTTCGGTTACAAGCACCGCACTGTCCTGATTTATCTTTACGTAAAGTATATCTCCGAACGTTCCCGTTCTCTCGTCATATTCGTGATAGAAGCCGTCTTCGGGATTTAGAGCGTAAAGGTCGGAGTCCAGCTTTCTTCCGTTGAGGTCGGCGGCATATCTGAAATCATACAACGAAGCGTCGTAATCCCGCATCGTTCTCCACTCTTCTTCGGCGTGAATTTCATCGGGCGGTACGTAGACGTTGCCCGTATATTCGCCGTTGTATTCTATGACGAAGTCTATATCTATTGGGAACGCGGAAGAATTGATACTTTCGGTTCTTATACAGAAAGAATATATGTTGCCTACCATATCTTCGGAAAGACGCACGTCGTACTTGAAGTTTTTGGTATAGGTATTTTCGGCTCCGCCTCCGTTCTGAATCCAGCTGGGATTACCGAGAGTGGGTTTCCAGCCGACAGTACCGACGTATACGTCGAGAATGGGATTTATTTCGTTGGCCCGTATATCCATAAGCGACTGTATGGAATAGTCGCCAGCGCGGCGCGGCACGTACTGATAGCACACCTGCGAGTGCGGACCTTCAAGCCTTACCCTGTAAAAGCCAGTCGATTGTATTTCCCTGACGTTATTATACAGGTCCGAACCGTCCTTATCCGGATTGGGAGTTATAACTTCGATTTTTATTTTGATTTTTTTATCGTCGTTGGTAGACCTGTACTTATTGGTTTCATAAGTATAACCGTCCGGAAGGGTTGAAAGCGTTACCTGATAATCGCCGTCGAGCCCTTCGATTTCGGCGTAACCGTCGTTGTTAAACGGCGCGGTATAAAAAGTACCGTCGTCACCCCTCCACTGGGCGTTAAGCGTATAGCCGTCTAATTGGAACGGTTTATTGTTTTGAACAAGCTGAACAGTAAATTTACCGTCGTCCTCTTCGGGCGGATTATCCTCGCCGCCGGGCGGCAAAGGTACGTCGGTACCGGGTCTGTCGTCGGGCTGTAAGGGGTCGTTATAGTCCACACAGCCCGCAACGGCAAACGCAAACGGTATTATTAGCGTTAATATCAATGCGAGAATTTTTTTCATTTTTCTGTCACTTCGTATTATTTTACTTTTTTGAAAAGGCTTTTTATATCCGCCCATTTAAGCTTACGCACGATAATGTCGACCGCAAACAGAGCAACGCAGATTGCAAGCAAAGGAACCGTGAGAGTGACCGTACGCGAACTTACTTCGTTGGGGTCGTTTTCAATGGTTATATTCCCGTCTTCGCTTACCGTTCCCTCAGCCCCGACAGCGTGGTGCAGACCGGAAGCGTCGTATACGGCAAAGCTGTCGTATTCCGGAAGATAGGACACTGTAAAACCGGTGTGCGCCGTATAAGTCTGACCGCCGTAAGAATAGGATATGGCAATATCGTATCTGCCGACAGATTGTGCGGAGAAAGTATATCCGTAAGCCACAGACTCGAAGACGAGATTTCCGTTTAAAGTTTGTCCGTCGGGAGAAGTTACTTCGATGGACGCAACCGCGCCCGCCCTTATAACCGCGGGAGTAACCGTGACGGAAGCCGTTCCCGTATCTACGGCAAGTTCCACCGTGTAAGGATAGTCTGCTTTTACGTTTGGCGTAAGCGCTGACAAGACGTTTTTAAAGAACTTGCTTTTTATACCCGACTGCTCCCATGCCGACAGCCAGTCGCCGCTTATACTGCTTGTAAACGAAGCGACTTTGCCGTTACCGTAAGTACGGTAAGCATAAATGGGAACCTCGATTCCTATACCAGAAGCGTTTTGATATTCAGTCGTAAGAACGGTGGTTGCGCTTGGCTTTACAGAACTGTTCATAAAGCCTGCGATATACGAAAGATTGTCTAACCCTTCAAGTGTTTCGTCAAATCTTCTTTTTACGTCAACCCAGGAAAATCTTTCTATTTTGGTTTCCTTTACAGTATCCGCAACGTCGCCGAAAATAACGTCGTCTACATCTTCGAGTTGCGACACGGGATAGTATTCGCCATCGCCGTACTTGGAAAGGTCGTTTAAAAGCTCTTTCGCCGCAACCGCAACACTGCTGTTGTCTCTGCCCCTGCCGACGTCGAGAACGGAAGTCACCACGCCGTACGCGCGTAGCTGTTTGACTATCGCCCTTGCGTCGTTGGTCGTTTCCTGAGTGTAGTTAAGTCCGTCGGACATAAGCATCAACTGCATTTCGGTAAAGTTTGAGCTTTCATTCCGTATCCAATTTAACGCTTCGCTTAGTCCGAGTCCTATAAAAGTACCCTGCGTTACGGAAATATCGTTGATTGTCTGTTTAATAGCTTCGCGGTTTAAACCTACCTGCACCGGACGCTGAGCTGTTTCTACGTTGCCGTGGAAGACTACCACGCAGACCGAGTCCCTGTCTTCGAGCAAGTCTATAAGATTGCACGCCGCGCGTTTGACTATTTGAAGCTTGTTGTTGAACTCCATACTTCTCGAACCGTCGATAACTATGGTATACAGCTTCTTATCCGAACCGCTGTTGCCGTAGTTTACGGGAAGCATATTCTGTAAGTCGCGAAGCTCGGAATCGTTCTTGTTCTGTATACTTGTATCGCCGAGAGTAATAAGACTTTTACCGAACATCGACACAGCCGTCTCAAGGCTTTCCATAAACAATGCGGAATTATTCAGAAGGGATACGTCGGCGTTGGAAATATAAATTTCGTCGTATTTGCAAAGCGCTTCTACACTGCAAGGAACGGCGGGGTCGTTTACGAAATAGTCAACCTCTACGTCTTCACCGAACAATTTACGCGCTTCGTCAAGGTCCGCAAAGTCCTGCGAAATGAACAGTACCTTTACCGCACCAGACACGGTCTGCGTAAAGCTGCACGCGTTGTTGAAAGTATTTTCGTCTTCCTGCGCCGCAATGCGGATTTCATAGCCGTATGTTCCCGTCTCGTCGGTCTTTAAATCGAAGCTGACCCTGTTGCTTCCCGCCGTAAGGGCAACGGCTTTATCCTGTTCTTCCACCTTCTGCCCGTCACGGTACAGCGACAGCGTAGCGTTGCAGGCGTAACTGCTCTGCACAAGCGCGGTTGCCGTCTCACCGTGATTGAGATATACCGTCCCGGAATATTCTACGCTTGTGACCTGCACTTCCTTAGCGTCCGCGGAAATGTTGTCATTCAAATAAATTGCGTCGACTTTTATATTCTGGGCTTTGAGATTGTCAACTGCACGTTTTATCGTGTTGGAATCCGACGAATTGGTGTCCTTGCCGTCGGTAATGAGGACTATGCGTTTTAACACGGTATCCCTGAACAGCGTACCGGTATAATCGAGCGCGTTTTCGATGTCCGTTTCACTGTCGTCCACGCCGGAATTTCTGACCGTTCTGAAATTTTCGCCTAAGCGCGTGACAAGTTTGTAATCCTTGCCGAAGCAGACGACGCCCATTCTCGAATTTTTGGGCAATGCCTTGCCGACGTTTCTTACGTAGTTGTCAAGCGTGTCGAGATTCTTATTTGCCGAATACGACACGTCCGCCACTACATAGACGTCCGTCTCCGTCATAACCGTTACAAACTGCGTGCCGGCAGCGGCAAAAGCGATAAGCGCCGCCATAAGGATATGAAGCACCAACGACGCGATATTGTGTCCGTTCAGATTGTCGCGCTTTACCGCAAGCACGAACGGCACTGTAAGAAGCGCCGCAAGCGGAAGGGCTATAAATAACAGATATACGTTAACGAAGCTGATACTGTTCATAACAATACACCATCCAATCCGCAATAAACAATACGGCAAGAATTATAAAGAAAGCAAGCAGGTCTTCGTACCTTCCGTCGCGCCGTTCGGAAGAAGCCTGACCGCTTATGACAAGCGAAGGTTCGCTTACCGTCACGTATCTTTCAGATACGGGTACGGTTGCAAAAAGGTTAACCGTTCTCGTAGTGTTTCCGATAATTTCCGTCACGGTATATACGCCCGCTTCGTCGAGAGTGTAAGACACCACAGGGTTGGAAGTATCGAGATACACTACTTTGCCCTGCGGGGTATCTACACGCACGCTTTCGCAGTTGGCAAGCACGTTTATATCCGCCGAATCGCCGCAGAAATACGAAGAATTATCCACTACCGCGGGGAAAGTATAACCGATAAGGTTGTTTATAAGAGCGGGAAAATCGGGCGAAAGCGGAACGTCCGAATTATGAAAATCGAACGCGAACACCACTTCGCGGTTGCCGAAAGAGTTTGTACCCGCAAACACCACGGGGCTGCCTTCCACCGAAATGAGATTTATGAAATTGCGGTACTGCCCGCACTTTACGTATTCCGAAAGATAAATGTCGCTTTTGGAAAGACCCGCAAGCAGGTTTTTTACACGGGTGGAACTTGACGTGCTGAACGCAAGCTTGCCCGGTTCCGAAAGTGAAATTTCACTCTGCATACTGAACCCCGAATTTTCCACGCTGGACTTGGGATTTACAAACCATACCGCGCCGTTTCTCGGAAGCTCCGCGGGAGAAAACCCGTCGAAAACGTACAGCCCGTAACCGTCTTTGCCCGTAAGATTTTCATACTTGTCGGGCTTGGCGACGTCCACCCTCGCATTGCCGAGAGCTTTGAACACCGCCTGTAAAAAGAACGGGGTTTCGCTGACGACAAGCGTAGTGAACGACCTGTCGTAACGCACGTTGTAAAGCACGCTTTCGTTGTCGTTCATAAGCGAGTCGGTCTGGGCGACCGCCACTTTAAGCGACGCAAAATCCACGCTGTCGCTTTCGAACGAAAAGGGCGTAAGTTCAAGATTTTTAACTTCTACTTTCTGCGTACTTTCGCACTCTTCCGCGCCGTCGATATATAAATTCAAATCGAGTTCGGCGTCGCCGTTGTAGGAAATGACGTTTCCGCCGACGATAAGTTTACCGCCCGCAAACGAATATTCCACGTCCGACACGGCGTAATTTTTTGCGCCGTCCGACACGTTTACTACGTTGACGTTTTCGGTCTGTTCGTAAGATTTATCCGTAACGACGTACACCGAAAGCGCGGGATTGAAGCCGAACATCTCCTGCGCGCGGCTGACCGCGTTTACGAAGCCCGACGCGCCGAAAGAAGGTTCAGCCTCGTCCAAAAGCGAAAGCGCGCGTTCTTTGTCTTCTATCGACTGATAAAGCGTGTCGGTCGAATCGCCCGCTACGATAAGCGTATATGCGCTTCCCGTAGCCGAATCCGAAATAAGCTTGCGGACGCGTTCCTTTGCTTCGTCAAAGCGCGTTGCGCCGTCCTGCAAAGTTATATTCATACTGCCCGAACCGTCGATTATAAAACAAAAATCTTCGGCGGCGTGCGGCAGGGTGAACACGGGATGAGAGATTGCAAACGAAATGAAAATTACGGCAAGTATCTGCAAAATAAGGCTTATGATTCCCGTAATCATGCGTATGGGATTTCTGCGTTTTAAAAACTTTTCGCTAAGCGTCCACAGATAGGTCGAAGACACGACCTGCTCCACATACTTGTTTTTGATTATATAAATTATTATAAGAATGGGTACGGCGATGAGTCCCAGCAAGCCCAAAGGATAAAGAAATCTCATTTAAGCACCCCCATTTCCGTCATTCTTTCGAAGAACAAGTCGGCAATATTCTCATCCGCCGCGACAAGCATATACTCCGCTTCGCGCGAATGGCACAAATCGCGTATTCTTCCCGTCGCGTATTCAAGCGCGGCTTTGTAAGCGTTTATTATATCCCTGTTGATATTTTTGCGGTAATACCTTGAAGTGTTTTCACTGTCGAAGAAATGCACTTTACCGCGCGACTTGGGCTTTAACTCTTCCCTTGACAGCACCTGCACGCACAAAACGTCGCGCTTCCTGTCCGCAAGGTAGTTGACGGCGTCTTCATAATTATTATCCGTAAGAAAGTCGGAAATAATTACGGAAAGCCCGTCGCCGTAGCCCACGTTTAAGGGCAGAACGGCGTCCGAGATACAGCTGTCGCCGTTAAACACAATGCCGTTGAGTTTGCCGATATTGGCAACGAACGAATCTTTGCCGAGCATAGACGTAATAACTTCTTCGACGGCGTTTTCGTGAATAACGTAAATTGACACCTTATCCATATCGCAAACAGAAAGATATGCTATGGCGGCGGCTATTTTTACCGCCTGCGTATCCTTGTTGCCGTTGCCGTAAGTCATTGAACGGCTTGCGTCTATATATATGCGGGTGTGCATCTGACGCTCGTCGAGAAATAATTTAAGATAAAGTTTTTCAAAGCGCGCGTAAGCGTTCCAGTCGACTTTTTTCAAATCGTCGCCGGGGACGTAGTCGCGGAAGTCGGCGTACTCGCAGGAAGAACCGTAAGTTCTGGTCTTGTGATTTCCGCCGAACGCGCCCGCAACGCTGTTTTTTATGAGTAATTGCAGCAGTTCGAGCTGCTGCAAAAACTCTTCGTTGATAGGCAATTTTTCCATATTTATTACTTAGTATGTTTTCCGGTCTCTTCCAGAAGAAGGGTAATTACGTCGTCCACGCCGAGTTTTTCGTTTACAGACGTGTAATTTATTTTAATTCTGTGCCTTAATACGGGATAAGCCAACGCCCGAATATCGGCATAGGACACGTTGTAACTTCCGTTCATAAGCGCGCGTATCTTCGCGCTGGTGATAAGCGCCTGCGCCGCACGGGGGGACGCGCCGTATTTGATATACTTTTTCGCCGTCGAAGAAGTTTCTTTAAGCTCCGGATGGGTATAAGTTATAAGGTTTACCGCATATTGAAGCACGTCGTCTATGACGGGTACGTTTTTGGCAAGTTCACGCATTTCGAGAATGGTTTTGCCGTCGACTATTGCCGTTGCCGTCTCGTCAAGCGTCTTCTGCGTCATTGTGACGATGTCTTTAAGCTCGTCCACGGCGGGGAATTTCATTATAAGCTTGAACATAAAACGGTCCATCTGCGCTTCAGGCAGGGGGTACGTACCGTCCTGTTCGATGGGGTTTTCGGTTGCAAGCACGAAGAAAGGTTCTTCCAAAGGATAAGTTGTGTTGGCAACGGTAACTTTATGCTCCTGCATAACTTCAAGCATTGCCGCCTGTGTTTTGGGGGTTGCACGGTTGATTTCGTCGGCAAGCACAAGGTTTGCGAAAATGGGTCCGCGCTGGAACCTGACGTTCATTTTACCCTTTTCGTCCTTTTCCATTACGTTTGTACCCGTTACGTCGGAAGGCATAAGGTCGGGCGTGAACTGAATTCTCGCAAACGGAAGCGAAAGCGTCTTTCCAAGCGAACGGACAAGCCTTGTTTTACCTACGCCGGGGACGCCTTCCAAAAGCACGTTACCGCCCGCTATTATTGCGACTATAACGTTTTCTATAATGTCTTCCTGTCCAACTACGTCTTTGTGAAGTTCCGCCTTTATGTCGGCGATTGCTTTACTGAATTTTTCTACTTTTGCGGTGTTATCCATAATTAACCTACCTGAAATTTATGTGATTTTATTTTTCTTCTTCTTTAAGTCCGCTGCTTAAAATATCGAAATAATCTTTTAAGAAGCCTTTAAGTTCGTCCGGCATACTTTCCATAAGCTCGTTGGCTTTTGCCGAATACTCGCCCAAAACCGTGCCGTACTTGACGTGTTCGCCGTTGACGGGGTAATAAATTACTTCGTCGCTGCCGTAGAGATGTTCCTGATCTCCGTCGCCGCCGGGGTTGTCTTCTTCGGGCGGTTTAACCGAACCGGGGTCGTCGGGGTTGTCGGGGTCGTCGGGATTATCAAACGTTATCTTGAATAAGTCGATAAGCTCGTAACGGATATAATCTGTCATCATTGCGTTATAGCTCTGCCCCCACACGGCGCGCACCGTAGAAGATATAAGCTTAGTGTTGGGCGCGTCCGTACGCTGGATAAGCGAAGGCTTGGTTTGTATTCTCACCATTCCGTCGCTAAGACTTTTAAGTTCGTCCTTGTAGTCGGTAAGCGCATTAAACAGACCGTCGTACGTATCAAGCGAAGAAAGTTCGAGATAAGCAACATCGAAAACGCCTATAAATTCCGTTACCTTACTTTTTGCCGAACTTACGTTGTTTGCGCTGTCTATCTTTTCATAAAGTGATTTAAATACACCGTCAAACAGTTCCGCAAGTCTGTCGTCAAGCAAAAGCGACTGCTCGGTAACCGCGTCGAAAGTATTTACGACGGTTGTGCCGTCTGCTTTGTAGTATTCGGTGGACTGACTTAACGCGTTGCCGTAACCTTCAAAACCTTCGTAAGGCGCAAGAAGGCCCCCGAAGTCGTCAGCCGAATTAAGCCCGTCGGTAATGCCTTCCACCGCCGTCAACGCGGCTTTTACCGTCTCTGACATAACCTGTTCGGTAACTTCCTTTGTCCCGTCTTCCGTCCAGAAAGCCGTAAGAAGCCCTTCCAGAACGACGGCAACCGCATTTTTGGGCGTCTCTTCCATATTGCTTGCCTTTACGTTGGAAATAAGGGTGTTAAGCCTTACTTTCTGCCAATCGTCAAATTCCACGGGGGGTTCGGGCTTTATATCGGAATTTCCGCCGACTTCGGGATTTTTAACCATCATACCCGAAAGGAACAGTCCGCAAGCCATTACGGGAATTAAAAGGCTTAAAAGCATATATTTGAGTGCGGGCTTTTTGGGCGACATTCCTTTAAGTCTTTCGGAAGTGTCGTTGCGCTGTAAGACAGCCATATCGTCGAAACTTTGGGAAAATTCAACCATAGTCTGAACTCTTTCACCCAGCGCGTAATCTCTGTCAAGCCGTTTAGCCACGCGTTTGTCCGTGGGGCGCAAAATCAAAAAGAACAGCGCACCTACAATGCCCGCCGTACCTACGGCGATAAGCGCGTAATATCCGCCGTTTATGACTATTTTGTTAAGTTTAAGCGTAAGCATAACCGCGCCTACGGCAATAAGCCCCGCGCACACGCCTATTATGACGCTTAAAATTATTGCGCCTTTGAAGTATTTAGATTTTATCTTTTTAAAAGATTCACCCATACCGCGCCTCCTTAAAATAAGGTCAAAAAGCATAAAAATATAATATTTATTTGCATAAATGATTATTTAGTTACTTTATAATATCATATTCCGTATAATAATACAAGTATTTTACTATTGCAAAAAGTTATATAACGTATAATAAATTTCAAATACAGTAAATTTTTGCCATAAAACAAACGCAACGGCGGTTTTACACGCCGTTGCATTTGTTTTATTTTACCTGAAAGTGTTTTTCTATGTCATCGATACCGAATTTTTTGAAGCCCTGCCATTTGCTGACTATTTCAAGACATTCGATATATGCAAGATATTCGTTGGTTACGAAATCTTTACCTCTGTTCGCTTCCTGAATTTCGTACAGGGTAAATATTAAATACTCTATCAGATAATTCAAAATGCTTTTCTCTGTCATATTATTCACTCTTTTATTTTTATTAATTGTTCAATGCTGTTCAAAAACGCCTGTTCACCGTCTGCGGGACTCTGGTTATATATAAAGTAAACTGTTTCGGTTTTTACTTTTATAAGACCTTTGTATTCGACGGTATCTTTTATTTGACTTTCGCCATAGCTGTATTTAACCGTATAATCTTCCAACTTTGCCGACTTTATTACGCCGTTAAAATTAAAGTCATACTTAAAGTATTTATTAATTACTACGGTTAAATATAAGTTAGATAATTCTATTGTTGCTTCAAATGTATAATAAAGTTTATCATCTGATTTTGTATCATAATATAAATTGCTTGCTTCGCTTTCAATCAAAGATAAATCGAAATAATTTAAATCTTCAATCATTTCGTCAAATACAACATCTCTTTGAGCAATATATTCATCCTGATATAAAGATATTTTTTGAGCGGGCAGACCGAACACAAGTCCGCAAACTATACCTACCGCCACCAAAAATGCGCCGAGCAAAAGCAAGGTTTTTTGCAAGTTAAAGGTTTTGGCTTTTACGGCAGTCTGCTGCCCTGTTTTTGACTGTATTTCACCGCTTTCAACGTCGGTTAAAAGTCTTTCGTAAAACTGCCTGTCCCTTTCCGAATATGGAACTTCTGCATCTGTTTTAAGTTTTAAGTGTTTTTTCCAATTCATAATACCTCTCAGTGAATGTAGGCTCCGTAAGCAGCGTCTACATTCGTGCTGTAATCTATATTAAAATATGCAGTATTTGGATTTGCAAAACCCGTTGCAACCTCTATCATACGCATATTCAATAAACTTCCGTCTTTAAGGGTATAAAATATATCTCTGTATGCAAAGCCCACCATTACGTGGTTTCCTGAATAGTTTGTGTAGTCATAATAATCTTCTTCGTCGTTCGTGGTTATTTGACAGGTATTGTACGTACTCAAAAACATAACTATGGGCTTATTTGCCTTCATATTGGACATAACCGACATATAATTCAATTTGCCCGAACTCATAATAGAGTTCAATTCGCAGGTGTAACCCAGACGGGAACAGTACTTGTTTATCCCGCTTTTGAAATTTGCTTCGCTTATGCCGTTTGCCGTACCCTTCATATCCGCATAAAGTTTATCTATTGCGCTGTAAACGGCTGAATCTACAAGATTATAAACATAATGTCCGTCAATTTCATAACCTGCGGAATGATTGGGAATTAAATTTTCATAATACCTGTCAAAATATCCGACTATGTTACCGCCCGCAACAGCCGCGCAGCCCCCACGCAAATTGTTACCGTTATAATGAGGGAAATACCAACACATATCGTAGCCGTCATAATCTCTGTACTTAAATTCTATGGTTACCGTTGTATACTCGGGTGTAACGGCTTTACTGCCCTGATAGTAAACGGCGTCTTTTTTCAAAATTTCAACGGCCTGTTCGGAAAGTTTTTCACCGCTTGCAATATCGTATATTTCACTTTCGTAAGCCTTGTAATAGGACATATTATTTATGTAAACGCAAAGCTCGTCCTTACCGACCTGCGCGTAAGGGCTTGCGGAGGAAGGGTAAAATTCCCGCGCGGTATAACCGTTTTCGTCGCATATTACTATTGCGTAACCGTCGCCGGAAGCAACGGTAAATTCGTAAGCGTAGCCCAAATGCTGTAAATTGACGTCGTAAACGGGTTTACGCACCGCCGATATGTAAGAACCTTCAACGTCGTCGCCGTCAAGCATTGCGCTTGCCGCGGCGCGGAAACACCTGTCGCAGTCTTCAAGGCTGACGTAAGCGAAAGCCGAAATTCCACCTATGGTGCTTGCAACAAGCAACGCCGTAAGCAACAGCGTAAAAACTAACTTTTTCAATCTTTTGTACCTCTTCTTTTTATAAAATAAGATATACAAAAGTTTGCGTTTTGTTACATTTATGACAATAACTCGTTTAATTTCTTTGCCGCGCTTTTGCAGATATTGCTTGCGCTTTTTGCCGTAATGCCAAGCGTCTGAGAAATTTCTTTAAACTTGTACCCGCCGAAATAGTGAAGCCAGATTACCTGCAAGGGGCGTTTTTCAAGCTTGCGCAATGCCTGCTTCAAGTCCGCCCGTTCAAGATAATCTTCATACACCCTGTCCGCGTCTATATTTTCTATAAGCGACCGATATTTTTTGTCCGATTTAAGCTTGTCCAAAACGTAGTTGCGGGCAACCTTGAAAAGCCAGCGGTTAGGTAAAAGCACGTAACTGTAATTCTTTATAAGGAAAATTTTATAGTGGAAAATATCGAAAGCCGTCTCTTCCGCGTCAATTTTATTGCCGAACATATGCATTACGTAAATTTTAAATTTGACGACGCAGTATTTATAAAATTCTTCGTTAAAAATTCCCTTACTGCTGTCGGCAAGACAGTTATTGAACCTGACAATATCCATTTGTAAACTTTCCGAATAAATTTTTTTAAAACTTAAAATACAGTATTCAAGATACTGTTGAAGTTAAAAATATTTTTACTGATTAAAGATTTATTTATGGGTTGCAGGCGCAACCCATAAAGGCGTCGACGCCTTTATTTTTCACATTTTTTCAACAGGTGTACCGCGCGGCTGTAACGCTGTCTGACGGTATTGTAATTCATATCGAACATTTGGGCAATTTCTTTCAGACTGTATCCTTTAAGCGCGTTAAGTATTATTATGTCGCGCGTGACGGGGTCCAGCTTTTGCCACATCGCTTTAAATTCTTGACCGATAACGTCTATTTCGTCTTCGAAATGAGGCGCGCATACTATATTGTCGATAAGGGGCAGAGGCGCGCTTTCCTTTTGGCGGACGTATCTTAACATTTTATTATCCGCTATTCTTTTAAGCCAGCAGACGGGCGCAACTACATACTTTCTCGGTGTATATTTGTATAAAATATATTCTATAATTTCGTGTACGGCGTCGGTTACGTAATCTATTTTTCCGTATCTGTACTCTATACGTCTTGTAAGCACGTCGCAGCAATATTCATACATTTCTTTAAAAACGGCTTTGTCGTGCTTCATTTTATGCAAATAGATATTAAATTTTATAATATTCATATTCTTTTTTTATCAACTGTAAAAATAATTTAATTTTCTCCGTCAGCCGTAATATCTAATTCGGAAATCATATTACCATATAATATATTAAATATCAACTAAGCCCGTATACTTTTGCAAAAAAAGTCGAAAAAAGTCGAAATAAATCTAAATTTGTCGAATAAAATTGCATAATTATTTATTTCTTTGCTTGAATATATTAACACTTATACAGTTATAAACTTAGTTTTATTTAGACGCGGGAAAAAGTGTTTTTATACGTTTTTTATGTAACAAATTCAAAATAATTTCAATCTGCAAAATAAAACCGCCCTAAGGCGGTGTTTACTGTTTAATAAGTATTTGTTCAAGCCTGTTTAAAACGCCTTCAAGCCCCTGACGGGTCTGCGAGGAAGTAAGCAGAATATCGTCGCGCCCGCATTTGAAGGCGCAAGCTATATTTTCAACCCCGCGGGCGGCGGCGGCTTTGGAAAGCTTGTCGGCTTTGGTTGCTATTACCGTAAACGGCATAATGTGATAGTAAAGATATTCTATCATCTGCCTGTCGTCGGCGGTAGGGTCGTGGCGGACGTCGCACAGCGCAAAGACGTGCGCGGCGCGCCTTTCGGCAAAAAAGTCGTCCAAAAGCTTTGCCCACTTTGCCTTTTCTTCCTTGGACACGCGCGCAAAGCCGTACCCCGGCAGGTCGGCAAGCAAAAATTCGCCGAAGTCGAAGTAGTTTACAAGGCGGGTTCTGCCCGGTTCCTTGGATACTTTGGCAAGTTTTTTTCTGCCCGCAAGCATATTTATAAAGCTGGACTTGCCGACGTTGGACTTACCGCAAACGGCAATTACGGGCTTATCGGCAGTAATAAACTGATTTTTACCCGCCGCACTTGTTACAAATTCCGCTTTCGTGATTTTTAACATTTAAATACCTAAAATTGCATTTCTGAACACGGCGTCCACGTCGGTTACTTCGATAAAGTTTATACTGTCGCGCACCGACTGCGGAATTTCTTCCAAATCTTTTTTGTTGTCGGCGGGAATAATTACGTCGTGAATACCTATGCGGTGGGCGGCAAGCGCCTTTTCTTTAAGTCCGCCAATAGGCAAAACTTTTCCGCGGAGAGTTATTTCGCCCGTCATTGCTATACTCTTTTTGACGGGTTTATGCGTAAACGCGGAAAGTATAGCCGTAGCCATAGTTATGCCCGCGCTCGGCCCGTCCTTGGGGGTTGCCCCCTCGGGGACGTGAATATGAATATCAGTTTTTTCGAATACCGAACTGTCTATACCGTACTGCGAACTGTTGGTGCGGATATAACTTATAGCCGCGCGCGCGCTTTCTTTCATTACGTCGCCCAACTTGCCCGTAAGCAAAACGTCGCCCTTGCCGTGCATTGCAGATACTTCTATCGTAAGAGTAGTTCCGCCGACAGCAGTCCAGGCAAGCCCCGTAGCCGCGCCGACTTCGTCTTCTTTCAACGCTTTTCCGCCGCGTTCGTACCGCCTTGCGCCAAGCAGGCTGTCAAGGTTCTTTTCGGTGACGGACAATTTTTTTGCCTTGCCGCCGGAAAGTTTTACCGCAGCTTTTCGGCAGACGGCGTCTATCCTGCGTTCGAGACTGCGCACGCCGGCTTCCATAGTATATCCTTCTATAATTTCGTCAAGCGCGCCGTCGCTTATGGTAAGTTCGGTGCTTTTAAGTCCGTTTGCCTGACGCTTTCTGTCTATTAAATAGCGTTTGGCTATCTCACGCTTCTCTTCGTGCGTGTAGCCCGTAAGTTCTATTATCTCCATTCTGTCCAACAGCGGGGCGGGAATGGTGTCAAGGCTGTTTGCCGTTGTTATGAAAAGCACTTTGCTTAAATCAAACGGCACTTCTATATATCTGTCGATAAAGGTCGAATTTTGCGCGGGGTCAAGCACTTCGAGAAGCGCGTCCGCGGGGTCGCCGCGCAAGTCGGAAGAAATTTTGTCTATCTCGTCGAGAAGGAAGACGGGGTTTAAAGAACAGGCTTTCTTCATACCGCTTATTATACGCCCCGGCATTGCGCCGACGTAAGTCTTTCTGTGTCCCCTTACTTCGGCTTCGTCCTTTACGCCGCCCAAACTCATCCTTACGAACTTCCTGCCGAGAGCGCGGGCAACCGAGCTTGCAATGGACGTCTTGCCCACCCCGGGAGGACCCACAAAACAGAGTATGGGCGCGTTCATACCGCCCGTGCGTTTGAGTACGGCAAGGTATTCGGTTATACGCTCCTTAATCTTTTCAAGGCCGTAATGGTCGGCTTCAAGCACCTTTACCGCGTCCGAAAGCTTTTCGGTGTCTTGGGTCTGTTCGCCCCAGGGCAAGTCAAGCATCCAGTCGAGATAAACGCGTAAAACGTTGTAATCGGGCGAAGAGGTCTGCATTCTCGACATACGGGAAAGTTCTTTAAGGCACTTGTTTTCGGCTTCCTCGCTCATCCCCTTTGCCTTGATTTTTTCTTCGAGTTCGTCACGCTCCTCGCCGTCGTCGCCGAGTTCCGTATGAATGGCTTTAAGCTGTTCCCTCAGGTAATATTCCTTCTGGTTTTTTTCTATGTTCTGCCTTACGACGGCGTTTATCTTGCGTTCGAGGCGCATAATTTCCAACTCGTCGTTTAACAGCTTGTCCGTCATTTTAAGCCTTTCGACCGTGCGCGGGCATTCTAAAAGCTCCTGCTTCTGCTCTACCTTTATTTGCAGATAATGACCGGCAAGGTTGACAAATTCGTCGGGGTCGGAACACTTGTCAAGGCTTGCAACCCCGTCCTTTGACATACGGCTGTCGGAAGAGGTTATTTCCTTTAAAATTTCCTTGGACGTACGGAAATAGGCTTCTTCAAGGGAAGGGTCGCCGTGAACGGGCGCTATCTCTTCGACCGTTGCGACGAAAGCGCCGTTTTCCTTTCTAAGCTGTCTTACCGTAGCGCGGAAAAGCCCCTCTACCGAAAGGCGCAGGTTGTTGCCGGGAAGACGGGTTATCTGACGGAGTTTCACCACGGTGCCCGAAGTGAAAATATCGTCGTCGGTAATCTCTTCCTTGTCGGACTGCTTCTGGGCGCAGACGAATATGCGGGAATCGCCGTCCGCCGCATACTTGACTGCGGAAAGCGAAATCATTCTGCCCACGTCGAAATTTACGGTCGTATTGGGAAATACCACTCTGCCGCGCAGGGCAAGCAGGGGATAATCTTGAAATTTACTCATATAAACCTCATTTTAACAATATGCGCCAAATATGCTTTCGGCATATTCGGCGCAATAAGTTAAGCCGTCTGTTTGTAAATTATTTTCGGCTCCGCCTTGTCGGTGACGCACTCTTTGGTGACAATCACTTCTTCGACGTTTTCTTCGGAAGGCAGTTTGTACATAACCGAAGTCATAAAGCTTTCGATTATGGTTCTAAGCCCCCTTGCGCCCGTCTTCAAACGTATAGCCGTGCTTGCAATTTCACGCACAGCGCTTTCTTCCACAGTAAGCTTTACGCCGTCCATTGCAATAAGCTTCTGGTACTGCTTGATAATGGCGTTCTGCGGTTTGGTGAGAATGCTGACAAGCGCCTCTTCGTCCAACGGGTGCAGGCTTACGACTATCGGAACGCGCCCGACAAATTCGGGTATCAGTCCGAAATTGGTCAAATCCTGCGGTTTGACGTCTTCAAGCATTTCGTAAACGTTTTCTTCCGAATCTTTAACGTTGCCCCCGAAGCCGAGAGACGTATTGTCCCTGCGCTTTTGGACAATTTTGTCAAGCCCGACGAACGCCCCGCCGCAGATAAACAAAATATTCGTCGTGTCTATGCGCAGGCATTCCTGCTGGGGGTGCTTTCTTCCGCCCTGCGGGGGAACGTTTGCTACCGTGCTTTCTATAATTTTCAAAAGAGCCTGCTGTACGCCTTCGCCCGACACGTCGCGGGTAATGGAAACGTTTTCGCTCTTTCTTGCAATTTTGTCGATTTCGTCGATATAGATAATACCGCGCTGGGCTTTTTCTATATCGTAATCGGCATTCTGAATCAATTTAAGCAGGATGTTTTCCACGTCTTCGCCGACGTAGCCCGCTTCCGTAAGCGTGGTCGCGTCGGAAGATGCGAAAGGCACGTTTAAAATCTTCGCAAGCGTGCGCGCAAGCAAAGTTTTTCCGCAACCCGTGGGGCCGAGAAGAAGAATATTGCTCTTTTCAATCTCTACCTCGTCGGGCTTGCTGTCGGGCATATTGTTTATGCGTTTATAGTGGTTGTATACCGCGACGGATAAAACTTTTTTCGCCTCGTCCTGACCGACGATATATTTATCCAATTCCTGCTTTATTTCGGCGGGTTTTTTGAGGGGAACGGGTTCAAGCGCCGTATCCTCGTATTCCTTTATCATATCCCCGCATATTGTTATACATTCGTCGCAGATACAGGAACCGTTCTGTCCGCTGATAAGTCTGCGAACGTTCGCTTCGGATTTTCCGCAAAACGAACAAAATCTCTTTTCTTTCAAAATAATACTCCGGTTTATATATATAATAGATGTATAAGCTGAATTATAAATTTATCTCTTGAAGAACACTTTGTCTATAAGCCCGTATTCCTGTGCTTCCTGCGCCGAAAGATAGTTGTCCCTGTCGGTGTCGCGTTCGATTTCGGAAAGCGGTTTGCCGGAATTTTTGGCAAGTATTTCGTTTAGCTTGCGCTTGGTGCGGAGAATATGTTCCGCCGCTATTTTTATGTCGCTTGCCTGACCCTGCGCTCCGCCGAGGGGCTGGTGAATCATTATTTCGCTGTTGGGCAGGGCAAACCTCTTGCCCTTTGCCCCGCTTGAAAGCAGGAAAGCGCCCATAGAAGCCGCCATACCTATGCAAATGGTAGACACGTCGCACTTGATATAGTTCATCGTGTCGTAAATGGCAAGACCTGCCGACACCGAACCGCCCGGGCTGTTGATATACAGCGAAATATCTTTCTGGCTGTCCTTGCCTTCGAGATAGATAAGCTGCGCCACGACGGTGTTTGCGACCGCGTCGTCTATTTCACCGCTTAAAAATATAATTCTGTCCTCTAAAAGTCTGCTGTAAATATCGTACGAACGCTCCCCGCGGGAAGTCTGTTCGACTATATAGGGAACCAAAGCTCCTTTCTCTGTCTGCATAACACTCTCCTTTCGAATTTGATTATTCCGCTTTGCCGCCGTCGGTTTTTTCGGTCTTTTTCACGGTCTTTTTAGCCGCGGGTTTTTCCGCCTTGTCGGCAGCCGCCTTTGAGGAAGCGGATTTGGAAGCCGTCTTTTTTGCGGCGGGTTTGTCTTCTTCGGTATAAAGCTCGTTATTGGCTTTGAGGAAGTCGAACATCTTTGTTATTACTATATCGTTGGAAATATATTCAACCTGTCTGGGATCCATCGTCTTTTTGTATTCTTCGGCAGATTTGTCAACCGACTTAGCCTGTTCTTCGATTTTCTTATCGAGTTCGCCCTCTTCCACTTTGATGTTTTCGGACTTGATAACCTTGTCGATGACAAGCTGACCCATAACTCTGGGCGTAGCCTGCGGTCTGAACTGACCGCGGAACTCTTCCATCGATATGCGCATATATTTGAGATAATCTTCGAGTTTAAGCCCCTGATACATAAGACGGTAACTGAAATCCTGTACCATTCTGTCTATTTCGTTTTCAATCATCGCTTCGGGAATTTCCGCCTTTGCGTGCTTGCAAAGCTCGTTTATTATGCTGTTTTCGGTATCGTCCCTGCCCTTGTTTTCGGCATTTCTTTCAAGACGTTCGCGCGTCTTCTTTTTGTAGTCTTCAACCGTCTCCGAACCCGTCTGCTTTTTAATGAGTTCGTCCGTAAGTTCGGGAAGCTGTTTGCCCGTAATCTTGTTGAGCTTAACCTTGAAAACAGCTTTCTTGCCTTTGAGATTTTCAGCCTGATAGTCTGCGGGGAAGGTAACGTCTATATCCCTTGTCTCGTTGAGGTTCATTCCGACAACGCCGTCTTCGAAGCCGGGAATAAAGGAACCGCTTCCCAAAACGAGGTCGTACCCGTCGGCAGTACCGCCGGGGAACACCGCTCCGTCAACGCTGCCCGAAAAGTCGATGTTTACCGTATCGCCGTTTTTGCAGGCCCTGTCGGTAACGTCAACGTCGGTCGCGGCGCGTTCGAGCACGGAGCCCACTTCCTTTTCGACGTCGGCATCGGTAACATTATATTCATATTTTTTTATTTTTAAACCTGTGTAAGCGTCAAGCTGTACGTCGGGTTTAACGGGAACGACAGCCGAAAGCACTATTCCGTTGCCTTCCCGCATATCTTCCACTTCGAGCGAAGGTTCGCCGACGGCGGTAAAGTTATCCCTTTCCTTTTGAAGAATTTCGGGATAGTGCTGAGTATAAAGAATATTGAAAGCTTCTTCGTACAAAACGCCCTTGCCGTAATAGTTTTCAAGGACGGGTCTGGGAACCTTGCCTTTTCTGAATCCGGGTACTGCGTACTTGCCCCTTACTTTTGCATAAGACTTAGTCAAAGCGTCCTGCCATTCCTGTTCGGAAAAATCGATTGTAAGCTTTACGGTGCTTTTTTCACCGGCTGCCTGAGTATACTTCATAGTTAATCTCCTGAATTGTAATTTTTATACAGATGATATTTTAACACATTAATTTTTTTTTGAAAAGCGTTTTGCATTTACTTTTGGTAAATTTTGGGGTATTATATAAAGGTAAAGATTTTTACGCCGCAAATACGCAGCGGCGTAAACGACAAAGGAGTCGATTCAGTGCCGCAGGACGCGTTTACCATAAGACACATCGCAAACGAACTTAAAGAGAAGATTACGGGCGGAAAAATTTCACGCATAGTGCAACCTGCCCGCGACGAGCTTACGTTTATTATATACACCGGAAAAGGCAACGTTAAACTCGAAGCCTGTCTCGGGGCGCAATCTTCGAGGTTAAGCTTTACCGACGAAGACAAGCCCGTACCCGTAACCGCGCCCAATTTCTGTATGCTTTTGAGAAAACATTTGCAGAACGCCGAAATTTTAAACGTTGCACAGCCCGACTTCGAGCGGATAATTTATTTCGACCTCAAATGCGTTTCGGACTTCTCCTCTTCGGTAATGCGGCTGTACTTCGAAATAATGGGCAAATACTCCAACGCGATACTGTGCGAAAACGGTATTATATCGGGCGCACTTAAAACGACTTCCATAGGAGAAAACACAAAGCGCGTGCTGTTCGGCGGGGTAAAGTACGTTCCGCCCGAACCGCAGGATAAAATTTCCCCCGATGATAAGGACGGGTTAAAAAATATAATGTGTATACCCACGGGTGACAGGGCAAAGTTTATTTCCGACAAAGTAAAGGGAATTTGTTACTCGACTGCGTTGGATATGGTATCCGTTTACGGCGAAAACATTTCCGCAGAGAATATTTACGACTATGTTTACGGACGGGAAATACAGCCGTGCGTAACACTGTCAAACGGAAAGCCCGACGACTTCAAAGTACGCTCTGCCCGTGCGGACAAAGAAATATACCAAAGCGTGCTTCAAGCCCAGACGGCATATTATGCTTATATTTATAAAAAACGGACTTTCGACCAAAAAAAGTCAAAACTCGAAAACGCGCTTAACTCCGCGTTAAAAAAGACAGAAAAGCGGTTGGCGGCAATAAACGACAAACTTGCGGAATGCCGCGGTGCGGAAGACGTAAAACTTAAAGGCGAGCTTATAACAGCCAACATTTACGCGCTTAAAAAGGGAATGAAAAACTTTGAAGCGCAAAACTATTACGACCCCGACGCAAACAGCGTAAAGATAGAACTTGACGTAACGCTTACGCCTTCCCAAAACGCACAAAAATATTATAAGCGTTACGCAAAACTTAAACGCACGCAGACAAGCGTTACCGCCCAACTTGAAGAAGCCGAAGATAAACTTAATTATCTTAACAGTATTAAAGCGCACATATGTTCGGCCGAGAATACAGCCGACCTCGAAGGCACGGAAGAAGAACTTGTAAATTTAGGGCTTTTCAAGACGGCGGCGGTACGCAAAAAGAAAACAGAAGAACCGTCGTACCGCACGTTTGAATGCGGAGGCTTCAAAATAATTTCGGGGCGCAACAATATTCAGAACGAAAGACTTACAAGAAGCCTTGCCCCCGAAGATATCTGGCTGCACACGCAGAGGTACCACTCTTCCCACGTCGGAATTATTACAAACGGCAAAAGCGTACCGGACGCAGTGCTTTATGCGGCGGCGGAAATTTGCGCGTATTATTCGGACGGGCGTTACGGCAATAAGATATCAGTAGACTATACTCCCAAAAAATTCGTCAAAAAACCGCCTAAATCAAACGTCGGGTTTGTAATCTACACGGATTTCAAAACTATTCTCGCCGACCCCGACGCACATACGGAGCTTATTTATGAAGAACGGAAATAACCTGCCGCAACAGCCTTACGGCGGAAAAACATACGCCTATATAGCCGTCGGATGTATAATCGCCGCATTCGCAACGTTCGGACTGATATTCACAGTCATAGGAATTTACGCGCTTATCGCCTCTGTTCTGCTGTCGCTTGCGGCGCTGGCGTTCACAAATATCCAGAAGAAAAAGAACGCCTTCAAAAGCCTTACCGTAATAAAAATTTTCGCATATATAGCGCTGGCGGCTTCCGCGGGAACTTTCGCCGGCGGAATTATATGGTCTGCAATTTCCTGAACGGCAAAGGTATAAAACGCCCCGCAAATTGTCAATATTATTAGTATAATGGACAGAATATGCGGAGCGATATTAAATAAAATACACGCGCTAAGCCCTGCGGGGCATTACGTCATCGTCGACGAAGACGAACTTTACGAAGCTTTTCCCGAAGACTGCGAAAGAACTGACGACGCGCTTGAAAGGGCGCTTTCGGCGCTTAAAGGTTCGGGATATATAGATTTGAAGTATTCCCGCGGGGAGATGTACTGCGTCGCCCCGCTTAAAGAATACATTGAAGAAAGTCCCCCGCCTCCGCCCGAAGAACAACCCGTACCTCAAAGACGCAGGGCAGACTTTGTGTTCGTATCCGCGTTTCTCGGAAGCGCGCTGGGCAGTCTTATAGTTTCGGTGATATTTGCGGTAATTTGAAATGCTTTCGAGATACGAAGACGAGATAATGTCCGCAGTGTTCAGTCTTTGCGACGGCACGGGCGGATGTCTTGTGTCCCCCATTGAAATTCTGTCTATCCTGCCCGTAAAAAGAAAATACACCCCCGAAAAAGTAGACGGCATACTGTACGATCTGATGTGCGACGGATATTTCGATTTAATAACTTCCGAGCGCAAGGGCGAGAAGATGTACGTCATAAATCTCAAAGAAAACGGTTACGCCTACAAACGGACTTCAAAACAAAGACAACGCGATATAGCTTTCAGAATAGTACTTGCATTCATAGGCGCCGCCGCAACCTTTGTTTTCGGTTTGATATTAAAAGGTATATTCGGTTAAAAAACCGTCCCGACGGACGGTTTTTATTTGCTTTTTTTTGCGGCGTTTGTTAAAATTGTAAAGTAAACTTTTCAAGAGGAAATTTATGAAGCACAAAAAAATTTTTATATCGCTTGTTGCGGTGGCAACTGTGGCCATATTTTTCGCAGTCTTTCTGATGATTTGGTTCTTCGGCGACAGATACGAAGACTTTGCCGATAATTTCAGGCAGGAATTTGAAATTGCGGGACTTAAAGACGGAGCCACACCGCAGGGCATAACCGCATTTACGGCAAATTACGACGATACCGACGCGGACGGAAAGCCCGTCACGCGCAGCCAGCAGTACTTTTTCGTCAGCGCGTATATGAAGGACGGTTCCCCTTCCCGCATTTACGTCACCGGCGACAAGACGGGCTACGTGGGATACGTAACCATGAAAACTCAGGAAGGCGAAGACTTTTACGGACATTGCGGCGGAATAGCCACAAACGGCGGGACGCTTTGGATTACGGGTGAAAACAAAGTCCACGTTGCAAAAGCAAGCAAGGAATATTCCGACGCGAGGAAGAATATTACGCGCGAAATCGTCGAACGCGCCGCTTCCGCCGACCCCGAACAAAAGTACGTCACTTTCACAGCCGAATTCAACGCAAACTGCAACGCTTCCTACATCTACTACTTCGACGACCCCAGATATACGTCGCAGACTTACGACAGGCTTTACGTAGGCGAATTCTACCGCGCCGGCAATTACAAGACCGATGAAAAGCATAAACTTACCACGCCTGCCGGTTATAAAAACAATGCGTTTATGTACGAGTACAACGTAAGTTCGAGTTCGGATAACAAATACGGGCTTGTCACCATTGACAACGACGAACTTGACGAAGAGAACAAAGTTCCGAGAATACAGCGTATCTTCTCACTGCCCGAAAAAATTCAGGGCGTGGCGTTTTCGGGAAGAACTGGTTACGGTTCCAACGACGGGCTTTTGGTGCTGTCGCAAAGCTATGCTCTTGCAAACTCACACCTCCTATGCTTCGATTACAAGACGGTAATAGGTTCAAGCAAGAAATACAACAGCAAGGACGTTGCGGGAGAAAGCTTTATATACGACGGCGTTTACAAGACGATAGGCAGTTCGAAAGTACCCTACACGGACGAAACACTTAACCTTTATTACGTAGATCTGAACGATAAGGCAATGTTCGTAAAGGACTATTCCATTCCCAGTATGTCCGAAGGGCTGTGCGTGGTAACGCCCAACACAAGCGGTAACGGACCGCGGTCAAGGGTCTACGTCCTCTTCGAGTCCGCAACGAAAAAATACGGACTTTTCGTAAGGGAACAGCTTAAACACGTTTACAGCTTTATCCCCCGCTTTACCGACTGATATAAAAAATACCCTCCGTACGGTTAAACCGCACGGAGGGTTATTTTTTATTTGTTTTTTTTCGGCATTATTTGCAGAACGCAAGGCAGGCTTTATACAGCGAGTACACGTCTGCTTTTGAAATAAGTTCGTAAGGGGCGTGCATCGAAAGCACGGGAACGCCAACGTCCACGGTGTCTATGCCGAGGTTGCCGATATACATTGCGACAGTTCCGCCGCCGCCCATATCTATCGCGCCGAGTTCGCCCGTCTGCCATATTACTCCGTTGTCGTCGAATATGTCGCGGATAAAGCCCATATATTCCGCGGGAGCGTCGTTGGTGGACGACTTGCCGCGCGCGCCCGTATATTTGGATACAGCCGCACCGCAAGATACGTATGTCGAGTTGCGTTTTTCGAATACCGAGCTGTAAGTCGGGTCGTAACCCGCCGTTACGTCTGCGGAAATGCACTTGGAGTTATATCTTACCTCTATGGGGTTGACGCCGAAAGAATTCGCTATGGTGTCTATTACGTCCGAAATTACTTTACTCTGCATACCCGTTGTGCCGTTGCTTCCCACTTCTTCTTTGTCGGCGAATACCGCAAGCACGGTATGGGGGGAATCACAGTCGAAAACCGCTTTCATTTCGGGATATGCGCAGACTTTGTCGTCGTGACCGTAAGCCGAGATAAGCGCGCCGTCAAAGCCCACGTCGCGCGCCTTGCCAGCGGGGACGAAGCAAAGTTCCGAACACTGGAAGTCGACTTCGGTAATACCGTATTTCTTGTTGAGAAGCTTTAAAACCGCACTCTTGACGCACTCCTTTTCGTCTTCTTCGCCGACGGAAGGAAGTCCGCCGATTATCGCGTTAAGGTTTTCGCCGTCGATTGCCTTGCTTACTACTTTCTGGCTCTGTTCCTGCGAGAGATGGGGCAGAAGGTCTGTGATATAGAATACGGGATCGTTATCGTCTTCTCCGACGCAGATTTCCTTTCTCTCCCCGCCGCGGAGCATTACCACGCCGTGAAGCGCAAGGGGAATTGCCGTCCACTGATATTTCTTGATGCCGCCGTAGTAGTGGGTTTTGAGATAGCAAAGACCGGACTCTTCATACATAGGATTGGGTTTAAGGTCGAGACGGGGGGAATCTACGTGCGCTATCATTATGCGCAGACCGTCTTTCGCCACGTCTTCCTTACCTACGCGGATAAGGAAAATATTCTTATCCCTGTTGAGAAAATAGCGTTTGTCGCCGGCTTTCAGCTTTTCCGAAAAACTGAAAGGCTTGAAGCCGTTTTCTTCCGCAAGCTTTTTTGCTAAACCGGAAGCGTCACGCTCGGTTTTGGAATTGTCAAGAAAGGTTTTGTAACCTTCGGCAAACTCGTAAATCTTTTCAAGTTCAGCGCCGTCGGCTTCTTTAAACACGTTTTTACGTGTATATTTAAGTTCCATAAAATACTCCTTTTTGCTTTTTTTATCGTTTTGTTAAACGTCTTGCGTTAATGATTATAGCGAGCGGCGGTTAAAATGTCAAGGCAGTTAAAAAAATTTTTAAAAATCTTTAAAATTAATCGATAAGTAATTTACTATTACTTAATAATAGTGTATAATAATTGAGTATGAAAAACGGTAAGAATGCGGCAAAAAAGATTGTTGTTCTTGCAATCTTTACCGCTTTAAGCCTTATAACTTTTGTTATCGAAAACCAATTTCCCCCTCTTCTGTTACCGGGGGCGAGAATGGGACTTGCGAATATTTTTTCGTTTGCGGCGCTTATTATGTATTCCCCGTGGGAAGCGTTTTTAATAGTAGCGGTAAGGACCGGACTCGGCGCTATTTTCGCAGGCAACCCTTCGGCGCTTATGTTCAGCTTTACGGGCGGAATAATTTCAATGTCCGTGTCGTCGCTTTTAATGTATCTCGCATATCCCCGCATTTCGGTTTTGGCGGTCAGTATAACCTCTGCCGTGGCGCACAACGTCACGCAGGTATGCGTATACGCGCTGGTCACAAGTACTGTAAATATGTTTTCGTTGACCCCCTACTTTGTGCTTTTGGGCATTTTATCGGGCGCGATAGTCGGCGGAGTTATTATGCTTATTTTCAAAAAATTGCCTTTAAGCGTTTTGGAAAGCGCCATCGGCAAATTCAAACAGGTTTCTTCTCCCGAAAGCGGAGATTAAATATTCTTTTTAAAAAAATTTAAGGAGCGAAAAAAAGTTGAAAGCAGTAAAAGGAAAGTACTACTTCGGCGGCGTGCATCCGCACGATATGAAAAGCATATCGAAAGACGCCGCCCTTGAAGTATTGCCCGCGTCCGGAATAGTGGCGATTTCCACTTCGCAGTCGCTTGGCAAACCTGCCGTACCCGCAGTTGCGGTCGGACAGGAAGTCAAGGAAGGCGAATTAATCGCGCGGGCGGACGGCTCGATCTCTTCCGACGTATTTGCAAGCGTTTGCGGTACTGTTACGGAGATTAAGACGGAAACGGGTGCAAACGGCGATGAACAATACGTTTTCATCAAACCGAACGGCAAAAGCGACAAATGCTTTATGCCTCCACTGTCCGACCCTACGGCGGACGAAATTAAGGCGAGAATAAAGGACGCCGGCATAGTCGGACTCGGCGGGGCAGGCTTCCCCACCGCCGTCAAGGTTGCGCCCCGCACCCCCGTAGACACGCTTATCGTCAACGGCGCGGAATGCGAACCCTATCTGACCTGCGACCATCGCCTTATGATTGAAAAGACGGACGAAATTGCGCGCGGGGCAAGGTATATTGCAAAGGCGTTGGGCGTAAGCAAAATTATTATCGGCATAGAAGCCAACAAGCCCGACTGCATAGCCGCATTTGAAAAGTACGACGACATACAGCCCGTCATTCTAAGAAAGCAGTATCCTATGGGCGGTGAAAAACAGCTTATTTACGTAACCACGGGCAGAAAACTCGGGCTCGGCAAATTGCCGGCGGACGTAGGCACGGTTGTGCAGAACGTTGCAACCTGCTACGCCGTTTGCGAAGCGGTTGAATTGGGCAAACCCCTTTACGAGAGAGTTTTGACCGTATCGGGACAGGCAGTCAAACACCCCAAAAATCTTTGGGTAAAGGTCGGAACTCCCGTTAAGGACATAGTAGAGTACTGCGGAGGGGAAAGCGTTGCGCCCAAAAAGGTAATTCAGGGCGGCCCTATGACGGGCGTCGCGCTTGAAAATTACGACGTCTACACGCATAAGACGACCTCGGGCGTGCTTCTTCTTTCCGAAAAGGAAGCCGCCGCGGACGAACCCACCCCCTGCATCAACTGCGGAAAGTGCGCGGACGTATGCCCTATGCACCTTATGCCTATGAACACCGCTTTCTACTCAGCCGCAGGCGACTTCGAAGCGGCGGGCAAGTACGGACAGACTATGGCGTGCATAGAGTGCGGAGCGTGTGAATATATCTGCCCGGCAAAGCGCCCCTTAATTCAGGCTATAAGAAAGACGAAGGCTGCCCTTCGCAATAAGAAATAGGAGATTAAATATGGATAATACGGTTGTAGTTTCCACGCCTCCTCACGTAAAATCAAAACGCACTACCCGCGGAATAATGATTGACGTTGCTATTGCGCTTATACCCAGCGCGATTGCCGGCTGCGTATTCTTCGGCTGGCAGGCACTGATGATTATTCTTATGTCGGTGTTTGCGTGCGTTGCGACCGAGTTTGTTTATTACTTTATTGCAAATAAAGGTTTTTCAAACAAGTGCGCGGACGCAAAGGCGGTTTGCGGAAGATGGCTTAAACAATTTGACTTTACTTCGGTTGTGACGGGTCTTATACTCGCGCTTATACTTCCCACCACCGCCAAGTGGTACGAAGTTTTCTACGAAGTTATAATCGGTGCGGTATTTGCAATAGCCGTTACGAAAATGCTGTTCGGCGGAACGGGTAAAAACCTTGTCAACCCCGCGGCGGCGGCGCGCGTGTTTATGTTTATAAGCTTTTCAATAAGCACTTATACTGCGGCAAATATCCCTGCGCTCAACTTTTCAAGCGGAATATTCACCGACTCTACAAACCTTTGGTGGTTGCTTTCTTCAAACGGCGGCAACCCCGAAACAAAAGTTACCGTGCTTGATCTGTTCTTAGGTACGGGCGTTGCGGGCTGTATAGGCGAGACCTGCAAGGTAACAATAATACTCGGCTATATCTACCTTGCGGTAAGAAAGGTCATAAAGTGGTGGCAGCCCCTGCTCTTCATCGCAGTATTCGGTTTTGCGGCTGTGTTTATGTCGGGCTTCGCATACATAGCGACGGGCGGTTACATATTCAATATGGAACTCTTCCTGCCCCACATCCTTTCGGGCGGCGTGCTGTTCGGCGCAGTGTTTATGTTTACAGACTACACAACTTCGCCCAAGGGAATTTACGGACAGATTTTCTATTACGTTATCTCGGCGATACTCGTCGCGGTACTGAGATACTTAACAAAGCTTGAAGTAACTTCGTTCGTAATTTTGTTTATCAACCTGTTCGTTCCGCTCATCGACAAATATATGATAAGAAAGCCTTTCGGCTATAAAAAAATCAAAAAAGTCAGAAAGGAGGGCAATTAAATGACAGTTAAACAGTTTTTTAAAGGCACTGCTTTTAAATGTCTGATTTCGCTTTTATGCGTACTTCTCGTCTGCGGGGTATTCCTTACTGTTATGAACAGTCTGCTTGCCGTATCCGCGGAGGAGAGATTTGAAAGGGCAATAGGTAAAATTTACGGCAAGCCCGTAAGAACCGAAGTGCTTGCAGTTGAAAATTACAACACCAACGCGAATATCGAAGAAGCTTACAAAATCCGCGATGACGGCAATTATCTCATTAAATCCAAAGGCTTCGGCGGATTCGACAACGGTACCGTTACCTGTTGGGTAGTCGTAGAACTGAGCGGCGGAAGCATTTCGGGGATAGGCAAAGTGCTTATAGATTCCAACGAAAGACAGAGTTATATCGACCGCGTAAGCGCAAGCGCTTTAAACCAATTCGGCGAACTGTACGAAAGCGGTATATATTATACGCAGGACCTTATAACCAACGCTACCGTTGCAAACACCAAAACCGCAATATGCAACGCGGTAAACGGCGCGGTAGACTTTGTAAACGCAAAGCTCGGCAACGTAACCGAAGACCCTTACAAAGATTTCGATTACATCGCCAATATCCAGACGGTTCTCTCTTCACATATATATAATGCGGAAGATCCCGTAGGAGAAAGCGTCATATTCACTGTTGTATCAAGCGGTTACGGTCACGCTTCAAACTTTACCAGCGAAATTACCGTAAACGTATCCGACGGCACGATAAGAACGTTTGAAGTGACGGCATGCGGTTCGACCGGTTCAAGCTTCGACACAACCGCAAAGAACAACGTTGCCGCATTTATCGGCAAAGATCTGGACGGCATACTTGCAATACTCGGCGGAAATACGGCTTATCCCGGCAACGGCTCGGGCGCATGGCTTGAAGCGGGAGCTTCGGAATCCACCTACTCGCTGTACAACGCGGCGCTGTTTGCAACCGCAAACTATGAAAAATGCGTTCCCGCACCCGATGAAGAAGGAGGCGAAGAATAATGAACAAGTATAAGAAAATCACTCTTGACGGAATTATTTTCCAGAATCCCACGTTTATTCTCGTATTAGGCACCTGCCCCACCCTCGGACTTATTTCGTCGGCATTCTCGGCAATGGGTATGGGACTTACCGTTCTTGTAATACTTACTTTAAGCAACGTGATAATTTCACTGCTGAGAAAGCTTATACCCAACGAAGTACGCATACCCTGCTATATAGTCATTATTGCGACTTTGGTTACGTTTGCAAGAATGTTCCTTGACAAATTTATCCCCGACCTTTACGAAGGCTTAGGCGGGTTCCTTGCTTTGATAGTCGTCAACTGCATAATACTCGGCAGAGCGGAAGCTTTTGCAAACAAACACACCGTTGCCGAATCGGCAGTAGACGGAATTGCTCAGGGACTCGGTTTTACGCTTGCGCTTACGGCAATGGGCATTATCTGCGAATTCTTCGGCAAAGGCTCGCTGTTCGGTTTGCAGATTATGAACTTCAAAATCGGTATGCTTGCCACCCCCGCCGGCGCGTTCCTTGTATACGGACTCAGCATTGCTGTTTTTGTCTACGTGGTAGACTGCTTCGAAAGGGCAAGACGCGTAAAGGCAAACAAGCTTGCGCGCGAAAATCTGTTGAAGGAGGCTGTTTAATTTATGGGTACGTTTATTGCGATAGTTCTTGCGGCTGTACTTACAAACAACTTTATTACGGCTAAAACTTACGGTATCTGCCCCTTCCTCGGCGTGTCCAAAAAGACTTCGTCCGCAACGGGTATGGGCATTGCGGTAACGTTGGTTATGGTGTTGGCAACCCTTGTCACCTACCCCATCTACACCTACGTTATGATACCTTTGAAGATAGAATTTCTCGAAATTATATTCTTCATTTTCATAATAGCTTCCCTCGTGCAGATGCTTGAAATGATTATAAGGAAAATATCCCCCTCGCTGTACGGCGCAATGGGTATTTACCTGCCCCTTATAACCACCAACTGCGCTGTGCTTGGCGTAACCGAGCTTGTTATCGGCGATATGTCAAGCGTGCTGGGCGCGGCTTCTATGAATATAGGCTGGGCTGTGCTTTACGCGCTGTTTGCGGGACTCGGCTTCACGCTTGTTATGATTATAATGAGCGGTATGCGCGAAAGACTTAACTACTACAAAATGCCCAAAGCGATTGCGGGCTTCCCCATCGCAATGGTAACCGCCTGCTTCATATGTATGGCGTTTACGGTATTCAGCTATATCAGCATATAAGGGGGATATAAGTTATGAATTTACTTGAAATTACAATGGAGACATGGAAAACGGTCGGCATAGTGGCGGGAATTTTCGCCGGTTCCGCCCTTCTTATCGGGGCGCTTATCCTTATCGTCGGCAAAGTGTTTAAAGTCAACGTCGACGAAAAGATAACCAAAATACTTGAAAACCTTGCCGGCGCGAACTGTGGCGGTTGCGGCTGTTCGGGTTGTAGCGGTTTTGCTTCCAAATTGGCAAACGGCGGAGCCAATCTTAACGACTGTCACGTAACTTCTCCCGAAAAGAAAGCCGATATCGCAAAGCTTCTCGGAATAGAAATCAAGGACGAAGAACCTACGGTTGCGGTTGTACACTGCAACGGCGGAACTGAAAACTGCGAAGATAAGTACGAATACAAGGGCAACCCTACCTGCGCCGCAAAGGCTATGCTGTACGGCGGTAACAAGGCTTGCAGTTACGCTTGCCTCGGCTGCGGCGACTGCAAGAACGTCTGTCCCGAAAACGCAATAGAAGTTACGGACAGACTTGCAAAGGTCGACCCCGACAGATGTATTTCCTGCGGGGCGTGCATTACAACCTGTCCCAAGGGTATTATAGACCGCATCCCCGCTTCCGCCCCCGTTTACATTGCCTGCTCTTCAAAGTGTAAGGGCAAAGACGTCACCGGCGTATGCAAGGTCGGCTGTATAGGCTGCGGCATATGCGCGAAATCCTGCCCCCACGGCGCGATTACGATGCAGGACAATCTTCCCGTATTCGATTATACAAAATGCACGGGTTGCCTTACCTGCGTGGCAAAATGTCCCAGACATATTATTGTAAGCCGTAAGGTAACCGCAGAAGAAACGCCCGTAAACAATTAAATTGCGGACTTTAAAATTCTTATAGAGTTATAATTTCAGGCAATATAAAGTGCCCCCGAAGATTTCTTCGGGGGCGCTTTAAGTTAATATGTGCAAATTATTTTTAAATTATTATATCGGGACTGTCAAGGTCGCGGTCTATCGGTTCAATTTTAATGGCGTGCGGATTGCAGTAAATAAATTGGCTGTTGTCGGTCATAGCGCGGAAAAACAGGCACTGTCTGCCGTTGCAATCGGCTTGTTTCATCTTTACCGAACGGTTTTGCTTGTCGATATAAATTACGTTAAATCCGTCGTCCGATTGAACGGTAACGGTAATACCTTTTGAATCTTCGTCGTAAGTTACGTCTTCCGACAAAACCGACAGCTGACCGCCGAAAGTAAATTCAAACACTGCTTCGGCGCGGACGGACACCCTTACTCCCGTAAGAGGTTCGCGGTTGAAAGCCGTAAACACTACGACAAACAGCGCCGCGACAACCGCGATTAAAACGCCGTAAATTATCAAATCAAACAGGGCGAAGCCCCTGTCCTTTTTTACTTGTTGAATTTTTTTAAGCGACATTTTTATTCACACAAAAACACGACTTTTCTGTCGGTCAGTTTGCTTTCGATAAACTGCAACGCCTTTTCCCTGCCCATTGCCATAACCGCCGTTGTAAGCGCGTCGGCGCTGCCTGCGCTTCCGCCGATTATCGTTACGGACATTATGCCCTTGTTGACGGGCTTGCCCGTTGTAGGGTCTATTACGTGGCAGTATCTCACGCCGTTTATCGTGTAATATCTTTCGTTGTCGCCGCTCGTCGAAATTTTTTGGTTGCGAGTCTTTATTTTTACGTACCCGTAAGATTCGGTGGACGTTGCACGCGGGCTTGCAAAATACAAACTGTAAGCACCGCTCTGCACGTTGCTTTTGACAAGCATACTGCTTGCGCCGAAGTTGAAATAACCGAATTTATACCCGTACTCGTCAAACAGCCCTTCGACGCGGTCTACTGCATAACCCTTGCCTATTCCGCCTAAATCAAGCTTCATCGAATAGACCGTGTTTGCATAACTAACCGTATAGTCGGGCTTTTTGATAAAGTACTTGTCACCGTCCGTCCTCAGAACAATATCTCCGAAATGCGAAGCAAGGTCTGTGTATACGGCGACTTCTTCATCGGAAGGAAGCTGGCTTACGCGTTTGGGATAGACCTGTTTATCGCCGAAGTAATACGCCCTTACGTTGTAGTATAGCGCGGGGTTGTAATAACCTTCCGTAAGCTTGTATACGGCGTACGCCTCGCTAAGCACTTCATAGGTTATCCTGCGTATTTCAATCTCTTCGCCCGCCTGCGCGTTATTGAATTTGGTTATGTCGGAATTTTCTACGGCGTGAGAAAGACATTTGTCGATATTGTCCAGAGTTGCGCCGACCACGGCGGTAAATTCGTTAAAACGGCTTTCCGCACCGTCAGCCGAAAAATCCGCCGACACTACAAGTTCCGCCGGAGAAAGCATTGAATAATACGATTTTGATTTGGAAGTGTAACCCGTAGTATCTATTTCTTCGATTTCGGGCTCGGTTGCCGAGTATCCGCCTGCCGTACCGCCGAGTGTAAAGTGACTGTCTGTAATTTCGTAGCCGCCGTCCGGAATGTTTGTATAAAAACTGTAATTTTTAGCGCAACCCGCGGACAGCGTACAACCCAATATCAGAAAAGCCGCGGGAATAGTAAGAAATTTTTTCATAGCACCATTATACTTTATATACCTTAAAATAGCAACAAAAAAACCCGCCTGAAAATGCACACTTCTCATAGGGAATTAAATACTAAATTTTTAAGAGTTATACTTTCAAGCGAGGACAAAAGCTCTCGAACGATATGTTCGAGAGCTTTTTACTGCAAACTATTTAGAAAGACAAATTGAAATTTAGCGGCGTGTCGCCGCAGCCACGTATCTTTATTACTGAACCGCTTAACCTACTTCACTGCACGTCAAATTGAAATTTATCGTTATATTTCACCAAATAATTTCACCGTTATAGCAAATTGAGTTAAGGTCAGAAAAATATGATTTTATTCCATAATATGGCGTAATTAGCAAACCGATAAAACACCCTGCACCGATATAAAACCCCAATTTTATACTATATTCCAAATTGGAATTTTTCATTTTATATGCAAAATATAAAACAGTAGGCGGTAAAAAGAATATCCAAATACTGCATATAACACAAGAAAATATTTTTTCAAAACCCCATTCTAATGATGTGTCTAAAAAGAACAATAGTATAAAAATGGCAACTAAAATTAAAGATATAACAAATGTAATAATTTTATATTTTATTTGATGCTTCATAACACCTCATCGCTAAATTACTGTTTATCGTACAATCATTATATCACGAAAAATGAAAGAGCGCAACTGATTGAATTTTGCGGGAAATATAAAACATATCTATATCTCACTAGGCTACGAGTAGCCTAGTTCGTCCACGAAAAAAAGTACAGAAAAGGCACAGCTTAACGCTATGCCTAAATCTTTTTATTTGCGTTTTATTATATTCCCTATGGGAATTACGGTAAGGCGGGTTGTATTTGTTTGTAAATTAATTTTTGGCAGGCTGCAATATATTTCCGATTTCAATCTTCTTACCGAGAGCTCTCTGAACAGCAAGCAAAAGTCTGCCGCTACCCTGCGTTGCGCCGGTAATCATAACATCGCTCATATCGGGGTTTTTAGCAGCTTCATAGGGAACGCCGTTATCTTGTATATAAACCTTCTTTTCAATAACTTCCGTAACCGAAAGTCCTTCATACTTTTGAAGAAGCCAAGCTTCGTTGTTTACCCAGTTTGCCTTAGCTTCATCATTCCAAGGAGATTCGGGCGTAGGAGGATTACTTACTACAACCCAATCGGAATGCTTGACCGCCGTAGTGTCGACAACCTTGGTGATTATATTATTTTCCACAGTTACTTCAACACTCATACCGTAAGTATGTCCCCAGCTAACATATGAATACTCACCTTCGTATTTTCCGTTATAACCGGAGCAACCCGTTGCCATTGCAACGCCTGCACAAAGTGCGGTTGAAGCAGCTAAAATCGATAATGCCTTAAAAATCTTTTTCATAAATTACCTCTGAAAATTTATTACTACATTATTTTATCACACGCCAAAAACAGTGTCAACACTTTTCGGTAATATTTTACTTATTTTACCGCATTTTTTTATTCTGTACGCAATGCCACGACAGGGTCTTTTTTAGCCGCCGAAGACGCAGGAATAAGTCCGGAAATAAGCGTTAGCACAACGCTTATACAAACCATTATCAAAGCCTGCCACCAAGGCAACGCGGCTATCGTGAATATGCCCGTAAGCGTGCCTACAATAATATTTATTATAAGCGAAAGCACGTAAGTAATTACTATGCCGACAAACCCTGCGGCAAATCCTATAATAAATGTTTCGGCGTTGAACAGACGTTTTATGTCTTTCTTCCTTGCACCCACCGAACGCAGTATGCCTATTTCCTTTATGCGTTCGACGACGGATACGTAAGTTATTATACCGACCATTACGGTAGATACGACAAGCGACAGGGCGGTAAACGCGACAAGCGCAATGGTTATCATATCTATCATAGTGTTTATCATCATTATCATAAGCCCGACGGTATCGGTGTACTTTACGGCGTCCTTTGCGGCAAGGTTTTCAACCTTAACGGTTACACCGTCGGCATTGACGTATTCAAACGTTCCCGTGTCGCTTTCACAGGCGTCGTTCCATTTGTCAAGATAGTCGGTTATTAAGTCCTTTCCGTCAAAGTCAAGCGGATAAATACTGAACGCAACCGGAATGTCGGAGCCGCCCAAAAGCCCCGCTTCGACTTTAAGCTTTTCAAAGGGGTCGTCCGAAGACGAGCTTCCTCCGCCCATCATCATACTCATCATATTGCCCCGACCCATATCGATTATAAAGCCCAAATCCGTTGCGCTGTCGTAATGGTAATTATTGCCTTCGTGCGAAGATATGTACGTGTACGAATAATTATAGGGCAGACAGTTAAGCTGACCGTGTTCCTTTACGTAATCCACTATTTTACTTTCAAGCGAAGTTGAAAGCATAAGTTTTGCAAGTTCGTTGGTGTAATATAAGCCGGAATTGAGACAGCCGTATGATATGTTGTCTTTCTTTTGCAGAATTACTTTGACTTTAAGTTCCACCGCACCGTCGTCGGAAAAGTCCTTACTGTCGTGATTGTACTTATAAACGGCGGGCATATGCATACCGTGGTAAAGAAACTCCTCGTCGCCCGCTTCGGAATAAACCGTGTCGTTGGGGTACCATTTGAAAGTTTTGGAATCTTCGCCTATAAAATAGCTGTAATCAAGCCCCTTGCCTTCATAATTGCCATCCTTTACGATATATTTGTCGATAAGGCTTTCGTTGTAGTATCCGTTGTCGTCTATATCGTTTTCAACGAGAGCGCGGTAAGCGAAATTTAAAAATTCTTCCTGTGAAAAATATCCGTACTGACCGAGCGTAAGGTCGGTTACCTGGTCGCGGTTTAATACGAGTATAAGACTTTCCTTGTTTTCAAACAGGTCTTTAAGCTCGCTTTCGGTAAGCTTTTCGGTCTTGCCGCCCGACGTGGCGACTATGTCGTACTGGGATAAAATATAACTGTAATTGTCGGGCAATTCCTCAAACGAATCTGCGGTTGCGATAAGCGAAGTATACTGCTTGTAATCTTCTTCCAATCCGAGAATTGACGTATATTTCTGACGGATTGCGGTAAGCGAATAATTACCGCTTGTATCTTTCGACGGGTCGTCAATGGGATTGTTTGATATTTTGAAATCCGTGTAGATGTTGTTGGATATATTATAGCCGTAATTAAACTGAATGGCGTTATAATATTCCGTCGGCATAGCCCTTACGTAATTTATATAGTCTTCGGTTATGTAGTTTGTCGCAATCGCGCCCTGCATACCCATAAGCGTTTCCAGAACGGAGTCGACGTAAATTTTACCGTCCTGCAACTTGGTAATATCCAGTTCCGTATGGGAATTGGTCATATTCATAAGCGAATCGAAGTCAAGCGCGGTCTCCGATACCGTAAGCGGATAGCCCGAAAGCATATCGTCCTGCATATTGCGTATATAGCTCTGCACGCCCGCGGAAATGGCAAGCACCATAGATACGCCTATTATGCCGATACTTCCCGCAACCGATACCATAACCGTACGCTTGGTCTTGGAAAGCAGGTTTTTAAGCGACAGCATAAACGCCATTCCGATAGACATAGAAGACTTTTTCTTCCTGCCCTTGTTGGTCTTGCTCTCTTCCTCCGCAAGCTGTACGCTTTCAGTTTTTTCGTTACCGTCGTAAGGCATACTGTCGTCGGTTACAAGTCCGTCCAGAAGCCTTATTATTCTCGTCGAATACTGTTCGGCAAGCTCGGGGTTGTGCGTTACCATAATTACAAGTCTGTCTTTCGAAATTTCTTTTAACAGATCCATAATCTGGATGCTGGTCTTGGAATCGAGCGCGCCCGTCGGTTCGTCCGCAAGCACTATTTCGGGGTCGTTGATGAGTGCGCGCGCAATTGCCACCCTTTGCGCCTGACCGCCCGAAAGCTGGTTGGGGCGGTTATGTATCTTGTCTTTAAGCCCCACTTTGTCAAGCGCTTCTTCGGCGCGGCGGCGGCGTTCTTCCTTGCTTACGCCCGAAATGGTAAGCGCAAGCTCGACGTTCTGCAAAATAGTCTGGTGGGGAATGAGATGATAACTTTGGAAGATAAAGCCTATGGAATGGTTTCTGTATGTATCCCAGTCCCTGTCGTTGAACTTTTTGGTGCTTACACCGTTGATTATAAGGTCGCCGGAAGTGTACTTGTCAAGTCCGCCGATAATGTTTAAAAGCGTAGTCTTGCCGCAACCCGATGCACCGAGTATTGACACGAATTCGTTTTTACGGAAGTTTAAACTTACACCCTTTAAAGCGTGTACGGCTTCCCCCGCAACCTGATAATCTTTTGTAATGTCTTTCAGTTGTAACATATATTACCTCGTATAAGGAATTTATCGTTTAAATTTTACCCGCTTCGAGACGCGCAAGCGTGCGGTCTTTGCCGAGTATGCGCATTATCGTGCATAGGTCCGGAGAGTTAGGCATACCCGTTACGGCGATGCGCAGAATTTCCGCAACGTCCGACACGTTGCCCTTATAATTTTCGGGATTGGCTTTGAAGTCGCTCATCTCCGCCGCAAACCCTACCTCGGGGGCTATTGCCTTGACTTTCGCAAACCACGCCGAATTGTCGTCTGCGGGGTCGTAAACCTTTATAAACGCGTCCAAAACGGCGTTTACGGTATCCTTGCCGAATCTGTAAGCGTATTCGGGCGAGAAAGTGTCGTCAAAGAAATAATCTATAAGTCTTACGCCCTGCGCGGCGCGTTCTATATCCTTTCTGCGCTTCTTTCCCCCGACGCCCATTATAAGTGCGAGTATTTGGGTTATATATTGCCTGTCGGCAAAATGCGCCCTGTCGGCGTCCGTACCGAATTCGTCGACCCAGCCCTTTAAAAATTCATAACAGCCTTCCGCTGAAAGCTTTGAAATTTCCGTTTTGGACACGTCGTTAAGCTTATCCAAATCGAAAAGCGCACCGCTGCGGCTCATTTTTTCTATACGGAATTTAAACGAACGCCAGTCGGCTTCCGGATTTTTGAGCGACCACTCTTCGAAATCGGAATTTAGAAGGGTCATAAGATATTTTACGACCGCCACGGGATAATATCCGTCTTTTCTGTAATAGTCCAAAGAAAGTTCCGGATCCTTGCGCTTGGAGAGTTTGCGCTTTGTACCGCCGTCCATTTTCATAAGCGACGACGTGTGCGCGTAACGGGGCGGCTTAAAGCCGAGAACTTTGTGCAGTTCGAGATGGACGGGCAGACTCGACAGCCATTCTTCGCCGCGTATTACAAGCGTAGTGCGCATAAAATGGTCGTCTATGGCGTGCGCGAAATGGTAGGTCGGAATACCGTCAGACTTCAAAATTACCACGTCCTGGTCGTTTTCCGTAACGGTAACTTCGCCCTTTATCGCATCGCGGAAAAGTATTTTATTTTCTATACTGCCCTGCGATTTAAGGCGTATTACGTAGGGCTTGCCTGCGGCAAGATTATTGTAAATTTCTTCTTCGGAAAGATTTCTGCACTTCGCGTATTCGCCGTAATAACCCGTAGTCTTCTTTTCGGCAGTCTGCGCTTCGCGTACGGCGTTAAGTTCGTCTTCGCCGCAAAAGCAGGGATACGCAAGCCCGCGTTCAATCAAATCCTTTACGAACGCGCGGTATATCTTGGCGCGCCTTCGCTGGTAATAAGGCCCGTAGACGTTTAACGGACTGTCTATTTCGGCTCCTTCGTCAAAGTCTATACCGAAATATTTAAGCGAGCGTATTACGCTTTCGACGGCTCCGTCAACCCTGCGCTTTTCGTCGGTGTCCTCTATCCTCAGATAGAATATCCCGCCCGTAGTGTGGGCGCAACGTTCGTCGGCAAGCGCGGAATAGAGGTTGCCGAGATGTATAAAGCCCGTGGGCGACGGCGCAAGACGTGTAACTTCGGCTTTCGGAGCGCGGGTGCGTTCGGGATAAATTTTTTCGTATTCTTCCACCGGAAGCAGGTCGCCGTCGGGAATGAGCGCGGCGGCAAGTTTTTTCATATCCATAATATTCTCCTATTTATCTTTTCGTTTAAAGGGAAATAGCGCAAGCTTTCTTAAAGTAAACCACAGCACGATTAAAATTTCGAAAACCGCGGCGACGATATAGATGAAATATATTTTGTTGAAATCCGTAAACGCCGCGACGAAAATATGAAATATCACCGCCGCAGACCACACCGCAAGCGAACAGGCTATAATGTTTGTAATCCAGTTGCCCCACTTCGCGGAAAACACAATTAAAAGCACCGAACAGGCGAACGGCGCAAACACGAAAGACAGATATGCGTAACTTTCGGTGGTTTTGACGAAAAACAAAATCATAAATACCACGGTTGCGATAAAGAACACAAGCCCCACCGAAAGAAGAGTTACAAGCAAACGTTTTTTCCCGATGTTGAGTTTGGGTTTGGCTTTCTTGCCGGCGTCGTCGGTTATAATATCGTCAACTGTTATATTGTAGATATCGGCAAGCTTTTTCAATACGCGTATATCGGGTATCGCTTCCCCCCGCTCCCACTTGGAAACGGCTTTATCGGAATAGTTTAACATCTCCGCAAGCTGTAACTGCGTAAGGTGCGCACAGGTTCTCAGCTCGGTAAGATTTTTCGCTATTATTTCCTTCAACTCGTCCATAAGGCTATTTTATCATATCCACTGTAAAAATTCAAGCAAAAACAGCAACTCTACTGTGAGTAGAGTGTGAAATTTTAACGGTAGAGTCGCTTTACCAAGCAGTATAGGCACGATTTGAAAACGTGGAGATCTTTTTATGCAAATTATGTTGTATTTTATGCGCGAAGGTTGATAATATAAGTATGGAATTAAAACAAAAAAATATTATGCTTAAACGCCGTACAAAACAAAATGCGGCGGGGGGAGTTCTATAATGAATAATACGTTTGATATTTACGTCGATTCGGCGGCAAATCTGACCGACGAAATGGTTGCGTCGACGGGAATTAAAGTAATTTCCTTTACCTATTCCGTCAACGGACAGATTAAAAAGTGCTATGACAGTTCAATACCTTTCAAAAAAATCGCAAAGGAATATTACGAACAGCTGAGGCAGGGCGCGGACATAAAGACGTCGCTTGTATGCGAAGCGGACTTTACCGAAGCAATGACGCCTTCGCTTGAAAGCGGCAGGGACGTACTGCTTATCACCATTACCCAGGGTCTTAGCGGAACGTACGCGCAGGCGTTAAAGGCACAGGCGGCGCTTAAAGAAAAATATCCCGACCGCGGAATTTACGTCATAGACAGCTGTAACGCTTCTCTCGGCGAAGGTATGCTTGCGCTTGGCGTGGCGCATTTGAGAGATATGGGCGAAAGCGCCGAAGTTTGCGCAAAATGGGCGGAAGACAACCGCTATAAAATAAATTCTTATGTGACCGTAAACGATTTGAAATATCTTAGAAAGAGCGGAAGAGTTTCAACGATTGTCGCCGTTGCGGGAACAATTCTAAACATAAAGCCTATGCTTAAAGCCGACGGCGGTTCCCCCGCCACCCTTGCCGTTTACGCAAAGGAACGCGGAAGAAAGAAGTCTATTGACGCGCTTTTAAAGGCGTTTACGGAAAACGTCATAAACCCCGAAGCGCAGACAATAGCGATAACTCACTGCGACTGCGAAGACGAAGCCAACGAGCTTGCCGAAAGACTTAAAGCTTTGGGCGCGAAAGATATTGTAATAGAGTATTACGACCTATGCACGGGTTCGCACGTGGGCCCCGGAACGATAGCCCTGTTCTTTACGGGCAAAGACAGACTTGCACACGCAAAGACAGCCGCAACCCAGCCCAAGGGCAGAACGATTTTCCAGAGAAATTAATTGAATTTTTAAACGCCGCCGCATCATAAAGATGCGGCGGCGTTTTTCGGTTGAGTTGAAAATTACGTTTTGTACGTTCAGTTATACTTATCGTACTTAAAGGCTTCGGCTTTTTCTTTAAGCAAAAATTCCAAAAAGCCCTTACAGCCGTCTTCTATATCGTAAAACGCCCTTTCGAAGTCACGGGTGTACCACGGGTCTGCGACATCACGCACGTTGTCGGTAAACGAACACAGTTTAAAAATTTTTTCGTCGTACCCGCCGTCGGTTATGCGCAGAACGTCGAAAAGGTTGCTGCCGTCCATAACGAGAATATAATCGTTGTTTTTAATATCCTTTAAGGTCAGCTGTACGGCGGTATGATTGCCCGCAATACCGTGCATTATAAGCGTCTTTTTTGCGGGCGGGTAAATAGGATTGCCTTCTTCGCAGTCCGACGTCCCGAACGAGGTAATGCGGAAGCTTGAAGAAAGCCCCCGCTCCTTTACCATATTTTTAAAAATAAGCTCCGCCATAGGCGAACGGCAGATATTACCCAAACATACGAACGCCACGTTAATCATTCAGTCACCGATTTTAAGTTTTTGCCACGGCGTAGTCTGACCGCCGTAATTTTCAATATAGTCAATCATTTTACACTCGTCGGTAAAGCATTGGTACATTTGGCTGCACTTGAAAGTAATAAACTTTTTGTCTGCAACCGTCTGCATAAACTTTTCCAAATCGTCGTAATAGCCGTCTATGTTGAACACCGCCATAGCCTTGCCGTGCCGCCCGAGCTGTTTTAAGGTAAGCACTTCGAAAAATTCTTCAAATGTCCCTATCCCGCCCGGGGTTATAATGAACGCGTCGGCCAGGTCTTCCATTACCGACTTGCGCTCCGCCATAGTTTTTGTGTAAGTAATTTTGTCGCAGCCGTCGTAAATAACCTCCACGCATTCCTCTCTGAAAAAGTTGGGAATAACGCCGTGGATATGCCCTCCGCCCGCCTTAAATCCGCGTGCGGCGGCGCCCATAAGCCCCGTTCCGCCCGCGCCGAACACAAGCGAGTGACCGCGAAGGGCAAGACTCTTGCCCAACCGTTCCACTGCTTTAATATAATTATCGTCAATATGCGCGCTTGCCGCGCCGAATATGCAAATTTTCATCTTATCCTCTTGAATTGCCGTTGCAATTAAATTATATAACTGATTATATAATATGTCAACAGCGGTATTTTTGGAAGATGCGGAAATAAAAGGAAATCAGTTTTCGAGCCTTGTCACAACCGACTGTCTTACGACCGACTTGCCGAACTTCCCCTTTTTGAAAACGTACTGTTCGGGCGAAGGAAGCCCGCCGAAAGAAGCGATTTCGGTAAACGTTCCGCTTACCGTATCGTACAGCGAAATCGTGTTTACGACCGCCGTCCCTACGCTCGTTTCATAATTGTCCTTATCAACGGGTACGGAAAGCGAATATTTCAATCTCTCGGGTGAATAGACGTAAATGCCGTCGCCGTCCTTAACAGCGTACGCAACGTCGAACGCTACTTTGACAAGCCCGCTTCCGTCGTAATTTATCCTGTAAAGACTTTTCGAAATTACAGTACCGTCTTCGTTCTTCCCCACCGTTTCGCCGCACAAAAGATACACGCCGTCCCGCGTGACAGAAGCAAAACCTTCAAGTCTGTCGGCAATCTTCTTGTAACCGCTTGCGTCCTCGCGGATAAAGCATAAACCGCCTTTTGCGTCTTCATAGAAAACACACCCGCAGGAAAGACTGATAAGGCGTTTGAAATGCGGACATACCGCTTTGACCTTTCCGCTTTCGGCATTTATTTTTACAAGCGCATTGTTAAGCCCGTCTTCTTCCCCTATTACGGCGTAAATATTGCCGCAGCTGACCGCAACGGTTTCAAACAGATATTCCGCCCTGCTTACAACTTCTTTTACGTCCGTACCGTCGGCGTTTACCGAATAAAGCGCTTTATGTTCTTCATTGCCGACAAAATAATACACCCTGCCGTCTATCGAGTCGTAATATCCGCAGACGTTGGAGGCAAGTTTTACCGTTGCGCGTGTGCGCAAATCGCGCGAAAACAGGTTTATATTGTATTCGTTGGGGGCGGGAACCTCATAAATAACGCGTCCGTCCGTCACGCCGATAATATGCGTCGCTTCCGTAAAGACAAACCTAAGCTCACGCGAAGACAGGTTGTAAACCAAAAACTCTTCCTTTTCAACGCCGTTTTCATACGAAATTTTATTGAAGAAAATATCGTTGCCCGCAATTTTGCAGACGTCGACCATTTCGGATATAAGCATTTCAAGCTTATTGTTCGTAAGGCTGACTGCCGAAAGCGACCAAACGTTTTTATTTGCGTCAACGGGCGCGGACTTTTTGGCTGAACGCCCCTTTTTACCCGTATCTTCCGCCACGGGGTTAAGCTTTCTTTTGAAAAAAAGCTTGTTGTCCGACTGAAGGATTTTACCGTCCGCGTCTTCGATGAATTCGAAAGCCGACCGGCTTGCGCTTACGATTACCGTTTCCGCGTCGGCAGGGTTTGCCTGACTGTCGAAAACGCACACGCTTCCGCCGTTTTTGATATAGAACATATTTCCGCCGAAATGCGCGAGTATGCGCGTCACTCCGCTTATGCAGGGTTCGGTTGAAATTTTATTATCGTTTATCGGATATACGTCCATTCCCGTATCCGGCTGACCGCCTGCAAAATAGTACTTTTTGCCGAGTTTTATAAGGCTTCCGCCTTCGACGGAAAGTTCCGTCCAGCCGTCAATCCTGCGCGCGTATTCGTCCGCCTCTTTATATCCCGACGCGGCTTTGAACGACGTGAGAGCGTGTCGGGCGTTTATGCCTGAATTATATTCGGCTACGGCTTCGTTATACACTGCTTCGACGTCAACCGAACGTACGGAAAGCCTTTCGGCTATTCTTCTCTGTTTTTCGAACTCGGCGTGCGGAAATCCCGCAAGTTCCTTATGGCTGTTGATCGGGCGAAAAGTTTCAAGGCTGGCGCAAAGCGCTTCGAGTCTGCTTTTCATATGCGCCGTAACCGAAGGCGCGCCGTTGTATTTTTTATGGTTATTCAAGTACGAAGTGAGTTTTGCGGTTAAATGCTCCTTGCCCGCGGCAATTTTATTTACCACTGCCGAATACAGCGCAAATACCGAAAGACTTTCTTCCAGAGCGTCGCGTATTACGTATTCAGACAAAAACTTTTCTTCGATTTTTTTAAGTCCGTTGATTTTTTTGCAGAGCGGATAGTATACGGCTGTGAAAGCCAGCTCCCATGCGGCAGGGTTTGCGGCGCAGGTCATAAGTATGTTGCCCGCTATTTCGTCGGCTTCGCCCACGCTGAGTTCGGCAGAGTCCATAAACCCGTCCCAATCGTAACTGTCGAAATATCCCGTTACGTACGCAAGCGCGCTTTCCGCACCGCCAGCATAAAACGTCTGTGCATTGACGGTTGCAGACGGTTTTTCTTTAAGGCTTGCAACAGATGACTTTGTCCCGCAAAGACCGCAAATTTCGTAGTCTTCTTCCCGCTGAACGTCGTGTAAAATTTCACCGCCGCAGACAGGGCAATAACCGATTATAAGCTGTGACATAATTTCCACCTTGAATTGCTTTTTAAATTATTTTACCACGGCAAGCGTATTTTTTCAAGCGTAATGATACTTTTTGCGGAAAATGATAAATACGGTAACTGCGGTTATAAAAGCGCATATTTCGGTTGCAAGCATAGCGTACCAAATTCCGTCGACGTCTAAAATAGCGGGCATAGCGAACACGAACGCAACCTGAAATACAAGAGAACGCATAAATGACAATAAAGCCGATATAAACCCGTTATTCAACGCGGTAAAGAAGCCCGAAGAGAATATGCCGACGCCCGAGAAAATGAAGCCGAACGAGAATATTCTGAACGCGTAAACCGTAAGTTCGTACAGCGCCTTGTCATAGCCGACGAAAAGCATAGCAAGCGGAATTGCAAGCGCCTGCGCCAAAGCCGAAAGCGCTACGCCCGTCGCGCACATAATTATCATACTCTTTTTAAACATATTTTTAAGTTCGGCGTGGTTTTCCGCCCCGTAGTTGTAACCTATAATGGGCGCGCAACCTATCGAGTAGCCAATTTCTATGGCAATGAATATAAAGGATACGTACATTAAAACGCCGTACGCCGACACGCCGTCTTCGCCGAGAAATTTCATAAGCTGTAAGTTGTACAGCATACCGACAACCGACGACGCGACGTTGGTAAGAAATTCCGAAGAGCCGTTTGCGCAGGCTTTGAGTATTGGTTTTATCTCAATTTTGGTTTTGGTAAATTTTAAAAGACTGCCGTTTTTTCTTGCAAAATATATAAGCGGAATAACGCCGCCCAACACCTGACCTATTCCGGTGGCGGCAGCCGCGCCCGCTATTCCCCATTTAAACGCCACAATAAAAACAGCGTCAAGCGCGGCATTGGCGCCGCCTGCGATAAGCGTAACTATAAGTCCCAACTTGGGTTTGCCCGCCGCGGCAAGAAAACTTTGAAAAATGTTTTGCAACATATAAAACGTGCAAAAACTTACGCATATCCTGCCGTACAACACGCAGTACTCTATCATATCGTCGTCGGCGCCCAAAAGACGCGCCATCGGGCGCATTAAACCTATACCTGCCGCAGTCAGCACAAGTCCCAAAATCACGGCGAAGATTATTAACATCGTGAAATATCGCTTTGCCCTTTCTTCGTCGTTTTCTCCCATTACTTTGGACACGAGCGCAGTTCCGCCCGTTCCTATCATAAAGCCCATTCCGCCTAATATCATTATAAACGGCGAAATAAGAATTAACGCCGCAAAAGGCGTTTTACCGACGAAGTTTGATACGAAAAGTCCGTCTACGACGACGTAAACCGAAGTTACCACCATCATAAATACCGACGGCAGTACGAATTTGAATAATTTTTTAAAAGTGAAATGTTCCGAAATATGAATTGCCATAACTAATTGTTCTTAAAAAACGTGCGTGCGTATTCCGCGACAAGCGGAGCAATCTCCCCGATAACTACCTCCGTAGTGTTTATGCACAAATCGTAACCCTCTTTATCGCCCCAGACGCGCGTAGAGTATACGCCGTGGGTTGTTTTCCGCGCTTTGTCTATCTCCTTTATCTTGCGTTCGAGTTCCCGGTCGGAAGGATTTTCGCCGTCCGCGCACCTTGACCTGCAACGCATAATTTTAGAAGGCATATCCGCATAGACGAAAATTTTGAAAGGATTCAGTCCGGCAAGCACCGCGTCCGCTCCCCTTCCCACGATTATACAGTCCTTTTTGGCGGCAATCTCCTTAATTACCTTATGCTGGCTTGCAAGAAGCATTGCCGTACCGCTTGACTGCGATACCCGTGAAAACGAACGGGCATAGACGGGCTGAAACCCGCAAATTCCGTTTTCGAGTTGTTTGCCTATATAATCACCGTCTAGATTGGTAAGTTTTGCAAGCTCCGACGCTATCTCTCCGTCGACGTACTCTATTCCCAGAATATCCGAAAGCCGTTTACCCAGCTCGCGTCCGCCGCTTCCGAACTCACGGCTTACGGTTATTATCTTTCTCATTGACATCTCCTTTAAAAAAATAAAGCCCGATTATGTAAATAACCGAGCGCACCCGACACCTTATCGACCGTGAACTTCCGTTCGCCCGTTGCGACGGGCGGTCCTCCGATGACCTGTTTGATTTTGAGTGATTATACAACAATCAAAAAACTTTGTCAACGATTATCAGCCGTCTTTGTCTTTATTTTTTTCGGACTTTAAATCGTTGGTAAGCGGCATTTTCAAATCGTGCAACTGCAAATCGGTTAAATTGCCGTTTTTGCGTTCTATCTTGATTTCCCACTGTATAAGGAAAGTGAGGGCGGCGCGCAGAAGTATTATTGCGCCGAGTATTAAAAGTTCGTTCCATTCGCGGACTATTACCGTACGCAATAGCTCCCCGCCCATTTTAAATTCAAGCGCAAGGGCTATGCCTTCGGCAAGTTTAAGCCTTGTGTGCGACTGGCGTTTGCACAACCCTATTACAGCCGACACTATAGCATACATAAGTATTACTATACCTATAAATTCTACGACGAGTATAAGATAGTTTACGATTATATCGAACACTTCCGATATTTTTGCGAATATCTCCATAATCCACCCTTTTTCTTGGTAGTTTTTACCTTTTGTTATTAAGACTATAACACGCTTACGCCGATTTGTCAATATTTATAATAAAATCAGTAACTTACCCGTACGGGAAGTAAGGTGCAAATATTAATATAAATGTAAAATTTGAACTGACTTTAAATATCCGCGCTTTGCCGCTTATGTCTGACACGTATTTTAAAACCCGTCCGATAAATTTCGGACAGGTTTTAAAATTTATTTTGACTTGAACAATTCGGCGGGTTCTATTTGCAAAACTTCGCAAATCTTAAAAATAGTTTTCAAGGTTGCATTGGCTTTTCCGTTTTCAAGTTTATGGATATAGCTTGCGTCTTTTCCGATTTTTAAACTTAACTCATAAGCGGACATATTTGCATTTATTCTTACACTTGCCACTCTGAGCCCGACATCTTTTAATTCCATAACTTTATTATAACTGTTTATTAAGTTTGGCTAATAGAACAGTATTCCATATACTGGAATTATATTCAATTATTTAGTTACGACAGCTTCCCTCCCCGCAAGCCCCGAATTTCGTTCATAAAAATACCGTACCGCGCACTTTCCGTGCGCGGTACGGTATTTGGTGGACGAGTAAGCCCTATCGGGCTTCAGTACGACGGGGCGTTTTGTTACCAAAACGCTTCCCGCCTTCTTTTATCACCAAGACGCCGCCGTACTTTTGTACGGCGGCGTCTTGGTGGACGAGTCGGGACTTGCACCCGAGTCTTGCATGTTTAGTTTAAGCTTTCTACATACTTAGTACGCCTATAAATCTTTTTTTGCAAATGCCGACGCACGGGCTTTTGCAAAAGCATACCGCCTGATTACGATGCGGTAAGGGCGGTAAAACCGACCGCAAAGTTAACCGTTAAATTAACGCCGTATTGCCGCCAACGGTGAACGGCAGACGACGGACAGCGTAAGTTACGCTGCGCAAGCTAAGCTTGCCGCGCGGTTAGCGGGGAAAGCGATAACTTTTGAATCGTTGGATTCTGCATTTAAATTTAAGTTCCGTTTTTACAAAGCCGAGCCTTTGGTATGCTTTTCCTATTCTCCGCCTGCAATCGAATCTGAAACTCGCCCGAACGCGTATTTAATACGCTTATATAATTATATACGCTTTGCGGTAAAAAAATCAAGCGTTTAAATTTGTTTTTTATTGACATTTCGGCGCAAATGTTTTAAAGTAATCTTGAATATGATTTACACCGTAACGTTTAATCCGTCGCTGGATTATTATGTGCAAGTGAATAACCTTAAAAGCGGAGTTGTCAACCGTACCGTCTCCGAACGCCTTGCCATAGGCGGTAAAGGACTTAACGTGTCGCTTGCCTTAAACGAACTCGGCGACAGTACTCTTGCGCTTGGATTTGTTGCGGGGTTTACGGGCAACGTTATAAAAGAGCGCGCCACTGCGCTTGGGCTTAACCACGACTTTATTGAGGTTGCGGGGCAGAGCAGAATTAACGTTAAAATTAAGAGCAACAACGAAACGGACATTAACGGCAGGGGCGCAAACGTTACGCAAAGCGACGTAAACAATCTCATAAAAAAGCTTATAGCACTTTTAGATAAAGACGACTGGCTTACCGTCAGCGGAAGCATACCCGCAGGTCTATCCGACAAGACGTATTATAACCTAATCAAAAAACTTAAAGATACGCAGGGCATAAACGTTGTTGTCGACGCGTGCGGAAAACTTCTTACCGAAACGCTTAAATGCAAGCCATTTTTGATTAAGCCGAATATTTACGAAATGTGCGAGATATTCAATCTTAACACCATACCCGACCTTGAAGGTATTTACGCCTGTGCAAGAAAGTTGCAGGACGCGGGCGCGCGCAACGTCATAGTGTCTATGGGAAGCTCTGGCGCGGTAATGGTAACGGAGACGCAACAGTCGCTGTACGTACGCGCCGCGCGCGGACAGCTTGTAAACTCTGTCGGGGCGGGAGATTCTATGATTGCCGGCTTCATACACGAATATATTAAGTCCGGTAACTATTTTTCCGCACTCAACTTTGCAACTGCCGCAGGAAGCGCCTGCGCGTTTACAAACAACCTTGCTACCAAAGAACAGATTGAATACGTTGAATCGCTGATGTTATAAAATGTTTGAACTGTATTTTACCGACGGCGACGCTTACGAAAAACTTAATGAAATTCTGCCGAAGTATATCTGCGGAACTTATAAAATTGCGCGGACGGAAAACGGCAAACCGTATATAGAGGGCAACCCCCTCTATTTTTCAATTTCTCACAGCCGAGGAAAGAGCGTTATAGCCGTTGACGCAAACCCCGTCGGCGTGGATATGGAAGTCATAGAAGACAGAAAATATTCCGCTCTCCTTTCGCGGTTCAGTCCCGAAGAACGGGCTGAAATTACCTGCCTTACGGATTTTTTGAAGCACTGGGTAGTACGCGAAGCATATATCAAAATGTCGGGGGCGACGCTTGCACACAAGCTTGACAAACTTAAATACGTGAACGGTGTTTTATACGACGGCGGAAAACCAGCCGACTGCCGTTTTTATAATTTTACGGACGGTGGCTGCATAATATGCGTTTGCATTGACAAAAAATGCGGTATCTGCTAAAATATCAGTTATGAAATGTTTTGTAATTGCAATGGAGAACGAAGCCGAACCAATCATAAGGGCAATGAAAGCCGAACGCAACATAATCTTTTGCGGTAAGCGCATACTGACGGGCAGACTTTTCGGACAGAAAGTCAGCATAGTCGTATGCGGGGTAGGCAAAGTAAACGCCGCCTGCGGAACGCAGATTGCCGTAGACGAACTCGGCGCGGAAGAAATTATAAACGTCGGGGTTGCGGGCGGACTTAACAGTACCCTTGAAGTCGGCGGAATTTATGAAATTTCGCACGCGGTGCAGTACGATTTCGACCTGACGCAGTTAAACGGCACGCCGATAGGCACGCTTGACGAGTGTAAAGAAAACTACCTCCCCCTATCCGTTACGGGCGCGTTCCCTACAAAACGACTTGCAACGGGCGACAGGTTTAACGACAGCCAAAGCGATTACCGCCTTTTGACCGACACGCTTGAAGCCGACATACGCGATATGGAAGGCGGAGCGGTTGCACAGGTGTGTATGCACGCAAACGTTAAATGCCGTTCGGTCAAAATTATTTCCGACCTTGCGGGAAGCGGAAGCACGACAGAACAGTTTAAACGCAACCTTTCGCTGTGCTTTAAAACGCTTGAACGTTCGCTTGAAAAAATATTGGGATAAAATTATGGAAAGAATACCTTCGTTTTCGAAAAACCACGATACCCTCGAAGTAGGTCTGCACGAATGCGGAAAGTCGCACGGAGTGACTACCTGGGACTTGCGCTTTAAAAAACCGAATGCAGGCGATTACATTTCGCCGAAAGCGTTGCATACGGTAGAACACTTAATAGCCACCATACTGCGCAATTCGGAAAGCAAGGACGATATAATCTACTTCGGACCTATGGGGTGCAGGACGGGGTTTTATCTGCTTACCGTCAATTTAAATTATGACGAAGTTAAAAAACTTTTAAAGAAGAGTTTTGCGATTGCCGAAAGCTTTACCGAAATACCCGGCAACAAGCGCGAAGAATGCGGAAATTATCTCGAACACGATTTAAAAGATGCAATTAAAGAATGCAAAAGGTACGGTGAACTGTTATGAAGCCTTTGGGCGGCGGCTGGGACGAACTGCTTGAAGGTTTGTTTGCGGACGAAAGATATTTAAAAATACGCGAATTTTTGAAATACGAATACACCCACTACGTCGTGTATCCCGATATGTACGATTTGTACAACTGTTTCAGGTTTACCCCGCTTAACAAATTAAAGGCGGTAATTTTAGGACAGGACCCCTATCACGAACCCAAACAGGCGCACGGTCTGTGTTTTTCGGTTAAAAAAGGGGTCGAGCTTCCCCCCTCGCTGAAAAACATCTTCAAAGAAATGCACGAAGATTTGGGAATTACCCAACCCGACTGCGGAGATTTGACAAAGTGGGCAGAAGAGGGCGTGCTGCTTTTGAACACCACTCTTTCCGTAAGGGAACATCTTGCAAATTCCCATTCCAAATGCGGCTGGGCGTGGTTTACCGACAGCGTTATAAAGCTTATTTCCGACAGAACGCAAAACAACGTGTTTATACTCTGGGGCGGAAATGCAAGAAGCAAAGCGCCGCTTATTGACCAAAGCAAACATCTGATTCTGCAATGCGCGCACCCTTCTCCCCTTTCTGCATACAACGGCTTTTTCGGCTGTAAACATTTTTCAAAAACCAACGAGTATTTGGTGCAACACGGCAAAAAACCTATTTGTTGGCAATTATAAAAATAAATTTATTTAAAAGTTTACAAATTTTTAAAACGAGGTTATATAATGAAATATGCAGTAATATTGGGCGACGGAATGTGCGACTGGAAAATAGACGGGCTTGGCGGCAAAACTTGTCTCGAAGCGGCGGCAACACCTAACTTCGACAAATTTGCGCCCCTTTCGGAAGCCGGACTTTGCAAGACCGTACCCGAAGGTTTCAAACCGGGGTCGGACGTGGCGAATATGTCGGTACTCGGCTTCGACCCGAATTTGTTCTATACGGGACGCTCTCCACTCGAAGCAGTATCTATGGGAATTAAGTTAAAGCCCACGGACGTTACGCTGAGATGCAACTTAGTCACCCTTTCGGACGAAGAACCGTATGAAGAGAAAACTATGCTTGATTACTCCGCGGGGGAAATTACCACTGCGGAAGCGCAACAGCTTATAGACAGCCTTAAAGAAAAGTTTGACGGCGAAAAATTCAAACTGTACGCGGGCATATCTTACCGCCATTGCCTTGTAGCGGACAACGGCGTTACCGGTCATACCCTTACCCCTCCGCACGATATTTCCGACAAAAAAATAACCGACAGGCTTCCGAAAGGTCCCTGCGGGGAAATTTACCTTGATATGATGAAAGCAAGTTACGAACTGCTTAAAAACCACCCCGTAAACCTTAAAAGAATTAAGGAAGGCAAAAAACCCGCCAACAGCATATGGCTGTGGGGCGAAGGTACCAAACCCGCGCTTGCTGATTTCAAGAAAAAACGCGGACTGAAAGGCGGAATTATTTCGGCAGTCGACCTTGTTATGGGCATAGGTATGCTTGCGGGAATGAAAATTATAGAAGTCGACGGCATTACGGGAAATTACGACACAAATTTCACGGGAAAAGCAAACGCCGCCGCAGACGAGCTTTTGGGCGGGCTTGACTTTGTATATATCCATATGGAAGCCCCCGACGAGTGCGGACATCACGGCGATTTCAAACACAAAGTATATTCGATAGAACAGGTTGACAAAGTTGCGGGAATAGTCGCCGAAAGGCTTGAAAATGCGGGTGAAAAGTTTGCAATGCTTATCTGCCCCGACCACCCCACCCCCTGCGCAATTAAGACGCACGTGTCCGAACCCGTACCCTATCTTCTGTACACAAACACGAAAAATATATCAAACGGAGCCGTACGCTATACCGAAGCGCAGGCTGCGGCGACGGGCGAGTACGTACCCGACGGATACAAACTTATTGAAAAACTTTTTGCAATAAAATATTAAAGACGTTTAAATGGCGGCGATTTAAAAAATCGCCGCCATTTGTTTTTTTTACTCAAAAATTATTCGACTTCTATATCGTCCGAATTAAACATTTCGTCATCTAAAAATTGGCTCACGGTCATATCAAAACCGCGTGCAATTTTATAAATAGTAGCAAGAGTTATCCCTTTATTTTTGCCTGTCATAATTCTGTTCATAGCACCGTTGTAAACACAAGACTTTTGTTCGAGTTTATATAATGTCATATTTCGTTCGTCTGTTAACTGTTTTATTCTTTTTGCTACGACATCATTCGTATTCATAAATAACCTGCCTATATATAGATTAGGTAAATTATAACCTAAACCCATACTTTAAATAACATTTTGAATTAACAGTATATTTTAGCAGTATACAACAGTCTATTTGATTGCATTTTGAATTATCGTGTGCTACAATATGAGCAGGAGTTTTTTTACTATGGTTGTTAAAATAAAAAACAGTTTTTTGCTTGGGATAATAATTTTTACGCTGTGTACTTCACACATAAAAAAGCAGTCTTTACGGACTGCTTTTTTTTACGTGTGCTTAACAATAAATTTACTTTGCTTTAAGCTGGCTTTTCTGTTTTTTGTATGTGCAGTTTGCCTGGTCAATCATTGCCTTTTTTGCAGGCTGGGGCTCGTAATACCCGCGGGACTGCATTTGCGTGAATAAGCCGAACTGGTTTTCGGCAACGCCCAAAAGATTGGTGGAAAAGTTTTTTCTTACCGTTTTTGTACTGCCTTCGAAAAGCGCGACGGTGTAAAGTTCCATAAGCTGTTTTTCGCTTTCAAGCATATCCTGCAAGGTATCTTTTTCGTTAAGCGTGCAATCCATTTTAGTAATTTTCATATCAGCATCCTCCTATCAGGTTCAGCAGAGAGTTATATCTCTGTTCGTGTTCGTCCGCAATTCTTTCAAGCGCGGAAGCAAGGTCGGCGTCCGTAAGGGTTTTGGAATAAGCCCTTGCCTTTTTGCATAAAAGTCCTTCCGCCGTAAGCGCGTCGGAAATTAGTTCAAGTTCTTTTGACGTAAGTTCTGTCATAGTAATTACCTCCGTAAAATTTATTAACTTACCGCCGAAAAATTATACATCGGTATTTGACATGTCATATAAAAATATGATAAAATGCTGTTATGCCACAGAAAAAAGTTATTGCGCTTACGGGCGTTACCGGCGCTATGGGCGGGGAAGTACTTTCAAGCCTTATGCAGTCGCCCGAAAATTTAAGCGTCAGATGTATAATTTACGAAGAGGAAAAGAAAATTCCTTCATTCATAAAAAAGATTATAAAAAAGAACAGGGACAGGATATTTTTATTCCGCGGAACGGTGGCAAGGTACGAAGACTGCCAAAAACTTTTGTCCGGCGCGGACTTTCTTATCCACTGCGCTTCACTTATTCCGCCCAAGTCAGACCATAACCCGACGGGGACTTACCTTAGCAATTACTTAGGCACTAAAAACCTTGTTGACGCCGTAATTGAAATGGGCAACTAAATACCCTTTGTGCATATTGCGACGGTTGCTATGTACGGACACCGCGCTTACCCGCACGTCTGGGGCAGAGTTGGCGACCCGATAATTTCAAGCGACTACGACTGTTATTCTATGTATAAACTTAAAGCCGAACGGTATGTCATTGACAGCGGGCTTAAAAAGTTTGTATCGCTGAGACAGACGGCGGTTTTGCACAAGTATATGTTTGCCAACAATTTAAAGGACGGACTTATGTTCCATACTTCCTTTAACTGTCCGCTGGAATGGGTGACGGACAAGGACAGCGGCAATCTTTGCGCGAAGATTGTGGAATACGACTGCGCGAATAAACTTGACGGATTTTGGAACAAAATATATAATATAGGCGGCGGAGAGTCCTGCCGTGTTACAGGCATTGAAACGCTTGACTCCGGTTTTAAACTTATGGGGTCGGACACTAAAAAGCTTTTTAAGCCAAACTGGAACATTGCACGCAATTTCCACGGCGTATGGTTTTACGACAGTGACGAACTTGAAAACATACTGCACTTCCGCACGCAGACTTATACCGACTATTGGGACGGTATGGCGAAGAAGTATTCTTATTTCAAGCTTGCAAAAATAGTGCCTAAACCGTTGCTTATTAAACTTGTATTCAAAAGGCTGTTTAAAAGCACCAACTCCCCCGCTTATTGGGCAAAGCACGGCAAGGAAGGCAGGCTTAAAGCCTTTTTCGGCGGGAGAGCCAAATACGAAGCCATAGGCGAAAACTGGAACGATTTCCCCCTTTTATGCGAAGGTAAAACCGAGAACGGCGAAGTGGATTACAATGCTTTAAAGGACATTTCAAACGCAGACAAATACCTGCTTGACCACGGATACGACGAAAGCAAACCGCTTGAAAGCCTTACTTTTGAAGATTTGCAAAAAGCGGCAACATTCCGCGGCGGAAAATGCCTTGAAAGCAGTTACGCGGCGGGGGACATTTACAGAAAAATAAAATGGCAGTGCCGCGACGGGCACACCTTTTCGTCTTCGGTCTATACAGTGCTTAAAGGCGGATATTGGTGTCCGCAGTGCTGTGAACCCAAGCCGTGGCGTTACGGCGCGTTGGCAAAGGATATTCCGTTCTACGCGCAGGTGTATTTCGACACGCACACAAAGGAAGAAATTGACGACGTTTATCCCCTTTTTGAAAACGAGGATGACTTTATCGAAGAAAAATGAAAGTAGTATTATACGTATTTTCCGGAACGGGCAACACGCTTAAAGTTGCTTCGCTTATAAAACAAAATCTTAACGCGGACGTCACAGTCTACCGCATTTCGGCAAAGAGCGGAAAAGCCCCCTCGCCAGAAGGTTTCGACCTTGTTGGCATAGGCTATCCGATACACGCGTTCAACGCGCCCGAGCCTGTGCTTAAATTCGTAAACTCTCTGCCGAAAGTGGCATACAGACGCGCGTTCATTTTCAAAACTTCGGGCGAAGGACTGCATCTCAACGACTGTTCGTCGCAGAAGTGCATTAAAATTATGAGCAAAAAGGGTTACGACGTGACGCTTGAAAGGCACGTTGTAATGCCTTATAATATGATTTACAGACACAGCGACGAAATGGCAAAACAGATGTGGATATACGCCAAAGCATACGTAAACCTGTTTTGTAAAGAGCTGGAAAGCTTTAAGCGCGAAAACGTAAAACAGCCCCTTTACAAAACCTGGTACGCCCCTATTATGCGCATAGAACAGCTGTTTACCCACCCGCACGGCAAACTGTTTAAGGTTGACGCAAACAAGTGCATAAATTGCGGAAAATGCGTTGCTTCGTGTCCCGAAAATAACATTACCGTTGAAAACGGAGTATTTAAATTCGGGACGAAATGCGTGCTTTGTATGGGCTGTTCGTTCGGCTGTCCCGCCGACGCTATAAGCGTGGGAATATTCAAGTTTTGGAAAGTCAACGGCAGTTACCGCCTTGAAGAGCTTGCGCACGACAACAACATACTTTTCCCCGTTGTGCCGGACCGTGCAAGGGGAATTTACCGCCTCTATAAAAAGTATTACCGCGAAATAGGCGAAAGCCTTGAAAATGCGGGAATAGATATAAACGCCTATATTTAAGCGCATTACCGTGCTTTTGCGGGAATATATTTAACTGTTATGAAAGTAAAAAACTTTTTTGCCGATATGGCGCGCGGCGCAATCATAGGCGTTGCAATGATTATACCGGGCGTAAGCGGCGGTACGCTTGCGGTGCTTATGAACGTTTACGATAAACTGATTAACGCTATAAGCAACCTCAGAAAGGACTTTAAAAACAGCTTTATGTTTTTACTGCCCGTACTGCTTGGCGCGGGACTTGCGCTTATAGCGGCTTACTTCCCGCTTAAATACGCCCTAAAATATGCGCCCCTGCCCACCGTGCTCTTATTCGCCGGGCTGATGGCGGGTTCCTGCCCTATGCTAATTAAGGACGGAATTAAAAAGGGCTTTACAAAGCTGAATTTAATTTCACTGCTTTTGCCTTTGGCAGTCGTAATAGGTATTTGCTTTATTCCCGGAATGGGCGATGCCGACCTTTCGTCCGATATGCCTGTTTGGGGATACTTCGTGCTGATACTTATCGGCGCGGTGGCAAGTTGCGCACTTGTCGTACCGGGCGTAAGCGGTTCTATGCTTCTTCTTATATTCGGATACTACAATGCCGTTTTCGACACTATTTCTGCATTAAAAACGGACTTAGGGCATTCCCTGCTTGTGCTTGCGCTTTTCGCTTTGGGAATTATAATCGGATTTTTCAGTATTGCAAAAATTATGAAGCTGCTGCTTAACAAATTTCCCCGCGGGACGAATTGGGCTATTATCGGCTTCGTACTCGGCTCTATTCCGGCGATTATGATTACGTTTAATTCAAACTTCCCCGAATTCAAACCCGATGCCGTCAACATTACCGTAGGCGTAATTCTCGGAATAGCGGGTATGATTGCAAGCTTTGCGCTTACTTCGTACGTAGAAGCCAAAAACGCAAAAAAACAGGCGGAAGAAATCCCGCCCAAAATTACAGAAGACTAATTCCCGTAAACGAAACCGCTTCCGACTGCTGTCGGAAGCGGTTATTTATTGTTTTTATCTGCCCGCCGAAAGAAGCGTAACAATTTTATCACAGCAACTTATCATAGCTTCAAGACACTCGTCGAGATTGCGGCTGGCTTCACTTGTCATAGAATGTCTTTTCAACGCGTCATTGACGGTAGCCGCGGCGAAATTGAAAGATTTGTAAAGGTTTTTAAGAAAATATTCTACGGACTTGAAATTTGCACGCGAGCTTAAATGAAAAGCGTAAACGCTCTGCAAATCGGCGTTCGCCTGTTTGAAATTAAGCGGCGTGCGTTCGCCTTCGATAATCAGAATATCTTCTCTGAACCGACGGACAAGTTCCGTCATTTTTTTGTTTTCATTTTCCATACGATCACCCGCTGAGCGCAAGGCGCACGCCGTGCGCCTTACGGTCTGGAATTTGAAATTATTCTTCTGCCTTTACTTCGCTTGCATAGTTAGCGCTGATTGCCGGCGACATATTTTTATATTCTTTGACGCCCGTACCTGCGGGAATAAGCTTACCGATGATGACGTTTTCTTTAAGACCGATAAGCGGGTCGACCTTGTTTTTGATTGCCGCGTCGGTAAGAACTCTTGCCGTCTCCTGGAAGGAAGCCGCCGACAGGAATGAGTCGGTTGACAGCGCCGCCTTGGTTATGCCGAGCAGAACGCGCTTCTGCAAAGCGGGCGCTCCGCCGTTTTCGATGGCTTTGCGGTTCTCTTCTTCGACGGTAAACATATCTACCGTTTCGCCGGGGAGAAGATTTGTCGAACCTGCGTTTTCTATCTTTACTTTTCTGAGCATCTGGCGGACGATTATTTCAACGTGCTTGTCATTGATGTCAACGCCCTGCGAACGATAAACCGACTGGACCTGTTCGAGAATATAGTCCTGAACGCCCCTTACGCCCGATACCCTTAAAATGTCCTGTGGATAGACAGAACCTGTGTTGAGGACGGTACCTGCTTCCACTCTGTCGCCCGTCTTGACGTGAAGTTCGGCATTGAACGGAAGGGTGTATTCTTTCTTCTGTTCGCCTGTAACGGGGTCGCGCACGTATACGTGTTTAAGGTTATCTTTATCGTCTACCGTGACTATGCCGGACACTTCGCAAAGGGTTGCGCAACCCTTGGGTTTACGCGCTTCGAAAAGTTCTTCGACACGGGGAAGACCCTGTGTAATATCGCCCGTTGCCGCTATACCGCCCGTATGGAAAGTACGCATCGTAAGCTGTGTACCGGGTTCGCCGATGGACTGCGCCGCAATGACGCCGACTGCTTCACCGGGCTGGACAGGCGTGTTTGTCGCCATATTCTTGCCGTAGCACTTTGCGCATACGCCGTAGCGCGAGTTACAGCTGAATATAGAACGAATTGATACCTGCTCTATACCCGCGTTGACAATCTGCTTTGCAATAGCGTCGGTAACGTAACCGTTCTGCGGAACGATTACTTTGCCATTTGCGTCAAGTACGTCTTCGGCAACGAATCTGCCCTGTATTCTGTCTTCAAGCCCTTCGATAACTTCGCCGTTGGGTCCGATAATCGCCCTTACTACCATACCGCGGGGCTTTTTGCTGCCCGCCATACAGTCGTCTTCACGGACGATAACGTCCTGCGATACGTCGACAAGCCTACGGGTAAGATAGCCCGAGTCCGCGGTTTTCAACGCGGTATCGGCAAGACCTTTACGACCGCCGTGCGACGAAATGAAATATTCGAGAACCGAAAGTCCCTGTCTGAAACACGACTTAACGGGAACTTCTATCTTTTTACCCTGCGGGTTAACCATAAGTCCGCGCATACCGGAAAGCTGCTTCATCTGGTCGATTGAACCGCGGGCGCCCGAGTCTGCCATCATCCAGATGGGGTTGAACTTGTCAAGCGACTTTTTAAGCGCATCGGTAACCGCGTCGGTAGCAGCGTCCCACGCGTCGATAACCGCGTTGTAACGCTCCTCTTCCCTCAACAGACCGCGCTGGTATTTCTTTTCGATTTTTATAACTTTTTCTTCGGTATCTTCTACGATTGCCTTTTTCGCATCGGGAATGTGCATATCGAACACAGAAGTGGTGACTGCACCTATCGTAGAATACTTGTAGCCGAGCGTCTTTATTTTATCGAGAACGTCCGCCGCACGGGGCGCGCCGCCCGTCTTGAAGCAACGGTCTACTATTCTGCCGAGCTGCTTTTTGCCGACAGCAACCGCATTGCCGAGGAATTCGTAAGAAATTTCGTATTTGAGATAATCTTCTTTATTTACGCGCTTTACGAAGCCGAGATCCTGCGGCATATTGGAGTTGAATATAATTCTGCCGACAGTCGTCTTGACCCTGCCCGTGACTTTTTCGCCGTCGACTTCAACCGAACGGCGGACGTAAATTTCGTCCTGCATATGCACAAGCTTGGTCTGGTAAGCCATAAGCGCTTCGTCTTCGGATATATAGGCGTTGGGGATATACTTTTCAGCGCCCTCTTCGCTTTCCGCACATTCGTAATATCTGTCTCCGCCCCAGCGGTAGAACTTGCCCTCTTCGCGCCTTATTATAGTAAGATAATATGCGCCGAGAACCATATCCTGTGCAGGTTGCATAACGGGTTTACCGTCAGACAGCTTTAAGATATTGTTGGAAGAAAGCATCAAAAATCTTGCTTCCGCCTGCGCTTCTACAGAAAGGGGTACGTGAACTGCCATCTGGTCGCCGTCGAAGTCGGCGTTGAACGCCGTACATACAAGCGGATGGATTTTGATTGCCCTGCCTTCGATTAATACGGGTTCGAAAGCCTGTATCGAAAGTCTGTGCAGTGTGGGTGCGCGGTTTAAAAGAACGGGGTGTTCTTTAATTACCTGTTCGAGAACGTCCCAGACGAAAGGTTTTGCCTTTTCGACAGTTCTCTTTGCGCTTTTGATATTGTGGCACTGTCCGCTTTCTACAAGCTTTTTCATTACGAAAGGCTTGAAAAGCTCTATTGCCATTTCTTTGGGAAGACCGCACTGATAAAGTTTAAGTTCGGGACCGACGACGATAACCGAACGTCCCGAATAGTCTACACGTTTGCCGAGAAGGTTCTGGCGGAATCTGCCCTGCTTACCGCGGAGCATACCGGAAAGAGATTTAAGCTCTCTGTTGGACGGACCCGAAAGCGCCTTTCCGCGCCTGCCGTTGTCAATAAGCGCGTCAACGGCTTCCTGCAACATACGCTTTTCGTTTTTGACTATCATATCGGGCGCGCCGAGTTCCATCATTCTCTTCAAACGGTTGTTGCGGTTTATTACCCTGCGGTACAAATCGTTAAGGTCGGAAGAGGCAAACCTTCCGCCGTCAAGCTGTACCATAGGGCGCAGTTCGGGGGGAAGCACGGGCAGGACGGTAAGCACCATCCATTCGGGGCGGTTGCCGCTCTTTCTGAACGATTCGAGAATTTCTATTCTCTTTACCGCCTTAATACGCTTCTGCGCCGCCGTACTCGTCTCTATTATCTTTTTTGTTTCTTCGCATTCCTTTTCAAGGTCTACCGCCATTAAAAGTTCGCGTATGGATTCCGCGCCCATTCCGACTTTAAGACCCGTAACTTCGCTGTCGCCGTATTTTTCTTCTATTTCGCGGAGTTCTTTGTCGTTTATAACCTGCTTGTATTCGAGTACGGGCACCGTACCGGGGTCGATAACTACGTACGCCGCAAAGTAAATTACCTGTTCAAGCGCCTTGGGCGACATATCGAGCATAAGACCTATTCTCGAAGGTACGCCGCGGAAGTACCAGATGTGAGATACGGGAGCGGCAAGTTCGATATGACCCATTCTCTCCCTTCTTACCTTAGATTTTGTAACTTCTACGCCGCACTTTTCGCAGGTGATGCCCTTATAGCGGATACGCTTATATTTGCCGCAGTGACATTCCCAGTCCTTCATCGGTCCGAAAATTCTTTCGCAGAACAGACCGTCCTTTTCGGGTTTCTGGGTTCTGTAATTTATTGTTTCGGGCTTGGTTACTTCGCCCTTGGAAAGTTCCCTTATTTTTTCGGGGGAAGCTACGCTGATTTTAATGGAACTGAAATCGTTTAATTCAAACATTTTTTAACCTCCCTTTACTCCTCGTCGTCCCCGTCGAACAAATCGGCAGACGGTTTGTCTTCATCATCGTCGTCGGTGTCGAAAAGCGAGAACTTATCGCCGAAATCATCGTCGTCCTCATCGTCTTCGTCACCGCCGAAAAGCTCCTTACCGGTGAAGTCGTCTTCATCGTCGGTATCGAAAATCGACATAGGTTCGAGATCGATTTGCTCTTCCGCGTCGTCGTGTTTGACGAGGTCGAATTCCTCTTCGGGAATTTTCGCTTCGGCTTCCTGTATCTCTCGCGCCCTTGCGCTGGGTATCGAATCATCATCGTCGTCAAGTTCGCGGATGACGAGCTCTTCGCCGGATTCGGTAAGGACCTTGACGTCGAGCGCAAGCGATTGAAGTTCCTTTAAAAGAACTTTAAACGCTTCGGGAATGCCAGGTTCGGAAATGTTGTTGCCCTTTACGATGCTTTCGTAAGTCTTGACACGTCCTACTATATCGTCCGATTTTACGGTAAGAATTTCCTGCAAGATATGAGCCGCGCCGTAAGCTTCAAGCGCCCAGACTTCCATTTCACCGAATCTCTGTCCGCCGAACTGCGCTTTACCGCCGAGGGGCTGCTGTGTGACAAGGCTGTAAGGTCCAATCGACCTTGCGTGGATTTTATCGTCGACAAGGTGGATAAGCTTAATCATATACTGTACGCCTACCGTTACCCTGTTTTCGAAGGGTTCGCCCGTTCTGCCGTCGTAAACCTGCACTTTGCCGTCCACTTTGCCTTCGGGGTTTATTATATTGTTTTCAAGGAAAAGCTTTTTGATGTCCTGCTCTGTCGCGCCGTCGAATACGGGGGTTGCAATCTTCCAGCCGAGCTGTTTGCAGACAAGTCCGAGATGCACTTCGAGAACCTGACCTATGTTCATACGGGAAGGAACGCCGAGCGGGTTAAGAACTATCTGTAAGGGCGTACCGTCTGCAAGGAAAGGCATATCCGCCTGCGGAAGCACGCGCGAAATAACGCCCTTGTTACCGTGGCGTCCCGCCATTTTGTCGCCGACCTGTACCTTACGCTTCTGCGCAATGTACACGCGGACAAGTTTGTTTACGCCGGGCGAAAGTTCGTCCTTGTTTTCACGGGTGAAGACTTTTACATCTACGACGATACCGCCTTCGCCGTGGGGAACTTTAAGGGAGGTATCTCTGACTTCCCTTGCCTTTTCGCCGAATATCGCACGGAGCAACCTTTCTTCGGGTGTAAGTTCAGTCTCGCCCTTGGGCGTTACCTTACCTACCAATATATCTCCCGGCTGGACTTCTGCGCCTATTCTGATAATGCCGTCCTCGTCAAGGTCTTTAAGCGCGTCTTCGGACACGTTGGGAATGTCGCGGGTAATTTCTTCTTCGCCGAGCTTGGTATCTCTCGCTTCGGTTTCGTGTTCTTCGATATGGATAGAGGTGAACACGTCGTCCTGCACAAGCTTTTCCGAAATGAGAATAGCGTCTTCGTAGTTATAGCCTTCCCATTCCATATAGCCTATAAGTATGTTTTTGCCGAGCGCAAGTTCACCGTTGTTGGTTGCGGGACCGTCGGCAATTATTTCGCCCTCTTCAACCCTGTCGCCGGTGTTGATTATGGGACGCTGGTTTAAGCAGGTGCCCTGGTTGGAACGTTCAAACTTTTTAAGCTTGTATTCTGTGATGAAACCGCTGTCTTCACGTATTTTAATCAAATCGGAAGCGACGCCTACGGCGACGCCGCCGCGTTTGGCGCGTACCATTACGCCGCTGTCGCGGGCGATTGCACCCTCTATACCCGTTGCGACTATCGCCGATTCGGTCTTCATAAGGGGAACTGCCTGACGCTGCATGTTCGACCCCATCAAAGCACGGTTGGTATCGTCGTTTTCAAGGAAAGGAATAAGCGCCGTCGCAACCGATACAAGCTGTTTGGGCGACACGTCCATATAATCCATTTTTTCGGGCGTGTACTGGGTTATCAAATCGCGGTGACGGCAACCGATATGCGCGTTTACGAAATGATTGTTTTCGTCAAGCGGTTCGTTTGCCTGCGCTACTATATATCTGTCTTCTTCGTCGGCGGTGAGATAGTCAACTCTGTCGGTGACTACGGCAACGCCGTTTTCGTCCTTTTCCACCTTGCGGTAAGGACTCATAATAAATCCGTACTCGTTTACTTTCGAGAAAGTGGCAAGCGACGAAATAAGACCTATGTTCTGACCTTCGGGCGTCTCTATGGGGCAGAGTCTGCCGTAATGCGAGTGGTGAACGTCGCGCACTTCGAAAGTTGCCCTGTCGCGGTTTAAACCGCCGGGGCCGAGAGCGGAAAGCTTACGCTTATGGGTAAGTTCTGCCGCGGGGTTGGTCTGGTCCATAAACTGCGAAAGCTGTGAAGAACCGAAAAATTCGCGTATAACGGCGGACACGGGACGGACGTTTACAAGCCCGGAAGGGGTAACTTCCATTGCATCCTGCGTTGCCATACGTTCCTTGATAAGTTTTTCAAGCCTTGCGATACCTATTCTTAGCTGGTTCTGCAACAGTTCGCCTACGGAACGCACGCGGCGGTTGCCGAGATGGTCGATGTTGTCTATCGTGCCGATGCCGTACTGCAAATCTATATTCGTCGAAATGGTTGCGACTATATCGTCCACCGTGATGTGCTTATGGTTAAGCTTTTCGATGACCGGCTTGATTTCCTTCTTCTCTTCGGCGTCGAGTACATCTATATCGGCATTTAAAAGTTCGTTGAACTTCTTGCACGCGGTGACGAACTTGACGCGGTTGTCGCGTCTCTTTTCCCTGTTCTTCTTATCCTCGGGCTTTTCGTCCTCGGCTTCGGGAATTTCAACCGTATAGTAAATGGAGTTTATTTCGTCGCGGTACTTTTCGGCAACGTCTTCGGGCTTTGCGCTTTCGCACTCCGCCGCGATTTTCTGCATAAATCTGAAATTGGGATAATATACCGTGGGAAGAAGCCCGAAAATTTTGGGGTTCTTCTGCGAAAGAGCTTTGAAGTTTACCGTGTTGTTTGCGATAATCTTGTGCTTGATTTCGCCTTCGGCGGGGTCGGACACAAGGACGAACACTTCGTTTACGCCCGCGTCCTGCATCTCGATTGCCTTTGCCTCTTCGACTATTTCGCCTGCGTGCGCCATAACCTCGCCCGTTTCGGGGTTGAATACGTCTTCGGCAAGCTTACAGCCGGGCAGACGGTAAGCGAGATTAAGCTTTTTATTGAACTTGTACCTGCCGACTTTTACTACGTCGTAACGGCGGGGGTCGAAGAACAGATTGTTGAGGTGCTGTTTAACCGAAGCTTCCGTGGGGACTTCGCCGGGGCGGAGTCTTCTGTACAGCTCTATAAGTCCGTCGGATTCAGACTTGGTCGTGTCCTTGGCAATCGTATTTTCAATCATCTTGTCGTTTGCAAACAAGTCCATAAGCGCCCTGTCGGAACCGAAGCCGAGCGCGCGCAAAAGTACGGTTGCGCAGATTTTACGCTTTCTGTCTACGTGAACCCAAAGTACGCCCTGCGCGTCCTGTTCGAGTTCGAGCCAAGCTCCGCGGTTGGGAATTACCGTCGTGCCGTACATCGCTTTACCCGTCTTATCCAACGTCGACGCATTGTACACGCCGGGCGAACGGACAAGCTGGGATACGATTACGCGCTCGGCGCCGTTGATTATGAACGAACCCGAATCTGTCATAAGGGGAAATTCACCCATAAATACGGGCTGGTCGATGACTTCGTCCTTTACTTTGTTTACGAGTCTTACGGTGACGTGCAAAGGAAGCGCGTACGTTGCGTCGCGCGTTCTGCATTCCTTTTCGTCGTACTTGGGCTTTTCGTCAAACCAGTGGTTAAGAAAATAAAGCTCATAGTGGTCGGAATAGTCGGTTACGGGTGAAAAATCTTCGAAGACTTCGGCTATACCTTCATTGATGAAAGTGTTGTAGCTTGTCTTCTGGATTTCGACAAGGTCGGGAATGTCTATGACCTCGTTAATTTTACCGAACTTCCGCCTTTCGGTTTTGCCATACTTGTGAACCGGTAAATTCATTTAAGAAAGAACTCCTTTTGGCTTGCGCCGTTTATTTATATTTCACATTCAGGCGATTTCCGTATATATCTTTTCACCGGAAAAATCACGAACAAAAAATCGAAAAAAATTTTTAAATTGCGGCTTGCCCCCTTTACAAATTAAATTATATGGTGTATAATTGCAACGTTGCCGGGGCTGAAAATTGCCTTATTTTAGCGAAATTTTGCGGTAAAAAGGTTGTCCGAAAACCTATTTTTGCTAAAATATCGCATTTTAATACAGTGTACTATTATAAATTACCCGAATATTAAAGTCAAGCGTTTTCGGCTTGTTAAGGAAAATAATTTTTTATATGAGAATAGACAAGTTTTTAAAGGTTTCAAGAATACTTAAAAGGCGCACACTTGCGCAGGAAGCGTGCGATAAGGGCAAAGTTAGCGTAAACGGAAAGGACGTTAAACCGTCGGCAAGAATAAAGGTCGGCGACGTGGTGGAAATTTCATACCTTACCGGCGGAGTGAAGTTTGTCATTAAGGACGTCAAAGAGTTTGTCAAAAAGGACGAGGCTTCCTCCCTTTACGAAATTATAGGGACGGAAAATTGAGTATGGAATACAAAGTAAGCGCAATTATCTGCGCCGCGGGAAAAGGCGTACGCGCAGGCTTTAACAAAAACAAACTGCTTGCCCCCCTATACGGTCAGCCCGCCCTTTACCATACACTTAAAAAGTTTAAAACGCCCGAAATAGACGAAGTCTTCGTCACTTCTTCCAAGGAAGATTTTGCCGAAATTTCCGCGCTTTGCGCGCCTTTCGGTTATACGGTTGTAACGGGCGGTGCGACGCGCACGCAAAGCGTAAAAAATGCGCTTGAACGCGTTACGGGCGACATAGTTTTAATACACGACGGCGCACGCCCTTTCGTCACAGGCAAACTTATTTCAAAGTGCATAGAAAACGTAAAGATTTACGGAAGCGGTATTTGCGCCGTAAAGCCATCCGACACTGTTGCAAGCGGTGCGTTGGGCGTAATTTGCGACGTACCCGACCGCGACGGACTTTACCTTTTGCAGACACCGCAGGGATTTATGACCGAAGACATAAAAAGCGCTTACGCGCTTGCGGGCGGCGGCGCGTTTACGGACGACAGTTCGGTTTACCGTAAATTTATAGGCACGCCGAGAATTGTAGAAGGCGAAGCGGAAAACGTCAAACTTACGTATAAAAAGGACTTCGAAAACCGCTTACCCCCTCTCCCTTCCGCCGTCGGGACGCGCGTGGGGTTCGGCGTAGACGTACACGCGTTCGGAAAAGGAAATTCCGTCACGCTTGCGGGAGTTAAAATACAGTGCGGAAAGAGCCTTATCGCACACAGCGACGGCGACGTAGCCGTACATGCGGTTATGGACGCGCTTCTGTCCGCAGCAGGGCTTAAAGACATAGGTCACTACTTCCCCGACACAGACGAAAAATACTTAAACGCCAACAGCTGTAAGATGCTTGAAGAAGTTGTACAGCTTATAGGCGGTGCGGGATATAAAGTAAGCTCGCTTTCGGTAAGCGTTCAGGCGGAAGAACCCAAGCTTGCCCCGTATATCGACAGAATGAAAGAAAATTTAAGTAAAATTACAGGTACGGAAAACGTGGCAATTTCGGCGGGAACCTGCGAAGGATTGGGTTTTGTGGGGGAAAGGTTGGGAATAACGGCTTACTGTACCGCACTTTTAAACGGGAAAAATTATGGCAAAGACAACTAAAACTACAACCGAATTTGTTTGCACTGAATGCGGAGCTTCAAGCCCGAGATGGTTGGGGCGGTGTCCTTCCTGCGGAAAATTCAACACTATGGCGGAAGAAATAGTAAAACCCGCAGAACAGACCAAGGGCGAGCGTAAGACCGTTTACGACAACAGGGCAAAGCTTTTAAAAGACGTGTCTTACGAAAACCGCGACAGGACGCTTTCGGGCATATCCGAATTCGACACCGTCCTCGGCGGGGGCATTGTTAAAGGTTCGCTTGTGCTTATCGGGGGCGACCCCGGCATAGGCAAGTCCACCCTTCTCACACAAATATCTTCATTCCTTTCGAAAAGCAGTAAAGTACTTTACTTTTCCGCGGAAGAAAGCTGTTCGCAGGTAAAGCTCAGGTCGCAGAGATTAAACCTTGAACCCGATAGACTTTACATAATAAACGAAACGTGCATAGACGGGCTTGAAAGCTGTCTCAACGGCGTGGAATACTGTATTATAGACTCTATTCAGGCGGTGTACACCGAAGAGTTGTCTTCTTCGGCGGGGTCTGTCGGACAGGTACGCGAGTGCGCTTCCAAACTGATGCGCATTGCAAAGAGTCGCGGAATAACTTTCTTTATCGTCGGGCACGTAACAAAGGAAGGCGCACTTGCCGGCCCCAAAGTACTTGAACACATTATGGATACGGTACTTTACTTCGAGGGAGAAAATCAGGAAAATTTCAGAATTTTACGGGCGGTCAAAAACAGGTTCGGCAACGTACAGGAAGTCGGCGTATTTGAAATGACCGGCGAAGGTATTATCCCCGTGACGGACTATTCGGGCGTATTCCTCTCCGAAAGCCGCGGCGAAGAAGCGGGCGCGGCTGTAACCCCCGCACAGACGGGTGCAAGGTGTATGAACGTGGAAATTCAGACCCTTATTTCAAAGACGTCGTTCGGCGTACCGCGCAGAATGCCGCTCGGCGTGGACTATAACAAATTGGTGCTTCTTACCGCCGTACTTGAAAAGCGTTGCGGGCTTAACCTCTCCTCTTCGGACATATATGTAAACGCTATGGGCGGAATAAAGCTTAACGAACCGTCCTGCGATTTGGCGGTGTGCGCGGCTCTGGCTTCGGCTTACTACGGAAAGCCAATAGATAAGTACGTCGCAATATTCGGTGAAGTGGGACTTACGGGGGAAGTCAGGGCGGTGTCCTACTGTGAAAAGCGGGTTGCCGAATGCGTGAAAATGGGCTTTAAAAAAGTGCTTGTACCCGCAAAAAATATGAAATCGGTCGCAAAGTTCGCAGACAAGGTTTCCATTGTACCCATACTTTATGTCAACACTATGATAAAAAACCTTTTCAAGGACTGAATATTTCCGAATATTAAGAACGCGCCCCGCAATTTTGCGGGGCGCGGCTTATATATATTTACTGTTCGGAATTTTCGTAAGATCTCGGAAGGGAATACAAATCGAATTCTTCGTCTATATCGTATTCCGAATCGTCGTCAAACGCGGCAAGTTTGGAGATTGACACCTCATACGCGGTCATAGACACAAAACTATCGTCGGGCTGTTTTTTCTGGTATTCACGGCTCTGTATTCTTCCCGACAGAGCAACCCTGTCGCCGACCGAAAGACTGCGGACAAAGCGGGCGTTCCTGCCCCAGGCGATTGCCGGGATATAGTCCGACTTATTATAACTGCGGTTGACGGCGATTAGCAAGTCGGCAATTTCACGGTTAAACGGCGTTGTGCGATACACCGGCGGTTTGCAGATATAGCCCGAAAGAACTATCGAATTCGGATTTTTACCCGGCTGTTCTTCTAAAAGTTCGCGTATGAAAACCGTAAGCATAAGCCTTGATTTTCCGCCTTCGAGCTTATTATAGGAACGGAATTGCCCCAACGCACAGATAAATCCGCCCGGCTTCATATCCTCGGTCATAATGCGCTCCGACACGGTTACGGGCAGAATGTCCGCCTGACCTGAAAGGCGCATTACCTTGACGGGAAATTCGTAAAAGCCCTCTCCGTAAACTTCGTGCGAAAACACCGCTTCCGACATAATTTCACCGTAGATGTACACTTTGTTGTTCTTTTCTGTATTGTAGTTCATAAAACCTCCAAGTATTTCTTTAACAGTTTTTTTATAAAGTTTCTTTTTGTACGGATTTCTGCCTGCCCGTTCCGTCGACGACGTAATTTTCCCTGTAAATGAGTTCGCCGATTGGCACGAAGCTGTAACCCCTGTTTTTAAGCGTTTCCAAAATTATGGGGACCGCTTCCGCCGTGTGAAGCCCGTTGTTGTGCATAAGTATTATAGAACCGCTTTGAACGCCGTTTATTACGCGCATTGCTATATCCGCCGCAGAGAGGTCTTTCCAGTCAAGGCTGTCTACGTCCCACTGAATGGAATAATAGCCCTGTTCGGAAGCCGTCTTTATAAGTTCGTCGTCGTAGTCGCCGTACGGAGGACGGAACAGTTCTACCTTCTTACCCGTTAAGCTTTCTATCGCTTCGGAAGAAGTTGAAAGTTCAAGCTTTATCTCCTCCGCGTTCTGCTTGCTCATATACGAATGGGTGGAAGAATGCGTGCCTATTTCATGCCCCGCCCCGTCTATTTTTTTGACGTAATCGCCGTACTTTTCCGTCCAGAATTCAACCATAAACCAAGTTGCGCGTACGTTTGACACTTTTAATGCGTTGAGAATTTCGTCGGTATACTCCACTCCCCAGGCGCAGTCGAACGAGATGGACACCACCTTGTCTTCCCTGTCCACACTGTAAATGGGAATGAGTCTGGGCGTATTACCGTAGTAAACCGCATATGCGCCGGTAAAATATACAGACAGCGACAGCACGGTTATAAGTAAAGCCGCCGACGCGGCAAGAATTATGTTTTTAAGTTTGAAAACTCGTATCAAGACTACTCTCCGATTATATATTTTTTAAGTATGGAAAAATTCGTAATTGTTTGTCGGATACCGACTTTTTTTGGCGAAAACTTTTTTCCCTTTCTTAAAATTATAATATTTATTTTAAATTGCGATTATGAATAAAAAATGCGCGAAGCCGACGTTTTTTACGTCGGCTTCGCGCTTACGATATTATTTACTTTAACTTTCCTTTGTCCTTGCGGTTGCTTTTTACCGTCCTTTCATAACCGTAATCGGATGGTTTATAGTAAACCCTGTCTTTTAGTTTGTCCGGAAGATACTGTTGGTCGACATAGCCGCCCGCGTAGTCGTGCGGGTATTTGTACTTACCGCTTTGCGCCTTTGTCGGTCTGTTGCCGAAAGAGTTGTCCTTTAAATATGGCGGAACACCTTCGTCGTCGCGCACTTCGCGCGCATCACGCTTCGCGGCGTTCATCGCGGTTACGACCGAATTGCTTTTCGGCGCTTCGCAGACGTAGACTATGGCGTTTGAAAGAGGAATTAGCCCCTCCGGATATCCCGTCTTTTCAAGTATGTACATCGCCGACGATGCAACTACCATTGCGTTGGGGTCGGACATACCCACGTCTTCCGCTGAATGAACGACAAGCCTGCGCGCAACGAGCATAGGATCGCAGCCCCCTTCGATAAGGCGCATTGCATAATAAAGCGCGGCGTCGGAATCGCTGCCTCTGAGCGACTTGCAAAACGCAGAAAGGTAATCGTAATAACTGTCTTCGTTATAGGAAAGGGCTTTACGCTGTATTGACTGCTCCGCATCGCCTAAAGAGACGCGTACGCTTCCGTCCGCCTGCGGCGGCGTCGTAAGGACGGCAAGCTCCAAAGCGTTGTAAGCCGTACGCAAATCGCCGCCCGCTACGCGGGCGATATGGTTTAGCGCATCTTCGTCTATGACGGCGTTATATTCCCCAAGCCCCTTGCGCCTGTCGCCTGCGGCGCGGATCAGCGCGCCCTTTATATCTTCTTCTGAAAGGCTTTTAAATTCAAACACCCGACAGCGCGACACTATTGCGGGCGTCATAGAAGCGTAAGGATTTTCTGTTGTAGAACCTATAAAAATTATCGTCCCCTGCTCGGCTGGTATGTACTCTGTACACGAGCAGGACATAATACTCCGCCCTCCAATACAGATTCAAAACCTATATCATTACTTTTATCATATTTTGAGCCTCCCGGCAAGTAATCACACTTAAATTTATATTTTACAGTAGCTTTATCATCATAAATTGTAATTTTATCAATTACGTTAATAAGCATTGTCTTCTTTTCTGCATTTTCTTGAATATTAAAACGTTCAACCCAATTATCTAAATCAGCATACAATGTTTTGCGCTCAGCTAAATACGCCGATAAGTCTTTTAACCTATCTTCAATTGCACCTTGTTTTTTAGAGATTTCAGACAATTCTTTCTCTTTAGAACTAATCAAATTAGAAAGCATTGTTTGTGACCATTGACTTTCACCCATAATAACTTTGCATACTTCTTCTGATAATTTTTTCAACTCTTTCTCTAATTGAATCTTATCTCGCTCAAGTTGTTTAACTTGTAAGCACATAAGGGCTTCCTTTTCTTTTAAACTATCATCATTTGATTGTAAAAGCTTATCAAAGTCAGTTTTTAACATAAAATTTTTGACATCATGAATAACAGCCTCATCTAAATCATCGGCTTTTATTGGCAATTTATCACATTGACCGATTTTAGGAGTACGATAGGAACTACAACGATAAATTGTTCTTTCGTATAAACTTTCTGTTCCGTCTGCTTTTTTGCGTACTGCTCTGTTTGTTTGACTGGTAAACTTTTTCCCACATTCACACTCCAATAATCCTGTTAAAATTCTTGAACCACGAATCGTAGGTCTTTTACTATTTGGTATTTTAGTATTTCTTTTAATTAACTCTTGCACCTCATTAAAATCATTTTCCGAAATAATTACTAAATGTTCCATTACGGGAGATACAGCTCTTATTTCATTATTCTTTTTTCCTAACTCATATATACCTATGTACAACTTGTTATGGAGTATATCCTGAATTTGGTTCCAAGACCACAATCCACCTGCTGAAGTTAAAATATTATTATCGTTAAGATATTTTGCTATTCCCTTAAACGCATA
>CAJUNJ010000008.1:0-59335 GCA_910587825.1 uncultured Christensenellaceae bacterium
AAGCCGACAAAGCAAGTCGTATAAGACAAGCAATTTGATTTTTTGTTCGGTAGCGTGTGCCATAACCACTTCCTTTACAAAGTGCTAATGTCCCTATACAAATAATTGTGCATAGGGACATTATTTAGGGGGAGAAAAAAATGAAAAGCTATATTTCCCAAATATCCTTGGCGTATTCTTTTATTGTTCTATCCGATGAAAAATATGCAGAATTCGCCGAATTTCTCAGTTGCTTAACCGCAAAATCATATTTGTTTTTATAATCTCCGTTGATTTTTAAAAGCACTTCAACATAATCTTTTAAATCATATAATACAAAGTAATTATCGGGGTTATGCCAACTTGCTCCTATGGTAAGACTATCGTATAATTCCTTAAAATAACCAGTCCCGTCATCATTAAAAGTACCGTCAATAAGACTTTCAACAGCTTTCTTATGCAACTTAACATAAGTATTCGGGTCATAACCGTCCTTTTTAAGACATTCTATTTCGTCCACTTCCGCCCCGAAAATGTAGTTATTCTCCCTACCCGCAAGCTCTACAATTTCAATATTTGCCCCGTCCATCGTTCCGCAGGTAACGGCACCGTTCATCATAAATTTCATATTACCCGTTCCACTTGCCTCGAGCCCCGCAGTAGAAACTTGCAATGACACGTCGGTTCCTGCAACTATTTTTTCAGCATAAGATACATTGTAATTACGGATAAATACAACTTTCAGAAGACTATTGGTCTGATTATCCGCATTAACTTTTTCGGCTATTTCATTTATAAATTTTATAATACCTTTTGCGCGCTTATATCCGGGGGCGCTCTTTGCGCCAAAGATAAACACAGACGGCACAAAATCCTTAATACTTCCGTCTTTAAGTCCGTTATATATTTCAAGAATGGCAAACGCCGTCATCAATTGGCGCTTATATTCGTGCAGTCTTTTAGCCTGTGAAAACGCCAAAAAATTCTGAGGAATATCAATTCCTTCTTGATGTTTTATATAATCGAAAAGCTGTCTTTTTTTCTCCTCTTTTATCAAAATAAAATCTTCGGTATAATCGGATATAACTCTATTCAGTTTATTCAACTCCGATATGTTTGTTCTCCAGCCATTCCCTATTGCTTTATCCAGAAGCGAGGAAAATTCGTTATTACACAGCATAAGCCATCTTCGCTGGGTAATACCGTTTGTCTTGTTTTGGAACTTGTCCGGATAATACTTATACGCCGTTTTAAAAAGACTGTTTTTGAGAATTTCGGTATGTAACTTAGCAACTCCGTTTACGGTTTTTCCTACATAAACCGCAAGATTAGCCATTGAAAAACCGTTAGGAGAATAAGAAGACATTGCCGCAATTTCTTCACTCGTACAATTCAGTTCAGCAAATTCTTCCCGTTGTTTTAAATGAATTTTAATAAGAATAGAATATATATTGGGTAAAATTTTCTTTAAAAGCTCGGCATTCCAGCATTCCAACGCCTCCGGCAGAATGGTATGATTGGTATAAGCAAAAGTTTTCTTTGCGATTTCAAGCGCATCGGAAAAAATAACCTTGTGCTCCGATGTTAATATTCTTATAAATTCAGCTATCGCAAGCACCGGATGCGTGTCGTTAAGCTGAATGACGTTAAATTCGGGGAATTTTTCGAAACTTTTCCCATACTTTTTAATATGCTCTTCTATAAGTTCGCGGATAGCAGCGGCGGAAAAAAAGTATTCCTGCCGCAGTCTTAAAATTTTGCCCTCCGCCGTATCGTCTGCGGGGTAAAGATATTCGCTTATTTTTTCGGCTTCGGGGCTCCCTTCGGCTTGGAATAAGCGCAATCTGTTAATCCTCCTGCCGAACACGGGCATATCGTAAGGAACGGCATAAACTTTCATATCCGCAAACTCGATAAGCCGCTTTTCATCGTTGCGCCTGACACTCCACGGATCGCCGAAGCGTTGCCAATCGTCGGGCAATTCTACTTGAAATCCGTTTTCTATCGCCTGTTTGAAAAGTCCGTATTTATAACGTATTCCGTAGCCTTGAAGGGGCAAACCCAATCCTGCGGCTGAATCAAGAAAACACGCCGCTAATCTACCGAGCCCGCCGTTACCGAGCGCGGCGTCCTCTATTTCTTCGAATACGTTAATATCAATACCTTTCTCTGCAAGTATTTCTTTCGTTTCTTCAAGAACGCCAAGCTCCATAAGATTATTATAAAAACTTCGCCCTATAAGAAACTCCATAGACAGATAATATGCGTTTTTTATAGCCGGCTTCTCTACATTATTCAATCCGCAACTCATTGCAAATGCGGAAATTTCATTATATAATTCTATGGTTGATTTTCCGCTTATATCCAGTTGTTTTAATTTAGTTACAAATTGCTCTTTATTCATAAGTTTTTAAATAATTTTAATCTCCCGTTCAATTTCTACAATTCCAACTTTTTCAAAATTAGGTTGAAGGTATATTTCACCGCTAATTTCGCCGTCAGTATTTACGTATACTTCACTTCCGCCCACGCTGCATTTTACGAATTTTTCGCTGCCGTAATCAAGATACCCTTCGATTTTGGCAGGTATCCCGCTTTCGGAAATTGCAAGGTCGTAAATTCCGCATTCCAAATTAAGAGGCGTTGTAAAAGCTTTTTTAATTCCAAGTGCGGCAAATATCTTTTGAGACATATCTTCAGACGCTTCAAAAAATTTACCTGCAACGTCGAACCCGAAACGTATCGCTTTCTTTCGCTTTATTTTGCCGTTAACGTTAACCTCTTCATATTCCTTTCGCTTTACGAATTTGCAGTTTAATTTATTAAGTTCAGATAGCGGCGCAATTACGGTTTTACCGTCTGAAATTACCGTTATCTTTTTAAAATCGATTCCTATATTTATTGGGGAATTTAAGGTTTTCCCCGCCTCGGAATACTGTAAATTTACGGCATAAAAACGGTGACCGTTCATATTTAAAGCCGACAGATTTATTCCGTTTATACTTTCATGCGAAACGACTTCAGCTTTCAAATTTCCATTCAAAGTCAGTGCATCGGTGGGCAATAATAAATCACCTTTTAAATCGTTGCATTTAACGGCTTCGGGTAAGTCGATTTCGCATCCTGCAAAACACAGTTTTCCGTTCTTGATTTCACAGTCTAAATAATTGTACTCCGGAATGCGGGGTAAAACACATTGTTCGTTTTCATAATCAAATAGATGTATCTTTTCAATATTCCAAGCTACATCGACTATATCTCCCGCCTTTAAATCTCTGCCGCTATTATCTTTAATAATGACTCTTGTTGAACTTTCGACATAGCCGTCGCCGCCCATATTGATATCGCCGTATACGAGCGTTTCGCTGCCGAGTTCTTCCTTGTGGGAAACTTTTACTTTGACAACCGCTTTACTGTTTTTTATATCTTCGGGTAAGAGCGAAATATCTTCTGCGCGAAGTCCCATATAAACCTTGGTTTTTCCGTCAAGATAAGCGGGTTTTGCTTTATAAAGCATAGAATACGGAACGGTTATCTGCGCGTCGGAATATTCAAACTTTATTATTACGTTCTCCCCTTCTTTATTAAGAGTCGCTTCGAAAAAGTTCATCTGCGGTGTGCCAATAAAACCTGCGACAAACTTATTTGCGGGATAATTATATAAATTTTTCGGTGTATCGATCTGTTGAACGAAGCCGTCCTTCATGACGACTATGCGCGTACCCATAGTCATAGCTTCTACTTGATCGTGAGTAACGTAAATGAACGTCGTTTTCAGCTTTGAATGTAGTTTTGAAATTTCGGCGCGCATCTGCGTTCTGAGCTTAGCGTCGAGGTTTGAAAGAGGTTCGTCCAAAAGCATAACTTTCGGTTCGCGCACGATTGCGCGCCCGAGTGCCACCCTCTGCCGCTGCCCGCCCGACATTTCCTTTGGTTTTTTATTGAGATATTCGGTTATACCGAGAATATTCGCAGCTTCAACAACCCTTTTATGGATTTCATCCTTGGGAAGCTTTCTTAATCTGAGTCCGAAAGCAATATTTTCGTAAACCGTCATATGCGGATAAAGAGCGTAGTTCTGGAAAACCATCGCAATATCCCTGTCCTTCGGTTCCATATCGTTTACAATATTTTCGCCTATTTTAAGCTCGCCTGCTGAAATATCTTCAAGCCCCGCAATCATACGCAAAGTTGTAGATTTTCCGCAACCGGACGGCCCGACAAACACGATAAATTCTTGATCCTCGATTTGCATATTAAAATCGTTTACCGCTTTCGTTCCGTTCGGATAAACTTTATATATATGTTTTAAACTTACGTCAGCCATTTTATCACCTCTTATCCTTTTACCGAACCGCCCGTTACGCCCTCTACGTAATACCTTTGCAACCAAATAAAGAGCGCCGTTATCGGTATTGAAACCACAACAGCCGCTGCACAGAATACCGTGAAATATCCTTCCGCCATCAGCGTTGAATTGTCGAGCCACGATTTCATTCCGACAGCTACGGTGAATTTATCGGGGTCGCCCTTCATCATAAACGATGAAAACATAAACTCTCCCCACGGCGCAATAAACGCAATCAATACGGTATAAATAATAATAGGTTTTGCAAGCGGCAGAATTATTTTTAAAAATACCGTGTGGCGGCTTGCACCGTCTATTCTCGCGGCTTCGTCCAATGATTTCGGAATCGTATCGAAAAATCCCTTACAGATATAATACTGCATCGCCGAGCTTGCAGAATAAACCAATATAAGTCCGACTATATTCTGTGTAAGGTTGATTTCTTTAAGCACGAAATATACCGCCGTCATTGATAAAAACCCGGGGAACATACCCAAAATCAGCATTAAATTCATAAGCGGTTTACGAAGTTTGAAACGCAGCCTTGATAAAGCATAGCTTGTCATCAAAACGATTATCGTTTGAAAAACGGTAACGACAACAGATACGAGCAGTGTATTTCCATACCAAGTCAAAAACTTTGTTTCCGTAAACAGTTTTATATAGTTATTGAATGACCATTGCTTAGGGAAAAGATAGTCTGCCGAAATACCCGCTTGTTCTCCCCTGAACGACAATATAATCAGCATTAAAAATGGTATCAACCATATAAGGCAAATTATTATCAGCACGGTATATGCGACTATGAGCGAAACTCTTTCCGCACCCTTTTTACTTTTAAACTTCTTAGCCATTACATAAATTCCTCCTCATTTTTAACTGATTTGGAACGGTTATAAAGTATAAGTGAGAACGCCGCAACGATAACGAAGGTAAAAATACCGATAACGGAAGCAAGCCCGTACTTGTTCTCGGTTACGGTCAGCTTATACAGCCAAGTTATAAGCAAATCCGTTTCGCCTGCGGTGGTATTGAACCCGTCCATTTCCAAAGGAGGATTTCCTCCGGTTAACAGGAATATCACGTTAAAGTTATTAAGATTACCGATAAATTGCGTTATAAGATAAGGTGTGGTAACGTGTAGCATATACGGAAGAGTTATTTTCATATACGCCCTTATGGGACCTGCACCGTCCATACGCGCCGACTCATATAAGTCCGTCGGTATATTCATTAATATACCCGTGCAGATTAACATAGAGTAAGGAATACCTATCCAGATATTCACGATTATTATAGTTATCCTTGCAAACGTGCCATCCGTTAGGAACGGTATTGCCTTATCTATCCAGCCCCACTTTAACAACAAGCTATTTATAAGCCCTTGGTCGGCAAGAAGCTGCGACATAAACATTAACGATACGAATTGCGGAACCGCTATCGTTATAACAAGAATGGTACGCCACAGTTTTTTGAATTTTACGCCCTTTTTGTTTATTAAGATAGCCACTACCATTCCAAGAATATAGTTTGTGAATGTTGCGAAGAACGCCCATACGATAGTCCATAATAGAACCTCGCCGAAGGTATAAGCGAATACCTTACTGTCTGCAGAAATCCCGCCGCCCAATACGGTTACGAAATTATCGACTCCCGACCATTGAAAAAGCTGTGCGGGAGGCTGATGTGCCTTGTCGTAGTTCGTAAACGCTATGAATATCATAAAGAATATAGGCAGAATAGTGAACACAACCAGACCAAGCACGGGTATAGACAGCAGTGTTTTATGATAGTTTTCATCGGCATAAGACTTAATATCGTCCTTAGACGTAGGCAACCGCAAATGCGCCTCAGTAAACTGTTGCGATAGTAGATTACCCTTTACATTCTGATACCACATATATACAAACGCAATCGCTATGAAAATTGTCAAAAGCGAATACAAAAGTATTAAAAGGCTGTTATCATAATAAATAGTTTTCTCGATTCCTGTCAACGGATCTGTTACCGTTTTACACGCAACTTCGCCGAGACTCCCCAATTTAACGAGGTATTTCCAACCGAAAAATACCATATACAAAACAAACAGCACTTCGAATATAAGGTATAAAAATCCTTTTAAATACTGTTTTCTCGCAATCAGCCCGAAGCCCATTACGGCGAAAGAAGTTCGGGTTTTCCAATCCCCTTCTTTTGCCGACCTGCCGATATTTATAAAAATTCCCGCAAAGGCAAGCCAGAGTTTATAAAGTTTTTTTGGTATCGCCTTAAAAAATGCCGCAAATGACAACGGCAGTCGCTTGAAAAAATTTTTAAAATTAAACCAAAACTTTTCAAGCGGCGACATTTTCAGATATTCCAAATCCATTTTTTCACCGGAATTAAATTATTTTGAGTTCTTTATTTGTTTTTCAACGGCACTTAACTTATCGGCATAAGACAGTTTTCCGTTACCGCCCGATTCGCTCAACAAACCGTCTATAATATTCAAGCCTACACCCTTTAAAGGTTCCCAGAAACTTGACGGAACGGAGGTCTGGTCTTTTGCAAATTGTTTTTGCTCATTAAGAGCCGCAAACGTAACATCGTCCTTTACGGCGTTTGCCGCGGCGTTGTTTGTAGGCCCCACCATGTATTTTTCAAAGCGCTCTGCCTGCATAGCTTCACTTGAAAGAAAAGCGGCAAGTTTGTGCGCTTCAACTATTTTATCGCCGCTGTGAGGATTTACACCGAAAAGCTTATAGCCTTTGAACGACGAGAGCTGCACGTCCTGACCGTTTACGTTAACCGTAGGCAGCTTGCAGACACCGTAGTTTTCGCCGAGAATTTTTTTGATTTGAGGCGCATTCCACGTTCCGGAAACTGCAACCGCCGTACTTTTAGTGGTAAAGCCCGTGATAATCTTTTCGTTATCTGTGCTTTTACCTGAAAACGCCTTGCTTGACGTAAGCTTAGACATAGCTTTACAAGCATTTATACCGCCTTCGTTATTTAGACTGATTTCAATATTTTTCTCTTTGTAATTGTCGTTATAATCGTATTCCACCGAATAATCGCAATCAAAAGCGAAAAACCAACCTGCCGTATACCAAGGCACATCAACCGCCCATGCGATTTTTTTGTTCTTTGTTTCACATACGGAAATTATGGATTCGAGCGAGCCGACCTGCTCGTCGGTTATAACGGATTTGTCGTAGAACATAAAATAACCGTTATCCGAAGCATACGGATAACCGTAAACCTTTTCATCCGCCGTGCCGTATGCAATCGAGCCTGACGCAACGGAATCCTCGCTGTTCTCCGTCTTTACGTTATCGAGAAATATTCCGCCCAATTTTGCAAGGGCTCCCACGCGCAGAAGCGGAATCAACTGATCGTTCGAATAACAGAACACGTCCGCCGCAGCCGAAGGGTCCGGTGCGATGTTGCTTACCGCCATATCCTCTTCGCAAATACCTACTTTAATATTGTATTTTGTTTCGGGATTGGCTTCTTCGAATTTAACAACCATTTGTTTAAGGGTTTCTTGTTGTGCGGCAGAACCCCACACGGTAAGTTCAAGCCCCTTATTTCCGCAAGCAGTAAGACCCGCAACCGAACTTGCTGCGAGCGCTCCGCAAATAAGCATTGGCACAATACGTTTTTTCATCATTAATCCTCCTAAAAGTTTAATTTTAGTTTATATTTTTAACAACGAGCGCAGCGTTGTTTAAAAGTCTTTTATCCTTACAATTCAAGCTGAAAATCACGTCGCCGTTTACATTAACTTTCTTAGACCTTCCGCTCATATTGAAATACGCTGTTATTTTTTCATCGTTTTTAATACGCAAAATTATTAATAATCCGTTTTCGGCAGTTATCTTCGTGCTACCGCCGCAAAGAGCCTCTTGTTTTTTTAAAGTTACGATTTTTTTAAAATTTTCCGCATACGCCGCATTTTGCTTTGAAAAAGTCCAATCAAAAGTTTTGCGGCAGTCAGGGTCGCCCGCACCGTCAAGCGGAAGCTCTGTTCCGTAAAATATGCACGGCATACCGGGAAACATAATCATTGCACACAGCGCACACAACAATCTATCCATATTACCGCCGACGAATCGTAAAAATCTGGGAGTATCGTGGGTATCCAAGAAATTAAGCGACATTGCGTTAGCCTGTTCAATGTTAGAGATAAGAAGTCCATTCATCCGATCCGCTGCGATTGTCGCTTTTATAGAATAAACGCCAAAAAAATCTATAAGAATTTTCTGCAGTTTGTAATTCATTACCCCGTCGAACTGATCGCCTTTAAGCCAATGCTCGTTCTCGTGCCAGATTTCGCCTATTATCAATACGTCGGAACGCTTTGCCTTGACTTCTTTTCTTAGTTGCCGCCACATTTCGTGAGATACTTCGTCCGCAACATCAAGGCGTAGCCCGTCAAAGCCTAAGTTAATATATTCCAGCGCAATATCCGTAAGATATCTGCGCACTTCAGGATTGCTCGTGTTCCATTTAGGCATATATTCGCAATCCGCAAAATACTCGTAGTTGCGTTTGTCCGCGTCGGGACGTTCGCCGTCAATCATAAACCAGTCGTAAAACTCGGAACCTTTACCGTTTTTTACAACGTCGGCAAATAATTTGTGAGAGGCATCGCAATGATTGAATACACAATCGACCATAACTTTGATTCCCATTTCGTGCGCCGAGCTTAATAAGTGCTTTAACTTTTCGAGATTACCGAATTCGGGCGAAACCCGCAAATAATCTTTAATGTTATACTTGTGATTTGACTCGGATTCAAAAACAGGCGTAAGGTAGAGTGCCGTAATACCGATATTTCTCAGGTATTCAAGTTTATTGCAAATCCCGTCGATATCACCTCCGGTAAAAGAATATCTGTCAATATTTTCATCCCATTTAGTGTTTATATATGAGTCGTTCTTCTCATAATCGCCACGCGCAAAGCGGTCAACAAAAATATGATAAAATACTGCTTTTTCCGACCAGCTTACCAACGGCATAACGTCAACCTTATTAATAAACGGAAACTGAAAGAAAGTGTAATATGCCCGTTCGAAATCGTAATTTTCGGAAATCCCGTCCTCGGAGTAAAAATAAACTTTATTCTTTTCCGTTATACGGAATATGTAGGCAAAACGCACGTCGGAAAGTTCGATATTAAAGCGGTAATACGCAAAGGTACCGTCGCACAATTCCCTTTTCATTAGCTGTACGTTATACTTCTTTGTGAAATCGTATTTATTGTTGTACAATATCTCAATACTGTCGAAAACGTCGTTAGCAGCCACTCTTAATGTTATTAAGAGCTTATTTGCAGATAAGGCGTATGCAAATCTACTTTCAGGTTGATGATATATGGCATATTTGTTCATAATAACAGCTTTAATTTACCTTACTTTTACCGTGTGTTCAACGCCCTGTATTCTGTCCGCTGCCTTAAAAAAACAATCGACAAGCGCGTTTACCTTTGATTCTGTATTTGCAGGAACCAAAAGAATGCTGTCGTTATATTCGCCGCATAATTTATAAATTGATGCGTTTACAGTAACAATATTACGATCGGTTAAATTCCGAATCTCGCTATCCTGAATAAAAATCACTTCGCACGGAAGCTTTTTTAATTCGTCTTTAATAGATTGGTTATACAAATCCACGAGCGCCAATGAAAAATTATTTTTGCCGAATCTTTTCTCCCCGCACTCTACCACATAATCGAAGTCCTGCATAATCTGAAAGAAAAGTTCGTCGTGAATTATGCCGTCCACCGATAAAAGCGGAACGTAATTTTCGTGCGCGAGCTTTAGAAACCTATCCTCTTCAACCCCCATACAAATAATGGCGTCCGCCGTATCTATTTTGGTGTTTTCCAAATAAGTACGTATAATCAAATTGTAGCCGAGCCGCTCAAACGCCTTGCCGAATAACCTTAAAAAGTCATAGCTTTCGGCTTTCTGTAAAACCGACTCGTGTTTTTCCGACAAAATAATTACGTTGTTGCTTTTGCTTAATGCAAACGACTGCGCAAGCCGTGACGGCTGGTAGTTATACAAGTTGACTATTTGCAAAACTTTGCGCTTTGTTTCTTCGGTATAACTTTCTGCATTTTTGCCGTTTATTATATAAGAAACGGTTGCAACGGAAACGTCCGCAAGGCGGGCAATATCCCTTATTGTAAATTTTTCCATATAAAACGCCGTCCGCTCGGCTCCCCACCGCCGACTGCAGGGGGAGCCAAGCGGCTTTTTTAACCTTTAGGCTGCATATAAACAGTCATCGTTCCACCCATATCGTAGAATTTGATATAAATTCTGTAATAGGCTGATTTTTCCGCCGTGCAAACGACGCTGCCGCCGGTAGCGGTTTCTTGCAGATAATCGGCGGTGTCGTTATTTTCCGCCGCGCTCTTTTCCAACGTAATCGTCTTCTTTCCGCTTATCAGCACTGGCGCCTGTTCGGGCTCTTCCGAGCTGTTTATACCCACCGTGAAAACGGTGATTTCGTCGCCCGTGTTCAACTCGAACCAATCGTTGTAAATCTGCACGGGCGCGCCGTAGCCGAGGTCGTACGCGTTGGGCACGTCAGTACCCGCGATATTCAAAGTCACTACTTCCGTCTTTTCAGTTGCGGCGCGTTTAATAGACATATAGTGCTTGGGCAAAACCACGTCGCCCTCGTCGGGCGCAACGGGATCTTTGCGTTGGGAAAGGTCCGCCCGCCAGTCGGCATAAAGGAACATAGTTTCCGAAGCCGCGGGCACTTTTTCGAAATAGGTGACGGTCGCGTCTACTATGGACCACCAGCCGTTGAAGGCGTACGGGTTGCCCTGCTTATCCGTTCTTGTGCTGGCTGGAGCGGGAAGCTCTTCGCCCTCCGCAAGCGTGCACAGATAGGCGTTTTCGGTGTTAATTTTATCGCAAGCCGCCTTATCCAACTTATCCGCTCCCGAAGCTACGGTGTTTTCCGCCTTAGTTCCATCCGCAGAATACGTGCCCGGAACCAGATAAATTTTGCCGCTGTCCGCTTGCGCCCGCACGGGAGCTGCTGCGGAAGCCGAAACGCCCGCGCCGCCGAGCAAGAGAATACTTGTAAGCGCCAAAGCCAAAATCTTTTTCATTACCGTTCCTCCTTAACCGACCTTATATATCAGCATTGACAATGCCGGAACCCTGTTTGCGCCTATCATACCGTCGCCGTACAAAAGCTGCGCGCCGTCGGGAACGGCATAGTTGCAAACCGCACCCCTATCGTCCGTACCCGCGTTGACGTAAACGAGAATTTCGTCGTCGCCGTTCGTAACGGAATAGCATATAACTCCGCCCGTAGTGTAGCGGTTAATCACTTTGCCCCTTGCAAGCACGGGATTTTCCTTGCGGATTTTTATAAGCGATTTGTAAGCGTTCAATATCGACTTATCGTCCGCGCTCTGCTCTGCAACGCCGTCAAGCTGCATATTAAGCGCGTCCCAGGTCATCGTATAATTGTTGAAACCTATCGGATATTTGCAGTTATACGTACTTCCCTCTACGGTTCCGCTCCACTTCATAGGCTGACGGTACCACCTGTCCTCGTGACCGGAACCGTCGCCCGCGGGATTTGCCGTTTTGGTGCCGAACATACCCAACTCGTCGCCGTTATAAATCCAGGTAAGCCCCGGAACCATGAGGCACATTCCGCCCCAAAGTTTGGCTAAGTCTTCGGATAACGTCCAGTTTGCGTCGCCGCGCCGTGCGGTAAGAGGAACGCCGACGTCCGTTTTGAACAGCTTGTCGCGAGCACGCTGCACGTCGTGGTTGGACGTGAATACGCCGTCGATATAATCTTTACGGTACAGCGAGAAATCAAATTGCGCGGCTGCGTACTGGTTCATAACTTTCTTTGCGTTTTCGCCCCTACCCGTAGAATTTGTAGCCGTAGCTACGCCGTTTAACGCGTAGGTTGCGTCGTAATACCAGTTGAAATTGAACTGCGAATCCAGCCCCTCGTACATACCCGCAAGATTCATAGGGTCGCCGTTGAAGTTTTCGCCTACAAGCATAGCGTTGGGATAGCTTGCCTTCAGCTTTGCGTTGAACTCCATAAAGAAATGCGCGTTTTTCTTCATATCAAAGGAATAATCGCCGCTGTCGGATATGTCCGTGATAACCCTGTCGGAGCTGTCGCGGCTTTCGTTAGCCATATAGATATGCTTTACCGCATCAAGGCGGAAGCCGTCAAGCCCGAAGCTCATCCAGTAAAGCGCAACTTCCAAAATAGCGTCGCGCGTTGCCTGATAATCGAAGTTAAGCTCCGGCATAGAGGACCCGAAACTGGAATAGAAATAGTAACCATTCGAATCTTTATACCACTGTTCCTTTTTATTTGCGTCCGTCAAACCTTTCACGTAGTCGTCGTTCTGCCACGTATAGAAATTGCGGTAATCGATTTCTTTGACCGAACCGTCGGGAAGTTTTACTTTTTCCTTTACAAGATTCTGCGATTTAATAAACCAGGGGTTGGAAGGCGAGGTATGGTTTAAAACAAAGTCCATAAGCACTTTCATACCTTTCTTGTGCGCCTTGTAAACAAGCTCGCGGTAGTCGTCAAGCGTACCGAATCTGGGGTCTACGGTAAAGTAGTCCATAATGTCGTATCCGTGATAGGAATTAGAGGTCTGGAAAGGCGTAAGCCAAAGGGTATCCACACCGAGGTCGTGCAGATAATCGAGTTTATTTATAACGCCCCTCAAATCACCCATACCGTCGCCGTTGCTGTCCGCAAACGACGCGATGAATATCTGATAGCCGACGCTGTTCTCTTCCCAGCCCTCGGCAACCGCTTGCTGCGCATACACGCTGTTGTTACCCTTATTGGATATTACGTCGTACTTGGTAGTTGCCGAACCGGGTTCCAAGCCCTCGTAGGGGTCGTAAACAACGTAATCGGTAAACGTAGCGGAACCGCTGCCAACCGAACCTTGCCTTACGAACCAGTGATAATCGCCCTTATTCCGCTTTGCGTCTGCCAAAACCACGTACACGTCGCCGCCGTCATTTACCCAGAAGCCCGTACCGTTTATACGGCTGTCCTGCGAAAACACCTGTATACCGAGCCTTAATGCCTCACCGTACGTTATCGTAAGCCCCTTGTTGTTTAGCGTAGTCTCGTTCCAGCCCGCGTCGCCGTAGGTTGCTTTAAGGTCGATATCGTACACCGCGCCCGACTCGTCTATTTTCATGGGATAGAACGCCCTACCCTCGCTGTTGGTGGGGAAGTATTCCCACACCCAAAGCCCCCAGTCGCCGTATACCTCCGATTGTATCTGGGTTGAATAGCCGGGAGCCTCGGCGCTGTTAACCGTGTCCTGCTCCGCCGCGGAATGACCGCCGCGCAGATAGTGAACGTATAGATGATCCGCCTTGCCCCAATTAAGATTTTCTTCGTAGCGCTTTGCGACCTCGGCGTCTACCCCCGCGCTCCATTCCGCCTTTAAGGTTAAATTAGAGTTTACCTTATCCTCGGAAAAATTCCATTTTTTGGAGCCGCTGTACCAACCGATTAACGTATGCTCGTCCCACGCGTCCACGGTAGGCTGAACTGCTTTTTCTCCCGCTTTTACCGTTTGGCTTTCGGGATTGGAAACTCCCGCAGCCGTCGCCGCGCTGCCCACGTCGAACGACACGGTATATTCCGAAGCCGTGCCCGGCTTGTGCGTTTTACAAGCAGGTAAAGCTATGCCGAGCAGCATAACAACCGCCAAAATAACGCACAGAAAACTCTTTTTTCTCATAATAACCTCACAAATTTGATTAACCGTTTAACACTTTAAACAGCTTTCGAACTTGAAGCTAAGTCCGAAAGCCGCCGCACCGAAGCCCCGCCTTGCGGCAGGGCGACAGTTACGGCTTTTCAGTATTCTCTTTTACGCATCGGGTGTTTGCGTAGGGTCGGGTGTAGGATCCGACGCAGCAGTGAACGTAACGGTCATCTTCTCGGTTGTTGCGTTGTACGAGAAGGTATAACTGCCTGCGGCAAGCGCCTTGATGTTTGTAGCCGACAAATCAACACATGCATTGGCAATGAATTTATCGCTCTGTATATACTTGCTGCCATTTGAGCCGTCCTCGTTTATCGAATAGAACATAAATTCGCCCTCTACGAGGTCTATTGTCATTTCGAAAATCTTGGAGCCTTTCACCGTCTCCTTCAATTCGTACTTATCGGTCTTGGTTTCAGTCCACCCGATGTCAACCGCGGTGCCCTTTATAAAGTAGCGGTATACAGGCTCGGTCAAATCCGGCTTCAGATTTGCGTCGGGCGTAATCGTAAAGAGCGGCGTTTCTCCAGTAGTATCTACGGTAATCTTGTACTGTCCCGCAACGCGTACGTTCTTGTTTCCGTTGCCCGACAGGTCGATAAATCCCTGTTCCTTGCCTTCCGCCATTTTATATGAAACGGCGGCATTCCAGTCAGGCGCGCCCGTAGAACCGTCGGAACAGCGGACAACTTTAAAGTTCGCGTCCTTTTGGAAGGTAACGGTAAGCCCTTCGATAGGGTCCACGTAAAAGCCTTCCTTAACCGTCCATGCCGCGCCGTCGAATTTTTCGCCCACGAGATAGTAGCCGTTGGTCACGAATTTATCCTCTACGGGAGCGGGTTCCAAGCCTGCGGCGGGGGTAAACACAAACTTTATATCGCCTTCGGTTGCGCCTTGTTCAATCGTAATTTTATATTCGCCGGGAGTAAGCACGCTACCGTTGCCCGACGCACCGATATTTGCAAGATTGAGATAGCCCGTAGCTCCGTCCTTTACGGTGTAGTACTTTGCGTCGTTATACTTCCAGCCCTTGTTTTCGCCCTCCGGTACGTCCAGACAGTCGGTAATTTTAAAGGACGCGTCGGCGCCAAGCGTTACGGTAAGTCCGCTTTCCGGGTCTATGTAGTTCTTTGCGGCGATATCCCAGCTGCTTCCCTGCCAACCGCTGCCTACAAGGTACGCGCCGCCCGCGTGAAGCTCGTCGGTCAGTCCGTCGCTGACATATATAGACCAACAGGGTGTGCCGTCCGTGTAATATTTGGCGTAAATCTCAAACGCCCTGTCGTTGCCGGGCTGTACGGTAAACTTGCCCGTAGACTGGTTAAAGTCTATTCCGTGGCAACCGCTCGCCGTCCACAGCTCCAAAGTTCCCTCCGCGTGGCTTAAAACCGTGCCCTCAACCTTAATTACAAACTCATCGCCTGCGGAAAGTTCTATGCCCGTTCCGCCGTACTGTTTCGTCGCCGTATCGCTCGGGTCGATCCATTCAAGCGCCTCTATAAGCTTACCCGCAGAATTATAAATGCCGTCGGTCGCCCTCCACTGCGCGTGAATTACTACGTCCTTGTCAAACACAGTCGAGGTCGTAACTTTATCCCCGCCTTCGGCTTTGGTATACCAGCCGTTAAACGTAAGCTCGCGTTCTGCGGCGGTAGGCGCGGCGGGCAACTCCGCCAATTTACCGTCTACCGTCGTAACCGTAGCCGCGCCCGCAAGCGTTCCGCCGTGAGCTTCTAACGTTATGATATGTTCTTTCTTTTCGGAGGGAGTCTTTATGTATTTACAAATATCGCACTCATTGTCGTTGCCGTATGTGTGGTCCGCAACGTCAATCTTATAATCTTTATCCCCTTCTTTCAAATCGTCGCACGTGGCGTAATGCCAATGGCTTGTTGCGTCTTTTCCCCAATCATCACCCGTCGAATAAGTGTGCGTGTGTCCGTCACTGCATCCCGCAATAACGCCGCCGCCGACTGCCAAAACCGCAGCCGCCGCAAGAGTTGCTAAAAGTTTAGCCTTTTTCATAAATTTTCCTCGCTTAAAATATTTTTTATGTTATTTGAAAAACTAAATAAATAATTTTTCATTAGCACCTGTTATATAATGTAATGCAGTTAACCGTTTAATCTAATCAATTTACGAGCCTTTGTCCGCCCGTTAGTTAACCGTTTAACCAAAAACAAAAATATTAACCTGAACTTTATTTCTTTATTTTCAAAAACTATACTTTTTGGACAATGAAGAAATGTTATTAATTTTCATACCTTGTAGCTTATAAACATTGTAGCATAAGCTGCGAAATTTGTCAACGCTTATATTTAAAAAAGTATAGATTTTGGAAAATTTTTTATTTGTCGAAATTTTGAAAGTAAAATATAATTGACTTTAGATTTTAATGTATATACGCACGCGCGTGCGTATGTATAAAAAGGAGTTAATTATGATTTATGCTTATGCAAGGGTATCAAGCAAAGACCAAAACTTAGAAAGACAGCTCAACGCCTTTCAAAATTGCGGCATTGCGATTGATAAAATTTTATGGGATAAAGAGAGCGGCGCCGATTTTGACAGAACAAACTATAAAAAACTTATCAGAAAATTGCGATACGATGATTTACTGATAATAAAATCAATTGATCGTCTCGGCAGAAATTACGAATGTATATTATGCGAATGGAAAAGGATTACGAAAGATATAGGGGCTAATATATACGTTCTTGATATGCCGCTCTTGGATACGCGTTGCCATGAGAAAAATCTTATCGGCAAATTAATTGCGGACATTGTTTTACAGCTTTTATCTTTTGTTGCCGAAAACGAACGAACCAATATACGCACCCGCCAAGCAGAAGGAATAGCTATCGCAAAACAAAAAGGCGTCCGATTCGGACGTCCACGAATTATTTTACCCGATAACTTTTACGAAGTTGCCGATGCCTACATTACTCATACTATATCTTATAACGAAGCCTTAAACCTTACCAACCTCCGTCCTACTACCTTTTATAGATATTTAAAAGGATATAATAAATAAGTAAAAACACTCAATTTTGCCATAAACCACAATATATATTATGATAAAGCCCGAAAACTTCCGTTTTCGGGCTTTATTTGGTAGGACAGCATTTTTATCCTACAAAGATGGTGCATCCGTCGGGGTTCGAACCCGAACCGAAGGCGTCGGAGGCCTTTATGGTATCCAATTCCACCACGGGTGCATATTAAGCTTTAAACGAATTTACCGACCGGTCGTAACGAAAACCTATCCCGCCGAGGCGGTTGCAAATTTCGTCCGCTGACGCGTCCTCTTCCGCGCACAACTCTTCAAGCGAAGCGTACTTATCCCTGAGCGCGGTATTGACAAGCGAAAGCAAAATGTAATTATCCGAAGGCAACTGCATACAAACATTATAGCATATTTTATTTTAATTGCAAATATTAAACGCCCGTGTTATAATTGTTTCAGGAAATAAATTTTACGGAACGCGATTATGGGCAAAACGGTTGTCGTGGGTATGAGCGGCGGAGTAGATTCTTCGGTTGCGGCATATCTTTTGAAAAAGCAGGGTTACAACGTAATAGGTCTGTTTATGCTAAACTGGGAAGAAGCAGACGAAAACGGCGTCTGCGGGGCGGACGGCGATTTCGCCGACGTACAGCGGGTATGTTCGGTTCTCGGCATTCCGTATTACAGCGTCAATTTCGCAAAAGATTACGAAGAACGCGTATTTTCCTACTTCCTTTCCGAATACAAAGCCAGCAGAACGCCCAACCCCGACGTGCTGTGCAACCGCGAAATAAAATTCGGTCCCTTCCGCGAATACGCGCTTAGTATGGGTGCGGACTTTGTAGCGACGGGGCATTACTGCGGGATAGAACACACCGCCGACGGCAGACACCGCCTTCTGAAAGCCAGCGACTGCAATAAAGACCAGACGTATTTTTTAAACCAGGTGCGCGAAAGCCAGCTTGCAAACGTACTTTTCCCTCTGTCCGATTTGCCAAAGCCCGAAGTGCGGAAAATAGCCGAAGCCAACGGGCTTGCCACGGCGGGCAAAAAGGATTCTACGGGAATATGTTTTATAGGCGAACGCAACTTCCGCAAATTCCTGCAAAACTATCTGCCTGCCAAACGCGGTAAAATTATGACGCTTGACGGCGAGTGCGTAGGCGAACACATAGGTCTTATGTACTACACGATAGGTCAGCGCAAAGGGCTTGACCTCGGCGGAAAGAAAGGCGAAGAGGGCAGATGGTTCGTAGTAAAAAAAGACCTTGAAAATAACGTGCTTACGGTGTCGCACGGCGACGAAAGCCCCCTTTACTCCAAAGCCTGCAAAATTTCGGGACTCAACGCGATAGGCTGCCGTCTTGAAGGAAGCTTTGTCTGTAACGCGAAATTCCGTTACCGCCAGCCCGAACAGCAAGTCAAAGTTACTATTGACGGCGAAAACGCACTTATAGAATTTGCTCAGCCTCAACGCGCCGTGACAGAAGGTCAGTACGCGGTGCTGTACGATAAAACCGCCTGTTTAGGCGGGGGCGTAATTGAAGAAGTAATATATTAAACCTGCCGCGCACGACGTGCGCGGCAGGTTTTCTATTTAAGAAGCTTTCTGCATTTTACCGTTTTTCAGCTCGCTTTCAAGCTTACGGCAGGTCTGTTCGAATTCTTCCTGCGTTTCCTCTATTTCTATACCGTCCAGAATTTCCTGCAAACGGTATTCACGGTTTAAGTACTTTATAGTCTGAAAACCTATCACCGTCGTAAGTATTCCGCCCGTAAGTCCCTGCACGGACGAGTCTATTACGGTAGATATTGCCGAACCGAGAACGGGTATTCCCTTTACGGCATTGCCCATAGTCTGCACGATAGAATTGCCTATTTTCATACCGCCGAGTCCGTATGCGACAAGCGAATTTTGCAACACCAAACCGAAAATTTTGACAAGCTTTGCGTCCGACGGGCGGAAGCCGTACAAAAACACCAAATCCTTGACAAGCTGTAAATTCAAAAATGCGACAAGCGCGGCGTCGATTTTATTGCTTTGCGACAGAGCCGAATACATACCCGTCTTCGCCGCTGATTTGAAAATTATATCGTTTGCCGTCTTTTTTACGCAACCCGAATAAAGCGACGAAAGCGATTGCATAAGCGCCTTTTCGTCGCCCGCCTTTACGGCGATTGCAAGCCTGCCGACCTCTTCCGAATCGTACCACCCCGCCCCTTCGACCTTTGCGGTAAAGTCTATTATCTTGTCGGCAAGTTCGTGCCTTACCTGTCTGTTGTGCTTTTTTGCGGCAAGCGCGGTTTTGGCGTTTACGTTTACTACGAAATGATTTGTTTTTACTATTTTTACAAGCGGAACAACAAACAAAAATATGTATAAAATAATGCTTACCGCCCCGGCGCCTATGCCGGCGTACATATTCATTTCGTATACGCGCATCGTCACAGAAAACAGACAGAAGAACAGGAACACGCCTATCGCCGCGGCTACCAGTCTTAAAAGCAGTTTCGCGCCCCTGACGTTTTCGCGGCGGGTATATTTCTGTTCATACTCGTATATGGTCATACTTTCCCCGTCTTTTGGGAATTTATCCTTTTTTGCCATAATTTCACCTTGACCGCGACATATGCGGCGTTTATTTATAAATCGATAGTAAATTTATACAGTTCGGACTTGGAAAGCCCGCGGTCCTTAGCCGCCTGCTTGACGGCTTCCTTTTTGTCCATTCCCCCGCGCATATAGTGCAGGATATGCTCTCTTTCGGGCAGTTCGTTCAACAAATTTTCGCCCGCGGACGCGCCTTCTACCAAAATTACGTACTCGCCCCGTTTTTCGCCGTCTAAACCTTCCGAAAGATCGAATGCGGTTGCCTGTTCGTGTATCTTGGTAATCTCGCGCACGGCGCAGGCTTTTCGCTGCCCGAACACGCCGTACATCGCGCATATGTCGCGGTCAACGTCCTGAGGGGCGCAGTGAAAACATAGCGTCATATCAAGATTTTTATACCTTTCCAGAAGCCGCTTTTTCTCCCCCGCCTTTTCGGGCAGAAAGCCTATGAAGGCAAATCTGTCGGACGGCATTGCCGACAGCACCAGCGCGGACAAAAACGCGTTTGCGCCGGGCACAACGGAATATTCCACGCCCGCCTCTTTAAGCTTTAAACACACCGTGTTGCCGGGGTCGGAAATAACGGGCATACCCGCGTCCGAAATAACGGCAACCCGCTTGCCTTCCCGCGCGGCGGAAATTATCTTTTCCGCAGCTTCGCGTTCGTTGAACTTATGACAGGACTGCAAGGGCTTTTTTATTTCGTAAGCATTTAAAAGCTTTAACGAACGGCGCGTGTCTTCGCAGAATATTACGTCGGCGGAACGCAGGGTTTCCAGCGCGCGCAGGGAAATATCCTTTAAGTTACCTATCGGCGTTGCTACAAAATATACCATAAATTACCTTTGATTGACTATGGCGGGAAGTACTTCCACGCCTTCCTTTCCGCCCTTTACCGCTTCAACCATTACAAGATAGGGCTTACCGCCGTTCGTCCCGCAGACGAACTGAATGCGCTTGGGTTCAAGATTTTTTGATTTCAACCCGAATATAAGCTCCGCCGTGCGGTCGGCGCGGTTTATTATCGCAAGCCGTCCGCCGAATTTCAAATTGCGGAAAGCCGAACGCACTGTCTCTTCAAGTGTAAGGGTAATCTCCTTACGGCAGACCGCCTTTTCGTAGACTTCGTTTTCGAACCCCGCCTTTTCATATGGCGGATTGCACAGTATAAGCGAAAACTTATCGGCGTAACGCGCGTCTATATCCTGCAAGCGGCAGTTTTCCACAACGCACTCGAAGCCGTTAAGACGCGCCGTCCTTTCGGACATCTCCGCAAGGGCGGGTTGCATTTCGAAGAGGGTAAGACTTGAAATTTGCGGGTTAAGACAGAGAAAATGAAAGCCCACCACCCCACTGCCGGAGCAGAAGTCCGCGACGTTATCGCCGTACTTTGCGCGCGCAAAGCGCGACAGCAATATACTGTCGGAAGTGAAACGGTATAAATTGACGTTCTGTATTATTTTTTTGTCTTCGAAAAACTCTTCTAAAACTTCGCCGTCTTTTAACATAAAATTATAAACAAAAAAGCGGGGTTACGCCCCGCTTTTTCCTTTTCCGAATTATTCGGCTTTGATTGCGCCGGTAGGGCAAACATCCTCGCAAGCGCCACAGTCGATGCAAACGTCGGGATTAACGACGTACTTGTCAGCGCCTTCGGATATAGCCTCAACGGGGCAGGTGCCTGCACAGGCGCCGCAGCTTACGCATTCGTCGGTTATAATATGTGCCATACTTGTTCCTCCAATTTTTCTACGTTTTACTGAATTATATCACATATTTTTTATACTGTAAAGGGGGAACGGGCATTTTTTTATAAATTAATCGGGTATTTCTTTCAACTCGCCCTCGTCTTCGTCGTCAAAATCTTTTTCGGGCTTGGCATTGCGCTTGAACTTAATCTGCTCCACGGGGTAATCGTGATAGGACACGATGTCGCGCTTTTTATCTTCTATCTTTACGCGAACCTGCATTTTGAGCAGATTGACGTTGACTACCGTTCCCTTACCGTCGGGCGCGGTCACTTCGCTGCCGATCTTGGGGACGTTTTTGCCCGCTTCGGCATAGTAGTCGTTTTCATACGAAAGGCAGCACATAAGTCTTCCGCACAGCCCCGAAATTTTGCCGGGGTTTAACGACAGCCCCTGCGTTTTAGCCATCTTTATAGTCACCTTTTTCAAATCCTGCATACACGTTCCGCAACAGCATTCCCTTCCGCAAACGCCTATACCGCCAATCATCTTTATTTCGTCGCGTATGCCTATCTGTCTTAACTCTATCCGCATTTTAAACGTAGCCGACAGGTCTTTTACCAGCTCGCGGAAGTCTACGCGGTGGGGCGCGGAATAGAAGAAGACAACTTTTGAACCGTCGAATGCGAAGTCGCAGTCGATAAGCTTCATATCGAGGCCGTGTTTTTCTATTTTTTCCTGCGTAAGCCGCATTGCTTCGGGCTTGCGCTCCGCATTCTTTTTAACGTTTTCCCTGTCGCGCGCGGTGGCTATGCGGACTACGGGTTTGAGAGGGGCGACAATCTTGTCCTCTTCTACTTCGGCAAACGGAATTACCACGTTGGCGTATTCAAGCCCGCGTGCCGTTTCCACTATTACCCCCATACCTTTTTCGTACCTTTCCTTACCGGGGGCGAAATAATAAATCTTGCCCGCGTTCTGGAAAGTTACTCCTGTAATTTTAACCATTTGTCGTTCTCCTCTATAATCCTAAGCATAAAATCGTACAAAAGCCCCTGAAAGAATGCGTTAAACTTTAAATCCGCGCAAGCCTTGTCCGCGCTTTCGACCGCATAGATAAGCGTTGGCGTAAGCCACGCCCGCCCGACCTCGTCAGGCTTTCCGCCGTTTACGCGGCTGTTTAACGCATTGCGGTAATTCAATGCAATCTGCATTATAAGCTGTGTTTTGTTTTTGACATCGCCGTATTTCAGCGCGGTTTTGCCTATTTCCGAAATTTTTGTAACCGTACATATTTCCCGCGCGGCGTCTGAAATTTCCTTAAACCATCCGCCTTCGACCATATTTTCGGCTTCGCCCAATATCCCGCCGCAGCTTTTCGCCGCCTCGGCGTTGAGCGGGTTTTGCCCCTTACGTTGCAGGGCGGAAAAAATTTCGTCCACGGTAAACGGCGGTACCGTCAGAGTCTTTACGCGCGACTTAACCGTGTCCAGTACGGGCGCAAGCGACGTTACCCCCAAAAGAAAGTAAACTCCGCGGGGAGGTTCTTCCAGAATTTTCAAAAGCTTGTTCTGCAACAGCGCGGAAGCTTCGTTAAAACCGCTTATAACATACAGCTTGTTTTGCCTTTCAAGCGGTTGCAGGGCGCTGTCTGAAAGCAGTTCCCCAACCGCGTCCGCATTAAGTTTTTTCCCCTCTTCGGGATATATACGGCAGTCGGTAAGCGTTTCGTTTAAAAGTCTTTTGCCGTCGCCGTCATTTTCGTTTAAACCGAAAAACTTCAAAGCGAAAATTTTAAGCGCCGGACGCAGGTTCTTGACGTCGTTAAAATACAGCATATAGGCGTGCGAAAGCTTTCCGCTTTTAGCGTCGTTTGAAAAAACCGAGTATGCCGTTGTGCCGTAAATTAACTCTTTCACCTTAGTCTATAATTCCCTTATCTTTCAGAAGAGCGACGATTTTCGAATGGGTTTCGAACTTAGTTCCCCCGCAGTCGACGGGGCATATACGCGGGTATTTTTCAATAAGCGAAAGATATCCGCCGTAAACGCGCATATGAAAATTTAAACCCTGTTTTTCCATTCTGTCGTTTTCGTCCGCGCCGTGCTTGCGTAAAAAAGCCTTATCCGGCGGAATGTCGAGAAATACCGTCAGATCGGGCGGATACTTGTTTATTGCAAGCGAGTTTATACTTTCAATATAATCGGTTCCCAGCCCGCGCGCCGCGCCCTGATAGGCAAGCGACGAATCTACGTACCTGTCGCATATTACAAGCTTTCCGCTCTCTAACGCGGGTATGACCCTGTCTTTAAGGTGTTGTATACGCGCCGCGGCGTAAAGCTGCGCTTCGCACTCGTCGCACATATCCGTGTTTTTACCGTCGAGAATAATTTTGCGTATCTGTTCGGCAATGGGGCTTCCCCCCGGTTCTCTCGTCAATATATAGGGTGTCCCCGTTTTGTCGAGATATTCCGAAAGCAGTCTCAACTGCGTGCTTTTACCGGAACCTTCGCAACCTTCGAAAGTGACGAACTTACCCCTTACCATTTCTTTACCACGCAGATTTTACCGTCTTTTATTCCGAACGTAGACTTTGCCTGCGAAAGAGTTTTAACCGCAGCAGGCGTAATCATTTCGCCCGTTACCACAACGGGAACACAGGGGGGCGCAAAGCCCGCGTTTTGGGCGCACATTCTGCCCGCCGCGCTTTCAAGGTCAATCCATTCGCGCTGTCTTGCAAGCGCGTAGCGGAAGCTGTACGAACGCTCGCTTTCCGGTATGGCGGGACGTTCTTTATAACTGCCCTTTAACTTTCTGTTTGAAAGTATTGCAAGAATTTTCTTTTTAAGCGCCGAAAGTTCGGCAAGCGTCGTCATAGGCGAGAGATAGAATAATATATATCTTCCGTCCGAAAACTCGGCATAGGTTCCCTTTTTTTCAAGGCGGTCCAAAACCTTGTCCGCAGATACCGTGAAGGGTTTAAAGTCTATTAAAAGTTTGCTCCAATCGTCGGACGGATAGAAAGTAAATTCCGGCGACTGTTCTTTGAACTGCCTTACAGCCTGTTCGGCACGCTCTGCAAATTTAGGGAAGTTTGCAAGATATTTTACGCCGTATTCGACCGAGGCCATTATGGGATAGCTGGGCGACGTAGTGCGGAAAAGGGCAAGCGCCTCTTCGGCGGCGGTTATAAGGTCGGGGTTGTTCAAGTTGACTATTGCGCCCTGCGTAAGCGTAGGAAGGGTCTTATGCGCTCCGTCTACCCACATATCGGCGTAGCTCCCCGCATAAAGCTTTTTGTTGCCGAACGCGAGGTGCGCGCCGTGCGCTCCGTCGACAAACAGAAGACGGTTGTATTTCTTTACCGTCGCCGCATAGCTTTCAAGCGGGGCGACGTTGCCGTAATAATCCGGCGAAGTTGCAAGCACGCCCGCTATTTTGGCGTCGCCTTCAAGAAGTTTTCCGATTACGTCTACCGGAGGGGGAAGCATAACGCCCTCCCGTTCTTCGCCCTGTACGATAAGCGGTTCTATGCCGAACAGCCTGCACGCATTCCAGACGCTTTGGTGCGAATTGCGGAAAACTATCAATTTATTTCCGCGGAGAGACGCACAATAAGCCATTGCGTACACGCCGCTTGAAGAGCCGTCGGTCGTGATGAAGCTTGCCTTTGCGCCGAGTATGTTTGCTATGTCGCGCTGGGCGGCGGCTATCACCCCTTTCGGACTGAGAAGATTGTCTGTATAGGGAAGTTCGGTCAAATCAAGCACGGCGGACGGAAATTTCGCCTTGAACGCGCCGACCGCTTTATGACCGGGAACGTGAAAACTTTTAGGTTCCTTGGAATGTTTTTTAAGTTTGGAGTAAATTAAATATTCGTACATAATAAATTTACCTTTATTCGGATAAGGTGAAGACACAAGAAGTACACGTCGTACCGAAGGCGAATGCCTTACCGAGCGCAAACGTAAGCTTGACGAAGTATTGCGAAGCTCAGACGGAGTTTTTCTTAGGTTTCATTGTGGGGAACAACAATACATCCCTTATCGTCGCACTGTCGGTAAGCAACATTACAAGCCTGTCCACGCCGAAGCCGAGTCCGCCCGTGGGGGGCAAACCGTATTCGAGGGCGGTTATGAAATCTTCGTCCACCTGCGCTTTGCAGTCCTTTTCCTGCGCGCGCTTCTCTTCGACCTGCTTAATAAAGCGTTGCTTCTGGTCAATGGGGTCGTTAAGTTCCGAGAACGCGTTGCCGAATTCGTGGGCGCAGATAAAATATTCGAATCTCTGTGTGAACGCAGGGTCGTCCTCCTTGCGCTTTGCAAGGGGAGAATTTTCGACGGGGTAATCGTATATAAAAGTAGGCTGTATAAGCTTGTCTTCGCAGAACGCGTCAAACAGCGCGATGAGTACGTGACCTTTTGTCGCCCTGTCCCCTTCCGGTACTTCCGCGCCCAACTGCTTTGCGCAGGCGCGCGCATCTTCGTCCGAAGCCCATAAATCGTAGTCCGCACCGCAGTATTTTTTTACCGCCTGCTTCATCGTCATTCTTTCCCAAGGCTGACCCAGGCTGAGTTTGGTACCCTGATAGGTTATATCGGTAGTCCCGCAGACGTTTTGCGCAATGGTCTTATACATATCTTCGACAAGGTCCATAAGCGAGAAATAGTCGCAGTACGCCTGATAGAGTTCGACTGTGGTGAACTCCGGATTGTGGAATGCGTCCATACCCTCGTTGCGGAATATTCTGCCGACTTCGTAAACCTTTTCAAGCCCGCCGACGATAAGGCGTTTCAAATACAGCTCTGTTTCGATACGCAGATACATATCGATGTCAAGCGCGTTATGACGGGTTTTGAAGGGTCTTGCCGCCGCGCCTATTTCAAGAGTGGTAAGCACGGGGGTATCGACCTCCAAAAAGCCCCTGCCGTCAAGGAAGGAACGGATTTCCCTGAAAATAAGCGAACGGGTTATAAACGCCTGCCTGACTTCGGGATTGACGATCAGGTCAAGATCTCTCTGCCTGTATCTGATGTCGGTATTGGTAAGGCCGTGCTGTTTTTCGGGCAGGGGGCGCAGACACTTGGTAAGCATTTCGATATGCGTGCAGTGGACAGACACTTCTCCCGTCTGCGTCTTGAACACGTATCCCTCCACGCCTATTATATCGCCCAAATCGTAATCTTTTTTGAAGGAAGCGTAATCCTCTTCTCCCACGTCGTCGCGGCGGACGTAAAGCTGGATAAGCCCGTCGCGGTCGGAGATATGCGAAAACGAAGCCTTGCCCATAATGCGGCGGGACATAAGTCTGCCGGCAAGCCTTACGGTTTTACCTTCGTAATTTTCGAAGCCGTTTTTGACGGCGGAAGAATCTGCCGTAGCGTCAAAGCTTACTTTCACGAAAGGATTTTTACCTTCGTCGGTCAGTTTCTGTAATTTTTCACGGCGTATTCTCGCCTGTTCGGCAAGCTCTTCTTCGGAGAGCGCGTCGTTTATCATTTCGTCCATAATTCACCTTTTCCGCGCAAAGCGGACTTTTTAAGATATTTTAAGAATTTTAAGCGTGTATGAAGAACCGTCAGGGCAGGACACAACCGCCTTGTCGCCGGCGCGCTTTCTCAGAAGCGCCGAACCCACGGGGGAGTCAATGGAAATTTTACCGTTCATTACGTCGACGTCGGTAACGGACGTCACCGTATACACGGCTTCCTCTTCCATATCCTCGTCGTAGACGGTGACTACGCTGTTAAGGTGTACGTAGCTGGTGTCGGTAACTTCTTCGCGCACGTCCGCGTTTTTGATTCTGTATTCGAGTTCGGCAATCTTACCCTCGTTGGAACGCTGTTCTTCACGCGCCGCGTCATATTCCGCATTTTCGGAAAGATCGCCGTGGCTGCGCGCTTCGGCTATGCGTTCGATAATTTCGGGACGCTTGGTCTTTACAAGATATTCAAGCTCCTTTTTAAGATCGTCGAAATTCTTTTGCGTCATCACAAATTGTTCTGCCATTATATTACCTCTTTTTTTGGTTATTTACCGTGTCCGTCGATAAACAAACGTGATTCCGTTTTTACGGAATCACGCATTTATGCTACACTATTATATATTCAAAAAAAATTTTTGTCAACACTTATTGACACGCAAATATGTCAAAGTCCTTCTATAAAATCTGTTATGCGCTCTATTGCGACGGTAAGCTGTTGCATAGACGTTGCATAGGAACAGCGGACAAAGTTTTTACCAGCCGAACCGAAAGCCGACCCCGGAACTACCGCGACCTTGTATTTTTCAAGCAGTCCGTTTGCAAAGCTTTCCCCGTCAAGCCCGGTACTCTCCACCGACGGAAATACGTAAAACGCACCTTTCGGCCGGAAGCATTTAAGCCCGAGCGAATTGAACGCATTTACAAGAAACCTGCCCCTGCGCCCGTATTCTTCACGCATTTCCTCGACGGTTGAAAAGCCGTCGTCAAAGCCGTTTTTAAGGGCGGCGACCGCCGCGCGCTGGCTCATCTGAGGGGCGCAGAGTATGGTGTATTGGTGAATTTTAAGCATAGCCGCGTCTATTTCCGCGGGAGCGCACACAAAGCCGACGCGCCAGCCCGTCATTGCAAACGCCTTTGAAAAACCGTTGATAAGCACCGTTCGCTCAGCCATATTGCCGAGCGAAGCTATCGAAACGTGCCTGCCGATATATGTAAGTTCGGCGTAAATTTCGTCCGATATGACAAGAAGGTCGTGCTTCTCTATAACGGGAACCAACGCTTCAAGCTGTTCTTTCGTCATAACCGCGCCCGTCGGATTGTTGGGGTATGCAAGAATAACCGCTTTGGTTTTGGGGGTTATCGCTTTTTCGAGAAGATCCGGCGTTAAAATAAAGTCGTTGGCGGCGACGCATTTGACCGCGACGGGCGTGCCGCCCGCAAGCGTTACGGCGGGCGCATAGGACACGTATGACGGTTCGGGAATGAGTATTTCGTCGCCGTCGTCGCACACGGCGCGCAAAGCAAGGTCGATAGCTTCGCTTGCACCGACGGTTACTATCGTGCGTTCGGGCGGGTAGTTTACCGAAAAGCGTTCGGCAAGATACCGCGAAATAAGACTGCGCAGTTCGGGCAGACCGCGGTTGCCCGTATACTGCGTGTAACCGCGTTGGAGCGAGCGGATAGCCGCGTCGCGCACGTCCCAGGGCGTGACGAAATCGGGCTCGCCCACGCCGAGCGAAACCGCGCCTTCCATCTTCTGGACTATATCGAAAAATTTTCTTATTCCGCTTGGTTGAAGCGAAGCGGCACGCTTGTTGACGAAATTCTTCATAAGAAAACCTATCACTAAAATTTAATTCGCCAATAGAATTAAATTTTTCGTGACCCCTTACGCCTGAACCGAAATGCGGTCGGGCGTGCCGCTCTTATACATTACAGCCCCCTCGACTTTGTACTTTTTGAGTATAAAGTGCGTCGCCGTGGAAATTACCGTATCGAACGTGGAAATTTTTTCGGAAACGAAGCGCGATACGTTACGCAGGGACTTACCCTGAACTATGACGGCAAGGTCGTACGCACCGCTCATAAGATATAAATTTTTTACTTCTTCGTGCGAAGCGATTTCGTTTGCAATCATATCGAAGCCGTGTCCGCGCTGGGGAGTCACCTTGACTTCAATCAACGCTTCCACCGATTCTTCGTCCAGACTGTCCGTGTTGGTGATAGCCGTATACTTGACGATTACGCCCGACTGTTCCATCGAAGATATCTTTTCCGCGACGGTCTTTTCGTCCAGGGCAAGCATAGCTGAAATTTTCTTTGCGGTAAGGCGGGAATCTTCGGCTATAAGCGCGAGGATATCTTTTTCAAGCTTATCCATTTAATTACTCCTTTGATATTGAATTGCTTTCAAACTCATTATTGAATTTATTTTAAACTTTTTACCGCGAGTTGTCAACGCTTTACTTTTTATAATTTTAATAGTATAATCTCAATATGTTTGCAATTTGGGCGAAATTAATGAAAGACGGCAAAATTTTAAAGCAGGTTACTTACCGACGGGACGATAAATTTTCGTACTCGCAATTTTTCGTTTATCTTACGGATATATGCGAAGAGCTTGACATATCCACGCCCGTTTTGCTTAAAACGCACATTTTCAATTACGCCAAGTTCAGCACGGTAAGGTTTATACCGAGGGACTTTGCCGAAAGCGTAGACTTCGACAAACTCGTGCTCGACAATATAACCTGACGGCGCATATTAACGGGCGGGCGTGACATACTGTTTATATGAAATTTACCTGCTACTTATGCGTGGCAATTACCGTTATCTTCGCCATATGCGGGGGTGTATTCGCTTTTACGGGCTTTAACGCGATATATTTTGCATGCTTCGGCAACGACACCGTTTACAGAAGCGCGCTTGCCGTAAACGCCGTGTCGGCGCTTTTTAACATATACAGTCTGATAGCGTTTAAACCCTTTAAGGGTCTTAAATAAACCCGGCGCCGCGGGCGGGACTTATTCTGTCCCCGCCCGCGGCGTTTATGTTATTCCGCGGTAATTTTTACGCTTGCGCCCGTCGACGCGTCCTGATACATAACCCAGTAACCGCCGTTGCCGCTTTCGGGCGGGGCGGGTATAAACGAAGCCATACCCGCAAGGCTTTCGGGCGGGCGGGAAGAGTTTTCGGACGGAACGCCGTAGCATATGTACTGCGCTTCTTTTTCGCCGTATATTACGCCGAAGACGTAAAATTTGCCGTCGCCGTAACTAATTCTCACCCAGCGTGAATTTTCCACGCTTGATTCAAGCCCGCGTTCGGGCGGGTAGCTTGAAAGGACTTTTTCTATTTCGCCGCGCATATCGCCGAAGAACTTTCCGCGGGCAAGTCCGCCCTTTGCCTCTTTTTCGAAAGCGCTAAAAGTCTGCGCATTTTCAGATACGACTTGCCCGTCTGCTTCTTTTTCTTTATCTTCGCGTAAAGTCCCACCGTCTTTATCAGTCTGTTCGTATTCATAATAATTCTCCTGCGCCAGAGCTTCGTCTTCATAGACGGGATTTTCGGGCGTTGTTTTATTTTTCGGCGTAAGGGCTTTGCCGCCCTTCTCCTGCCGTTCTATTTCTTCGCGTATACCTATCGCCGCCGAACGGAAAGGTCCGCACACGGCGGAAGCCACGGGCGACACCTCGCCGTTGTTGACGTAACATATCAGGGCGGCGAAGCCCCCGCCCGTATCCACCTCTGACTTTCCGTCGAACAGCGTGCCTTCAAGCACGCAGACGCGCTTGCCGTCCGATACCGCACAGACGTACCTTCCTTCCGTAAGCGGGGCGAAGTTGATAAGGGATACTTCAACCTTTAAAGCCCCGCCGTATTTTTCGGCTTTGACAAGTCCCGAAAGCTGACCGCCGTCGGCGGAAAAACCGCTTTTAAGTCCGCGGATAACCGCAATATTTTTTGTATAACCGCTCATAATTCTCCTGAACATACTGTGTTTTTTCTATTATATTATAAAAGCGACCCAAAAAAAACCGCAAAATATGTAAAATCACAAATATTTTTGCACTATATTTTCACACGCAAATTTCACAGAAAAGAAAGTTTAATCGTTTGCATTTAAAGCCGTCGTTTTGTATAATGTAAAAGGAATAAAAGTTTTAAAAATTTAAGGAGATACGCATATGGCATTGACGAAAAACCAAAAGGTTCTCGATTTCGTAGCCCGCAGCGCGGAGCTTACACAGCCCGATAAAATAGTATGGATTGACGGAAGCACAAAACAGATTAAAGCGCTTAAAGAAGAAGCCGTTAAAAGCGGCGAACTTATTAAGCTTAACGAAAGCCTTCTGCCCGACTGCTATTTGCACCGCACCAAGGTAAACGACGTTGCGCGCGTCGAAGACAGAACTTTCATTTGTACGAAAAACAAGGACGACGCGGGTCCCATTAACTATTGGATGGATCCGAGAGAAGCTTACGAACTGACAAGCGAAATCGCACGCGGTTCTATGAAGGGCAGGACGATGTACGTCATTCCCTACTCTATGGGCGTAGTCGGAAGCGACTTTGCAAAAATAGGCATAGAGGTCACCGACTCGATTTACGTCGTACTGAATATGAACATAATGACGCGCGTAGGCAAAAACTGCCTTGACGCATTGGGCAAGGACGGCGACTTTATAAAAGGTCTGCACGCAAAATGCGACGTAGACGCCGACAAGAGATATATAATGCACTTCCCCGAAGACAACACCATTATTTCGGTTAACTCGGCTTACGGCGGAAACGTGCTTCTCGGCAAAAAGTGCTTTGCCCTGCGCATAGCTTCCTACCTCGGCAAAAACGAAGGCTGGATGGCGGAACATATGCTTATTCTGGGCGTAACCTATCCCGACGGCGAAAAGAAATACGTTGCGGCGGCTTTCCCTTCGGCTTGCGGAAAGACCAACCTTGCAATGCTTATTCCCCCCAAGCACTACCTTGACAAGGGATATAAGATAGAATGCGTCGGCGACGACATTGCCTGGATAAGGGTAGGCGCGGACGGAAGACTTTGGGCGGTAAACCCCGAAAACGGATTCTTCGGCGTTGCCCCCGGCACCAACGAACACAGCAATTTAAACGCGCTTGAATCCACGAAGCGCGGAACTATTTTCACAAACGTTGCGCTTAACACAGACAATATGACTGTGTGGTGGGAAGGTCTTTCCAAAGAACTGCCTGCCAACTGCATAGACTGGACGGGTAAACCCTGGAACAAAGACAAGTTTGACAAGAAAGACAAGTCGACCTGCGCCGCTCATCCCAATTCACGCTTTACCGCACCCGCGGACAACTGCCCCTGCATTTCGCCCGACTTCAATTCAAAAACCGGCGTGCCCCTTTCGGCGATTATATTCGGCGGAAGAAGGGCTTCCACCACTCCCCTCGTCTATCAGTCGAGAGATTGGAACCACGGCGTATTTATCGGTTCTGCAATGTCTTCGGAGACGACGGCGGCGGCAACAGGCGCGACGGGCGTTCTGCGCCACGACCCTATGGCAATGAAGCCCTTTGCGGGATACCATATGGGCGACTACTTCGCACACTGGATAGAGATGGGCAAAAAGGTCACAAACCCGCCCAAGATTTTCAACGTAAACTGGTTCAGACAGGATAAGGACGGAAACTTCGTATGGCCGGGCTTCGGCGACAATATGCGCGTTCTCGAATGGATTTTGAAGCGTTGCGGCGAAAACCCCGTAGACGCGGTCGAAACGGCGATAGGTTACGTCCCCAAGGCGGAAGATATCGACATTTCCGAACTCGATTACAGCATCTCCGACAAGAAGAAGTTCGACATTGAAAGTCTGAAAGAAATTCTTGCCGTTGACAAGGAAAAATGGGCTAAGGAAGCCGAAGAATTAGAAGGCTATTACAACGACACCATTAAATCGAGAATCCCGCAGGAACTTTGGGACTGCCTAGAAACCCTTAAAAACAACTGCAAAACAAGCAAGTAAAATTGCTTTAACCCCCGCCCCGCATTTTTGCGGAGCGGGGGTTTTTGTATATTTATACATTTATTGTGGCTTAAAATGTATATTTTTAATTAAATTGCTTGCAATATGCGTATTTTTATCATATAATATAAAACAATAACCGAACGGACGGACAGATACGGCGCGGCTTTCGTCCCGAAAGGAGTTTAAAATGTGTTCTATAATAGGCTACGAAGGAAAAGACGTGACGTTGCAGGACGTTGACGCCTCGTTTTCCAAAACATATATGCGCGGTCCCGACGCACGCTGTATACAGACGCTTGCGGGCGGTTATATAGGGTTTAACCGTCTTGCGATAATGGGGCTTTCCTCTTTGGGTATGCAGCCCTTTTCGCTGAAAGGAAACCAGGTGGTATGCAACGGCGAAATTTTCGGGTTCAGAAATATCCGCAGACGGCTTATAGAGGACGGTTACGAATTCAGAAGCAACTCCGACTGCGAAGTGCTTTTACCGCTGTATGAAGAATACGGCGTGGAAATGTTTAAAATGTTAGACGCGGAATTTGCCATCATAATTTACGACAGAAAATCGCAGAAGTTCGTCGCCGCGCGCGACCCCGTCGGGATACGTCCGCTGTTTTACGGATACGGCAAAAACGGAAATATAATGTTCGCTTCGGAGGCAAAGGCGCTTACTTCCCTTACCGATAAGGTTATGCCCTTCCCCCCGGGACATTACTACAAAGACGGGAAATTCGTCTGCTACAACGATATTGCAAGCGTTGATAAATACGTAAGCGACCCGCACGAAAGCATTTACGAAAACATAAACAAACTTCTGACCGAAGGCGTTTTGAAAAGACTTGAATCCGATTCGCCCGTGGGCTTTCTGCTTTCGGGCGGGCTTGACAGCTCTCTGGTATGCTCCATCGCCGCAAAGCATTACAAAAAATACGGCAAAAAGATACGCACTTTTGCCGTCGGTATGAGCGAAGACGCCATAGACCTTAAATACGCAAAGACGGTTGCAGATTTTATCGGTAGCGAACATACCGAAATTTACATCGACAAACAACAGGTTCTGGACAGCCTTGACGAAGTTATACGCATTCTCGAAAGCTTTGACATTACGACGGTGCGGGCTTCTATGGGAATGTATCTGATATGTAAAGCCATACACGAAACCACCGATATACGCGTGCTGCTGACGGGCGAAATTTCGGACGAACTTTTCGGTTACAAGTACACCGACTATGCCCCGAACGCGCAGGAATTTCAGAAAGAGTCGCAAAAGCGCATACGCGAACTGTATATGTACGACGTACTGCGGGCGGACAGATGTATTTCTTCAAACTCGCTTGAAGCGCGCGTACCTTTCGGCGACATTGCGTTCGTAAAATACGTTATGAGCATAGACCCGCAGAAAAAGCTGAACACCTACGGTATGGGCAAGTACCTTTTGCGAAAGGCGTTTGAGGGCGGTTATCTGCCCGAAAGCATACTCTACCGACAGAAAGCGGCGTTTTCTGACGCCGTCGGGCACTCGCTTGTCGACTATCTTAAAGAGTATGCGGAAAGCCATTACACAGACGAACAGTTTAAAGAGCTTTCGTCAAAGTACTGCCACGCAAAACCTTTTACAAAAGAATCGCTTTTATACAGAGAAACTTTCGAAAAACACTACCGCGGCCAGGGGCATCTTATAAAGGACTTCTGGATGCCTAACAAGAGTTGGGAAAACTGCGACGTAAACGACCCGTCCGCCAGAGTGTTGAAAAACTACGGCGAAAGCGGGGTTTGAAACGCAATAATAAATGCCTCCGCACGGTACAACCCGTCGGAGGCATTTTTTAAAATTCGATTGTAAATTTACTGCCTTCACCCTTCTTGCTTTCGACCGAAAGCTTCCAGCCCGATTTACGGCAAATTTTCTTGACTACGGCAAGCCCCAACCCGAAACCGCCGTTTTTGCCGTCGTGGGATTTGTCGACGGTGAAAAACCTGTCGAAAATTTTATCAAGGTTTTCTTCGGCAATTCCTATGCCCGTATCGGCAACGGCAAGTGATTTGCCGTCCAAAGACACGGTTACGCTTCCGCCCTGCTTATTGTAACGTATCGCGTTGCGGGTCAGATTGCCAAGAAGCTCGGTCAACAGTTCGTGTCGGCTTGAAATTTTTACTCCGTCGGCTATTTCCACGTTTAACGTTACGCCGTGTTTTTCGGCTTCGGGACGCAACGCTTCAAGCGTATGACGCGCAAGCGTTGAAAAGTCAACTTCGTAAGACGGCAGGTTTTCGCTGTCTATTTCGCTGTAATTTATTATGCAGGCAATTAAGTTTGTAAGTCTGTCGCTCTGCGCCATTATAGTTGCGTAGGCGTTTTTTTTCTGCTTTTCGTTCATTCCGCCCGCATTTAGAAGTTCGGCATATCCTCGTATGGAAGTCAGCGGCGTGTTCATTTCGTGGGTTATGTTTGAAATAAATTCGTCCTTGGATTCCTTTGCCTGTTCGGCAAGCTCCTTCTCCCGCGTAATCTCGCCCATCTGCGCCCGTATGTCCCTGTTGCGCGCGTTGAGCATATCGGCTATGGGCGCAAGCTCGGAATATTTACTCTTAACGTCGGTATCCGAAAGCGCGTCGCGGGCAAGCTGTTTTACGGGACTTATTATAAAGTGCGTTGCAATGAACGCCGCGGCAAGACTAAGCGCAAGCATTATTACCGAAAAGGTTGCAAGCGTCGGCAGAGTGCTTGCGAAAATGCTCCAATCGGAGTCGGTAAATTCCGCAATTCGTACAAGAAAACGACCGTCGAAGTCCTTGCAATAGTAAATCATATTCTTTCCGAGCGTAGAGCTTCCGCGTACCGCAAACCCTTCTCCGTTCAAAATAGCGTCCTTTATTTCGCTTCTGTCCGAATGGCTGCTACCCGTGTCGTCGGCAAGACTGTCGGCAATTACCGTACCGCGTCCGTCCATAAACGTCACTCTTGCGCCGTTAAGCTTTTGCGAGAAAGCTTCCGCCCCCTGTCTGTCGAGAGAGTAACTTTCGTCAAACTCGTTCATATATACGCGCAAAAAGCGTTTACTGTCGTCTATCGTAGAATTATAATATACCTGCGTTGAAGCAAAGCCCGAAATAAGCACGCATACAAGCGTTATCCCCAACGACAAAAGCCATATTCTCCATTTCATAATATAATTTTTCCCTCACGGCAATATGTAAAGTTTTTAAAGTTTATACCCGACGCCGAATACCGTTTCTATCTTTACGCCCGCCTTGCGCAACCTTGCAACGTGGTTGTCCAAAGTACGCGTCTCGCCGTTTTCATACCCCCATACTTCGTTGAGGATACGTTCTCGCGGGAGAACTTTGCCTGCGTTCTCCACAAAAAATTTCAACAACTCGTATTCCTTTTTATTCAGGGGCAAGGGTTTTCCGTCCAATTCCGCCGACATTTTCTCTCTGTCGAGGGTAAGCCCGCCCGCCGAAAGCACCTTTGCCGACGGTCTGCGCCTGAGTTGGGCGTTAATTCTTGCAGTCAGTTCGAGTACGGAAAAAGGCTTTGTAACGTAATCGTCCGCGCCCATATTCAATCCGTTTACCTTATGTTCTTCCTTTGAAAGCGCGGAAAGCATTATGCAGGCTACCGAAGGATACTTTTTCTTTACGTATTTAAGAACGTCCAGCCCGTTTCCGTCGTGAAGCATAATGTCAAGCAGGGCGACGTCGGGCTGTTCGACGTTGATACCCGCAATAAATTCGTTGACCGTGGAATAGGCTTTAAATTCAAGACCGTTCATTTCAAGCGCGACTTTGATAAGTCCGCATATGCTTGTATCGTCTTCCAAAATAAAAACTTTACCGTCCATAACACACCTCCCGTCTATTATAATGCAAATATATCAAAAACACAATCATTTATATTTTTTTATAGTTTTTGCAACGTTGATTAGATGGTCTGCAATTCTCTCCGCATTGGTCGAAAGCGAAAGATACTGGGCGCCCACTTCGGGGGTACAACCGCCTTCTCTCAGACGCTTTACGTGATTGTCCGCCATAAGTTTTGTTATGTTGTCCACGCAGTCTTCAAGCTGCATTGCTCTGTCAAGACAATTTATATCGCAGTCGAGATACGCTTTTTTAACGTTTTCGAACAAATCGTTTATTACGCCGGTAAGGCGCTTTATTTCTTCGACGGCGTCCGCCGAAAATTTAGAGTCGGCTTGCTTTAACTTATCGGCGCATTCCACGATATTTTCGGAATAGTCGCCAATTCTCTCTATATCTATCAGCGAACGGAAAGCAGTGGTAAGATAAATTCTGTCCCTTTCGCTTAAATCCGCTTTAAGTAGTTTTGCTATAAATTTGGCAAGTTCGTTGTTTACGAAATTGAGCTGTTGCTCGTTTTGGCGGAAAGTTTCTATTTCGGAATAATCGAGCGTCGATACCGTGTTACAGGCAATGGCGAAGTTTGCGCGCGCAACGTCCGCCATATTCAGAATTTCGCGCTTTGTCTGCTGTACGGCGATAGGCGGGGTTTTAAGCATATGCTCTTCGACGAACCCGAAATGCGGATACGATTCTCCGCCTTCTTCCTTTTTGTCGGGAATTATTTTTACGACAAGCTTTACCAAAAGATTGGTAAGCGGTAAAATGATTATTACGGTAACCAAATTGAATATCGTATGGAACATTGAAAGTTGAAGCTGCGGCACGCCGGGGAACATTTTGCCGAAAATGAAGCCGAAATCGATTCCGCCAATCCACAGGAACAGCCCTATAAGCATAAACACCGCAACGCCGCCGACGTTGAAAATAAGGTGGATAAGCGCAGTCCGCTTTGCGTTGCGGGTGCTTGTAAGCCCCGCTATTAACGCCGTGACGCAAGTGCCTATATTCGACCCCATAGTAATATAGATGCCCTGATTTAAAGTAATAAGTCCCGTGACGACCATAGTTATTGCCATAGAAGTCATAACCGAAGAACTTTGGACAAGCGCGGTAAACAACGCGCCTATCAACACCAGCAAAAAAGGATTTTTAAACAGGGCAAGAAAGGTTTTGACTTCTTCCAGCTCCGAAAAATAAGCCATAGACCCGCTCATCATCGAAAGCCCGACAAACAGCATACCGAAGCCCGCAAGTATACTGCCGATTTTCTGTACACTGTCTCTCTTCGCAAACGCAAGCATAAACGCGCCCACGCCCGCAAATGCCGAAAAAATTACCGACGAAGAGATAGAGTTGCTTCCGAACATACCCAGCGCAACAAGCTGACCGGTTATAGTGGTGCCGATGTTTGCGCCGAAAATTACCGTCGCCGCCTGCGCAAGCGACATTATGCCGGCGTTTACGAAGCCTATTACCATTACCGTCGTCGCGCTGGAACTTTGTATGGCGGCGGTTGTAACCGCGCCCACGCCCACGCCGACAAGCTTGCTTTTGGAAGTTTTAGCAAACAGTGCTTTAAGTTTTTTACTGCCCAAAGATTCGAGATTGGAACTCATCATCGTACAGGCTATTAAAAATATGCCCACGCCCGCAATAAGCGACAGCACGGACGTTGCAATTTGTACGCCGTTCATTGGAAATTTTCTCCTTTTACACTACGATAATAACTCAGCCTTGTAATAAAATTATGCGGTAAGTTGTAATAAAAATGTAAAAAAGCAAATTAACGGTTATAAACTAAAAAATACGGCTTAAAGCCGTATGTAAAAAATTATAAAATTAAATTGTAAAATTTTATTTTGCATTTTTCATTAAATCTATAAAAGAATTTTTCTGTCGGGAGGTTATTGTATAGATTGTTTTATATATCCCGCAAAATTCAATCGGTTGCATTCTTTCATATTTCGTGCTATTATGATTGTACGATAAAAAGTTATTTAGCGGAGAACTTTCAAAATGCTAATAGAGAAACCACTTGTTTCTTCAAGAATAACTGTACGGAATTATCAAAAGTCAGACCTGCCATATCTTACCGCAATGTGGTTTGATAAGGAAAACGGCAAATATTTGAGCGACCCGACGGCGGAATATGTTGATAGTGATTTTCAAAAAGCGCTTGACAGTCTTGAAGATAGCCCAAACGGATATTATTTGACAGTTATTTTAAACGGTTCTGATGAGATAATAGGTTCTGCTTGCATTTTCCCTGACGAAAAAAAGGAAATATTTGATATAGGATATTGTGTTCATAAAAGCTATTGGGGGAAAAGATTTGGTTCTGAACTATTGGCTTTAATTGTTACTTTGATACGCAATAATGGTGGCATTGAGATAACTGCGGAAGTTGCGCAAGATAATATTGCATCGAATAAATTGCTTGCAAATAACGGCTTTAAGATTAAAAAGAAATCGCAATTTAAAAAATATAAAATGAATATCTGTTTTAATAGTTACATTTATACTTTTAGTTGCGCTAATCAAACTTGAATTAAATTGAAATTTAGCGGCGTGTCGCCGCAGCCACGTATCTTTATTACTGAACCGCTTAACCGACTTCACTGCACGTCAAATTGAAATTTACCTGAATTTAATCAACCTGCTTCCCCCCCTTAAAGATTAAGGGGCAGGGGGTTTTGAGGAGTTTTCGGGTAACGGGGTTGTTAAGGGGTATAGGGCGGATTCGGAAAACAGCCCTTACCCCTTAAATAAATTATTGTTTATCGCGCAACCATTATATCATGAAATATGAAAGAACGCAACCGGCTGATTAAAACATATCTATATCTCACTAGGCTGCAATTAGTCTCGTTCGTACACGCAATATAAAAGGCGCGGCTCCACGCCACGCCTAATTCTCTTTCACCTGCGGCTTACCTATTTTTCCCTATGGGAATTAGGTAAATGTCCGAGTGCTTTTTTCATAATCTTAAAGCGTATCAATAAAATATTTGATTTTTAATTCCCTACGGGAAGGTTCCTTTATTCAACCGCTTGTTTTTTTATTGACAATATGATAAAATTACCTTACATTTGTAAAAAATATAAGGATTGTATATATGAAAAAAAGATTCACAGCGATAATTTTATCGGTTTTAATAATTGCCGCGGGTTTTGCCGCATGCGGTAAAACCAACGCAGGCGAAAAGCACGTTCAGGATTTGAATTATGAGGAAAGCATTGAGGAAATATCTAATCCCGACCAGGGATTTTACCGTCCTGTATACGTCAAAATCAATGAAAACGGAGCGATGTACAATAAGGACGTAATAAATTCACAAACGCAGCTATATCATTTGCGTTGCGATATAAGCGCGTTTTCGGAGGCGGTAAATAAAGCGGCGGACAAGCCGGTCACCGATGAGGCGCTGAAAGGATTGGACGCGCTGCTTTTTTGTCTTAAAGAAAACGACAAAAATGCAATCGTGAGGTTTGCTTACGATCCCGGTTATAGCGGCAGTGCCGATAAGGAGCCGGCTCTCGACGTAATGCTGGGGCATGTCGAGAGCGTTTGTTCTGTGCTAAACCGTTACGTGAATACGGTCACCGCTATTGAAACGGGACTTATAGGTCCCTGGGGCGAAATGCATACGAGTGCGGCGGCAAATCCGGCGCATATTACACCGCTTATAAACGCTTTTTTAACCGCCGCTTCCGAAATACCCGTGTTAGTGCGGACTCCTGAAATGATATACAATTATATTAACGTATCCGAAGACAAGGTTGAAGAAATTTCAATATCGCCCGACGAAAAGGCTTACAGATTGGGCTTGTATAACGACGGATACCTGGGTTCCGAAAGTGATTTGGGTACTTACAGTAACAGAGAGCGCGATATAAATTTTTTAAGCGTCCAAAACGCTCATTTGCCGTTCGGCGGCGAAGTTACCGTCCCCGACAGTCCGCTTCACAACATTGAAGCGTGTCTACCGGAAATGAATAAAATTCATCTAAGTTATCTGAATACAGAGTGGGATAACAGAGTAATAGAAAAGTGGAAAAAAACCTTTTATACCGAAGCTTGCGGATTAGAAAAACAATATTACAACAAAACCGCCTTTACTTACATACAGAATCGTATGGGATACAGATTTGTATTGAAAAACTCGGTGTTTACTTATTCGGCTACGTCTGAAAAGCTGAACGTCCGCCTTAAATTGCAAAACTTGGGATTTGGAAATCTGAATAGAAACAAGCGGGCAAAGTTGATATTTACCGACAGTACCGGCGCGGTGGCGTTTATTGCGGATTATGGAGAAATTGCCGTAAAGGATGAGCTCGAATTCAATGTGGAGCATGGGCTTGAAAGCGGAAAATACGACGTTTATCTGCGTATTTACGGGGAAGAGTTGCAAAGCGCGCCTCTGTACTGTGTGAAATTCGCAAACGACGGGTTGTGGAACGACGAGCTCAAAGCCAATAAAATAGGCAGCTTTGAACGCATCCCCGCTTAACGGTGAAATTAAACACATATTTAAAAGCTTTCGTACAATCGTACGAAAGCTTTTTGTTATCGATTTGAACAATGGAAAGTGCGCCTTTGACGCTCCTTTTAAATTGTTTTTAAATCTTGTCGCTCTTTTCCTTTGCCTCGTCCGAAAAGACCGACACGCCCTTTTTCCTTAAACGGTAAACGGTGAAGTACAGCGGCGCGCCAAGCCCGTAGACCCAAAGCGCCTGCGTTGCGCACAGCGAGCCGAAAAACGTCCAATACGCGACGGAATATGATGAAAACCCTTCCGTTCCCGATCCGAGAATTATTACGCACGGTATTACGAACGCGTTTATCAGCACGGGGAAAATTCCGCCGACGGCAAACCTTGCAATTTCGTTTTTAATAAGTCTGCCCGCGCCGTAAGTCAAAAGAGATGCAACAAGCGTTGCAAGTCCGCCGATAGGCACGTCGTAAACGAGGGTTGGCGAACCGAGATTGGCAAGCATACAGCCTATCCACAGTGCGGGGACGGCTTCGGGGAAAAACAGGGGCAGAACGGTAAGCGCTTCCGCCGGTCTTATTTCAAGTACGCCCTGGTATGCGATTGCGCCGAACGCATAAGTAAGCGCAACGTACAGCGCGGCTATTACACCCGCGCGGCACAGCCTTTTGGTTGTAAAAAAATTTTTCATCTGTTTTCGGAAACGTACGGCTAAAATAAGGGGACGGCAGAAAACCGTCCCCCCGAAAGCTTTGCGTAAAACTTTTACGCTTCCTTCTCCTTCGGTTTTTTTAATAAGATGTGTTGAGCCGAAAACCATCTTTTATACTTTATTCTTCTCCGTTTGACCCGCTGTTGCCGAGAAAGGTTCCGAAATGAATTTCCTTTTTACCGCGCTTTGCTCCCGCCGTACCGCCGGAAGCGCGTCTTCCTCCGCGTTTTTCAAAGCTTCTTTCGCCGCGTTTTCTGTCGCCGAACGGCTTTCCTCCGCGCTTATCGAAGCTTCTTTCGCCATATCTAAGTCCCTTGTCGTAGGGCTTTGCATTGTTGGGAATGACGGCAATATATCTGTTGGGTTCTTTACCCTCCGACACCGTTTTAACTTCGGAATTGTCCGCCAAAGCCGAATGTATAATGCGTCTTTCGTAAGGGTTCATAGGTTCAAGGGTCATTTTTCTGCCCTTTTCAACCGCCTTTTTCGCAAGCTTTTCCGCAAGGTTTTTAAGCGTCTGTTCACGCTGCCCGCGGTAATCTTCGCAGTCGACGACAACTTTTTTATAATCGTCCCTGCCGATATTTGCAACCGCGCCCGCAATGCACTGTATTGCGTCAAGAACGTCGCCGCGCTTGCCTATCACCTTAGCGGAATTTGTTGTTTTGACGTCGATTTTGATACTTTCGCCGTCTTCAACAATTTCGCTGACCGCGGAAATTTTAAGTATTTCCATAAGTCCGTCTATAAACTCCGCCGCGCGCTTCGCGTCGGAAGTCTTCCTGTTTACCTTTACCTTTGCCTTGACTGCGCCGAACAACTTTTTTTTGCCTTCTTCGAGTACGACTATTTCCGCCTCGTCAAGCGTAATTCCCAACGCGGTAAGACCTTCTTCGATTGCCGCGTCCACCGTCTTTGCGGTAAAAACGTTCTCTTCTGCCATTTTTATTTTAACCTCTTCCTTTTATTCTGTGCGCGCTTTGCTTCGTATCCGCCGTTTGCTTCCTGTTTTGCAAAGCTTACGTCCATTACTTTATTGATAATAAGCGTCGTAACAAGTCCGTACAGCGTATTCGTAATCATATACAGTGAGAACGCGGCGCTGTACAAAAACGAGAACACGCCGTAAATTATAGGCATCATTATAAGCATCCACTTGTTCGTCTTCGCGCCGGAACCGTCTACTGTGCCGAGTTCGTTTGCGTCTTTTTGCGAACGCATAGATATAAACTGTTGCAGGAACATAAGCCCTATCGCAAGTACGATAAGCACGAAATAGCCGTTTACAGCCTTGCCTTCGAGCTTTCCGTGCGAATTTTCGTATCCGCTTTCCCTTAAATAGTGGGTAACTTCGTCGTATGACGCTTCGTAAGACGCGTCTATGCCGTTGCCGACCGCACGCGAAATGGTTGAAGAAAAGCCCGAAAAGTTGGGTACTTCCTTATTCAAAGGCGAATCGGGATACCATATATTGTTTACCCAAAGGAAATTGTTTTTATTGCTTCTATAATAATCTGCCGAAGCTTTTCTTGCGTTATCTCTTACATAATCGCGCACGATTGTCATTTTTTCGGCTTCGGTTTTGTCTTCAAAAGAAGAACTTTCGGTTTGGCTTACGGTTATAAACTGTTCGAAGTCCACAAGATAGGCAACGTCGCCCAAAGCCGGATCTCTGCTTTCGATTAAAAAGCCGTTTGCGTTGTCCTCGTTCTTAACGTACATCTGCACGCTTGCATTGTAGCTATCCACCATTGCGTTGTAAGCCGAAAGGTTGGCATACTGCGAATAAGTTGAAAATGCCCCGAATACGAGAAAGAATATTACAAGCGTAACTATCATAGGCAGACACGCGCCGAACATAGAAATACCGTTCTGCTTTTGCAATTCCATAACCTTCTGGTTATACATCGCCTTGTCGTTTGCGTACTGCTTTTGAAGTTTTTCCATTTCCGGCCGCATCTTTTTCATAATCAGCGACTGCTTTTTCATTTTGACGCGTGAATAGACGTCCAGAGGCAGTGTAACCGTTTTTAGAATAAGCGTAAACAAAATTATGCCTACGGCGATAATTCCCACGCCTTCGATAAGCCATTGGATAACTTTACCTAACCAGTCAAGTTTAATCATACCTATCTTTTCGACGGCGAAGTCTATGAAGTTTGTCGACACGTTAGCCAATATATCCGACATTTAAATAACCCATTTCAATTTAAAATAATTTTCAGGCACGGGGTCGTAACCGCCTTTGGAAAAGGGGTTGCATCTAAGTATCCGCCACAGTCCCATCAGAATTCCGAATATTACACCGTGATTGTTTATCGCACGCAACATATATTCTGAACAGGTGGGCTTGTACTTGCAGGTGTGCCTTGAAATATTTTTTTGATAAAATATTATAAGACGCATAAAAAACGTCTTAATAAACGGAAAAAGCACCGTGCGCCTCAAAGTTTTATAAAACTTTCTCAACTTTTTGCGCATTCGCTTACCTTCTTAAAACAAATCAAAAGACTTTTTTCAAACTGCTTATAAGAATAACTTTCGGCTGTTTTGGGAATTAAAATTACGCTGTAACCGCCGTTAAGTTTATGACAGTTTGCAGAAAACACAGCCCTTAAAAGTCTTTTAATTCTGTTCCTTTTAACCGCCTTGCCGTGTTTTTTCGACACAGCCAAGCCCATATGCAATTCTTTAGACGGAAAATACAATAAAGTAATACAAGGGGAAAAGACACGTTTTCCCCTGTTGAAAATCTTCTGAAAATCCGTATTCTTCTTGATTTTGAGATAATTCACTGAAAGTTAAGCGGAAAGCTTTTTTCTTCCCTTGTTTCTTCTTCTCTTCAAAACGTTTCTTCCTGCCGCGGAAGCCATTCTCTTTCTGAATCCGTGTACTTTGCTTCTCTGTCTCTTTTTGGGTTGATAAGTTCTTTTCATAATCGGTTTTCCTTTTTTATTTATATCCTTTTATTAAATGTTCGGTATTTAAGATACATTATCAAGCATTGCTTGTCAAGCGTTATTGGCTGTTCTGACGGGTAAAATAAGATATAACCTGTCTTTTTCTTTTTCGTTTTCGCAAATAAACGGTTGAATCTGGCTGTTGAAAGCCAGCATAATTTTATCTTCGTTCAAGGCGTTGACGGCGTCTATGATAAATTTAGAGTTCATAGCTATGCGCACGTCCTTGCCTTCCACTTCGGCTTTTACGGGTTCCTGCACGTTGCCTATCTCGGAATTTGACGAAATTTCTATTTTTTCGGGACTGATATCGAAAATTATCAAGCTGTTTTTGTCGCTTCTTACCAATATCGCCGCCCTTTCTATACTCGCTTTCAGGCTGCCTTTGTCTACTTTTACAAGCGTTGTATAATCTTTGGGGATAATATTTTCTTTTTTAATAAAATCTCCGTTATAAAGCCTTGAAGTGAGTACGGTGTTGTCCGATTCGACAAGTATCATACCGTGCTGCACGAAAATTTCGGTTTCCCCGTCGTTGTCGGGTATCATTTTCTCGATTTCGTTAAGCGTTCTTGCGGGACACACTATATCCAAATCTTGCGAACTTTTTATAACTTGTCCCTTTACGGTGGCAAGGCGGAAGCCGTCAAGCGAAGTCACGGAAATTTCGTTGCCCTTGATAACGAACTGGCAACCCTTCAAAATAGGCCGCGAATCGTCGGTGGCGCAGCAGAAAGACGTTGCCGAAATAAACTTTTTAAGGTCAGACGTCTTCAAAACGAAGCTTTGTTCCTTAATATCCAAATCTATTTTGGGAAAATCGTCCGCAGGCAGAACCTGCATATCGGTCTGGCTGTCGGCGTATATAATATCCATCTTTTTGCCGTCCGAACAAAGAGTTATCTGCACGCCTTCAAGCTTCTTTATGAAATCGGAAAAATATCTGCCGGGAACGCAGACTTCGCCTTCTTCGTAAATTTCGGCTTTTATTGTTTTACGGATAGAAATTTCCCCGTCCGTCGCAACCAGAACCATTCCGTCGTTCTTTGCCGTTATTTTAATACACTCCAAAACGGGCGCGGTAGTCTTTGTAGCGCAGGCTTTAACCACTTTAAGCACTGCATCGGATAAATCTATACCTTCACAAACAGCTTTCATCGCATTTTCCTTGTATGTTTTTTTATATTTATTAAATAATTTTATAGTATTAATTATTATTAGGGACGGTGGAAATGTGAATATCTTACCCCTATTCCCTATAACAATAATATAATAGCAAAAAATCGTGCGAAATGCAACAAAAATTAGTACAAATAAAGTGTGGAAAAAAGTGAAATTTTAAGTTAATATCTCTGTTGATTGTTTGTTAATGAGTGGATACTTTTTAATTGCCTTAAATTTGCCTATTAAGAGCCGACGCGGTTAAATGACGTTAAATGTAGTTTATCAACCGTAAATTGTTAATTGTGGAAAAGTTTTACTGTATATAACTTTTATATTGTAATTTGGCAGTCACTGTGGTATAATTTGTTTATGGATATAAACAAATATCTCTCATTGATAGACGGGCAATATTTTACGGAGTTTAAAAAGTTTGAAAAATTATTGCTTGAACATAATAAAATTTGTAATTTAACTTCCATTTGCGACGAAAAAGGCGTGCGCTACAAACATTTTCTTGACAGTATTGCGGGGGAAAGTCTTTTTTCTTTCGGCGCAAAAGTCATTGAAATAGGTTCGGGCGGAGGATTTCCTTCCATTCCTTTAAAGATAATAAGAAGAGATTTAAACTTCGATTTAGTGGAAAGCACGGGAAAAAAGTGTGCTTTTCTGGAAGGAGTTGTGGATAAAATGGGTTTTGACGGTGTACAGGTCAGAAATATACGCGCCGAAGACGGAGCTAACGATGCAAACTTACGTGAAAAATTCGATTTTGCCTGCGCCAGAGCGGTTGCAAGGCTGAACGTTTTATGTGAATACTGCCTGCCTTTTGTAAAAACAGGCGGCAAATTTATTGCTTACAAGGGCGGCGCAGAAGAAATCGATGAGGCGCAAAATGCAATAAAAGTACTCGGCGGGCGGCTGGAAAGCGTTACTGAATATCAATTACCCGAGAATTACGGCAAGCGTGCGCTCATCGTTATAGAAAAAATAAAACACACTCCTTTGCAATATCCGCGGGGACTCGGCAGGGAAAGAAAATTCCCGTTATAAGGTAAATTATGGCAAATACTGCGGCATTCAGCGGACACAGAAATCTTAAAGATACGGGCTTTGACAGCGGTCTTTTGGAAAGAGTTATTCGTGAACTTATAAATAACGGCACAAAAACTTTTTTATGCGGTATGGCTGTCGGTTTCGATTTGTCGGCAGCAGAAACAGTGCTTTCATATAAAGAAAAAGAAGAAATAAAACTTATTGCCTGTCTTCCCTGTCCTAATCAGAGCGAACGTTATTCTTCGGCAAATAAATTGCTTTATGAAAAAATTTTGAATAGCTGTGACGAAGTCGTCACAGTTTGCCCGGAATACACTAACGGTTGTATGTTCGAACGCGACAGATATTTGGTCGACAATAGCGACCTGTTGGTGTGCTTTCTCAGAAAAAACAGGGGCGGAACCTTTTATACCGTCAACTATGCACGAAAAAAAGGCAAAAAAATTATAGAACTATAAAAATTATCCACATTTTCCACAAATTATACAAATTAATTAACAAACGGCGCAAGAATACTGTCTTGCGCCGTTTTCCGACAAAATATGCTATTATAAAAAACTTTTGAAAGCCGCGTCGTAGGTATCCCTTACGCCTGCGTTTCTTATATAATCGTACACGAATGAAGTAATTCCGTCGGCAATTATCTCCGACATTTTATAGACGACGTTTAAGCGCGTTGCCGAAAAAAGCGAGTAATTGAACATTGACTGTTCTGCAATAATTCCCATAATAGATACGTCGCCTATTTTTGCAAGTTTTTTGTTTGCGCCGCTGCCGGGTTTAAGCCCGTGCTGCGCAACTTTTATCAAACCTATGTCACCGGCAAGACCGACAGCCGCGTCTACGGCAATTACAGGGCTTTTCGGATGGGTAAATTTAAGAAAATCGTTCATATATTTGACTTCGTGTGCCGTAATCGGCTTTGCAAGCGTACCGTATACGTAACAGTTGAGTCCCGCAAGCGACTGTTTGAGCTTTGTTCCCGTTACGGGACCCAGGCTGTCGCCGACAGATAAATCGCTTCCTATACATAAAATAACGGGTGCGTCCCCGTCGGTCGGTACAATTTTTTTAAGCGCAAGGCAAATGCCGTTCGGCGCCAGAGAATTATATAAATTGAATGAATAGTCCATATTTAACCTCGTGTACGGTTATTGACTGCAAACGGCAAAAATATAATAGGTATGCGGTTTTTTATTACATTATTTTATTTTTTAGGAGACAACCGACTGTATTTGCACCGTTAAATATTTATGCGCAAATTAAAAAAAGAGTTAAAATCAATAAAAAAGCAGGTAAAATTTAATAATTCGGTCAAGACATTATCTTAAATTTATTACACAAAATATATAAGACAGTTAAAATTGTATCCACAATTCAACAACAAATTATCCACAATTTTGCGTTTTGTGTCTAAAATCGCGCTTTGTGTTCCACGTGGAACATTTTAAACGTCAAAAAATTTGGCTGAATGTTTCACGTTAAACATTTTTTATATAAAAAATGCGGTAGCGCAAGCAATATTTTAACCCAAAATTACTATTTTTTAATAAAATATAAGGTTTTTGGTAGGCTCTGAACCGACATCGGCTAAGTGAAAATATAATAAAATTTGCGTGATATATCGTTTTTTTGACTGTAAACACTTGAAATAGTGTTGCGGTTATGATAAAATGGATTAAGGCTTTAAAAATAATTAAGGAGACTGATTTTGAGTAAAAAAGGCAGAATAATTACTTCGGTCATTATTTTCGTTCTGTTCGCCGCTGTGCTTATAGTTTTGGGAATGCAGCTATTTAACGGCGGTGCAAAGAAAATTGGCCGTACAAAGTTCAGACAGTACGTTGAAAATGCCCAATATCTTGACAGTGAAGGCAAAGCAAACGTAGACGAAAACGGTAATATTGTCAGCGTCATCGATAAAAATCTCATTCTTGAAGGTTATATAGTAGACGCAAACGGCAAAATTACTGCGGAAGAGGGCAACCCGTCCTTTATAGTAATATGGAAAGTAGCCACAAGCGCTTACGAGTACACGGGTTATACCAAGAACGAAAAGGGCGCGTATGTGAAAGCCTATTATTGCTACGGACCGTTTGCAAACAGTGCCGAAAGCTGGAACGAACCCTTTAGCACCTGGGAAAGTTTCGGTGTGGTTATCGAATCCGACAACCCCAATGCGGGCAACTGGGTATCGACTGCATTCACGGTTGTAATGCTTGTCATAGTTTGCGTTGTGTTCTTCCTGATAGTCCGTTCGTCGATGGGCGGTGCGGGCAAGGTTATGAGCTTTGCGAAGACAAAAGCGCGTGTTTCAACTAATATTAAGGTGCGCTTTACAGATGTTGCGGGTGCGGAAGAAGAAAAGGTTGAGCTTGCGGAAATAGTAGAATTTTTGCGCCAGCCCAAAAAGTTCTCGGATTTGGGAGCGCGCATTCCTAAGGGTGTACTTTTGGTAGGTCCTCCGGGAACGGGTAAAACGCTTTTTGCAAAAGCCGTAGCAGGTGAAGCGGGAGTTCCGTTCTTCTCGGTATCGGGTTCCGATTTCGTAGAAATGTACGTGGGCGTCGGTGCTTCGCGTGTGCGCGACCTATTTGAAATGGCAAAGAAAAACCAACCCTGCATTATATTTATCGACGAAATAGACGCAGTGGGCAGACACCGTGGCGCAGGTCTTGGCGGCGGAAATGATGAAAGAGAGCAGACTTTAAACCAGATTCTCGTCCAGATGGACGGCTTCGAATCCAACGAAGGCGTAATTATTATGGCGGCGACCAACCGCGCCGATATTCTTGACCCTGCGCTTACGCGTCCCGGCAGGTTTGACAGACAGGTTTACGTCAATCTTCCCGACGTCAAGGGCAGAGAGCAGATCTTAAAGGTACACGCGCGTAATAAACCGCTTGCACCGGACGTTAATTTTAAGACCGTTGCAAGACTTACTGCGGGCTTCTCGGGGGCAGACCTTGCAAACCTTCTCAACGAAGCGGCAATTCTTGCGGCAAGGGCAGACAAAAAGTTTATTACCAATGCGGAACTGTTTGAAAGTATTGATAAAGTAGCAATGGGACCTGCAAAGAAGAGTAAGGTAGTCACGGAACCCGAAAAACGCCTTACCGCGTTCCACGAATCCGGACACTGCATACTCGCAAAGCTTTGCGAAAACTGCGACCCCGTCCACGAAGTGACGATTATTCCCCGCGGAAGTGCAGGCGGTTATACAATGACACGCCCCGACAGCGACAGATCTTATTATACGCGCGCGTTTATGCTTGACGATATATGTATGACGTTGGGCGGACGCGTCGCCGAAGAGCTTGTAATAAAAGATATTTCTTCCGGGGCGTCAAACGATATTAAGGTTGCAACCAAATTTGCCCGCACTATGGTGACGGAACTCGGTATGAGTGAGAAGCTGGGGCTTATCAGTTACAGCGACGATTCTCAGCCCGTATTCCTTGGCAAGGATATGGCTACGCATAACGCATATTCGGAAGAGACGGCGAAAATGATTGACGACGAAGTGCGCACCATTATTTCGACCCAGCACGAGCGTGCAAGAAAGCTACTTTCGGAAAAACGTTCGGTTCTCGACAATATGGCAAGGGTTCTTATCGAACGTGAAACCATTTATACCGAAGAAGTGGATATGCTTTTAGAAGGCAAGTCGTACGAAGAAGTTATTGCCTATATGGACGAACACGACGGCGACCGTAAGGAAAATCCTTTCAAAAAGTATGACAGCAATTCCGTAGACGGGACTGCTTCAAACGAGGAAAACGGTTCGCAGAACGGTACGGTATAGGTTCGGAATTTACGTAAGTTAATCAAGTTTCACGTGAAACTCAGGGAGAGTTATGGGAAAAATTATCGCATTTACCAACAAAAAAGGCGGAGTAGGCAAGACAACGACTGCGGTCAATATGGCTGCCTACTGCGCCGACTTCGGAAAGAAGACGCTGCTTGTCGATATAGACTCGCAGGGCAATGCAACGACAGGGCTGGGTTTTTCTAAAAGCGCATTAAAAAAATCGGTCTATAACGTGCTTATAGACGGAGATTCCGCTGCGGCAAACATTTTGCCGACAGCGGTAAAGCTTTTGGATATACTGCCCGCAAACGTCGACCTGACAGGGGCGGAAGTAGACCTTGTATATAAGCGCAACCGCGAAAGTATATTGAGGGACGCCCTTGAAAAAGTACGCGCCGACTACGACTACATATTTATAGACTGTCCGCCGTCTTTGGGACTGTTGACCATAAACGGCTGGGTGGCCTCAGATTCGGTTATCATTCCTATGCAGGCGGAATATTTCGCCCTCGAAGGCGTAAGCCAGCTTATGAACACAATAGCAATGGTCAAACAGCATTTAAACCCCAACCTTGAAATAGAGGGGGTCGTAATTACACTTTATGACGGCAGGGCTTTGATTTCCAAACAGATTACGGCCGAGATAAAGAAGTTTTTCAAAAAGAAGCTTTTCGAAATTATTATTCCGCGAAACGTAAGGCTTGCGGAAGCTCCAAGTCACGGCAAACCGATTATGCTTCACGACCCCAAGTGTATAGGGGCAAGGGCGTACCGCGCTTTGACGGAAGAATTTCTTTCAAAGCAGTAAATAAAAAATAAGGTAAAAGGTATACGAATATGGCAAAAGGATTAGGAAAAGGACTTGACGAACTTTTTAAAGATACCGGTGCGGCTTACGAGCATATGTTCGAACACAAAAGCGCGTTCGGTTATACCGAGGAAGAGCGGAAGAATGCCGAAGAGATGAGTCTTGAAAAGATTACGGCAAACCCCAACCAGCCCCGTAAAAACTTTGATGAACAGGCGTTGAGAGAGCTTGCCGACTCAATCAGAAAACACGGCGTAATTATGCCCATCGTCGTCAACGATAACGGCGACGGAAGTTATATGATTATCGCGGGTGAAAGAAGGTTCCGTGCCTGCAAGCTTGCGGGCAAAGCTTCTATACCCGTCGTTATCCGCAAGTATTCGGAAAGGGAAATAAAAGAAATTTCGCTTATCGAAAACTTGCAACGAGAAGACCTTAACCCCATTGAAGCGGCGACGGCAATGAAACAGCTTATGACCGATTATAAGCTTACACAGGACGAGCTTGCCGAAAGAATAGGTAAGTCGCGTCCCGCAATAGCAAATACGTTAAGGCTTTTGAATCTTTGCCCCGAAGTAATGTCGATGGTTGCGGAAGGAAAGCTTTCCGCAGGTCACGCAAGAACGGTAGTGACCCTTCCTGCTGAAGAGCAGATTGAATTTGCTTCCGATGCGGTCAGAAGCCAGTCGTCCGTGCGCGAGCTGGAAAAGAAAGTACGCGCCTATACCGTTGCGCCCGAAATTTTGGAAGAGCGCAAAAAGAAAAAACGTGCGCTTGCTTCGGTCGAGCTTAAACAGCTTGTAGAAAGAATGAGGTTTGCATTCCGCACAAAGGTAAGTCTTATCGGTAATGATAAGAAGGGGCGAATCTATATAGATTATTATTCGCGCGACGACCTTGACAGAATATCCGAAATTCTGGATATAATAGACAAGCAGTGAGCCGCTGCGGGCGGGTATCTTGATTTTTGTACCCAAGACGGGTCAATCACTTATCAACTGTTTGTTACCGTAGGCGGGCGAGTGTTTCCTCAGGTACTTTATTGCATACAATAAAACCGATAAATACAGCGCGGGGCGCAGAGTTGAAAAACTCTGCGCCCCACGCTGTATATTTTTATTAAAAACGTGGTTTATATGGCAGAAATTGGCTTGATAAAAAAATTTTACCCCGTTTTGAAGTATTGCAAGAAAATTAAAAAAAGTTATGATATAATTTAATTACGAAAGAGATAAATGAAACAGAAAATAATAAGACTTGCAGAAACTGTAAATAATTTTAAAACACTACGCAATCGGAAAGGAAAACCGAATTATTGATAAAAAAAGGGACGCTGCGTTAATATAAACGTCAAGTACGGAAAATCGGAAAAACTTATATCTACCGATTCATATTGCGAGTTGTGGAACCGTACGAAATTCAGATAGTGGAAAAAAGACAGCACTGCCGTAAAACGCTTGAAACAATGAAACAGCGGCTTGACGTAGTTCCCATAGGGAACTTTACCACAGGAACAGAATGTAAGTGTAGGCGCACTATACCTTGCAAGAAAGGTGAGTGCTTTTTTACTTTACCTTTTGATTTTGTTGCTGTATAATAATAGAGTGATAAACAGTAATTTAGCGGGACAAATCGCTCTTTCAAATCGTTATAATAGTGAGTAAAATGAACGCTTAATCCGTTTAATGTATAGGAGACTCTTTATGAAAATCAAAAAGTTGTTAATATCGCTTTTACTCTTGATAAGCTGTATGCTTGCTTTTTCGGCTTGCTCAAAAGATACTAATTTTGACAAAAACAGCACAGTAGAATTATCATACACTTGTGCTGATGAAGAAAAGAACTTTGATGCAGAACTTACTGCCGAGCAGTCGCGTAATTTTATTCTTTCCTTAAATAAAATAACTTATAGCGAAGTAACTGATAAAGGCATGGATTTCGGTCCTTCATACGATAGTTTGAGAATCATTATCGGAGACGATAATCTCAATTTACCCGACGTTTGGTTTAGGATTGATAACGGAGGATATTTCTATTTTAACGGTAAATTATGCAAGTCGGAAGAAAAATTCGGCTTTTTAGAGCCGTACTTGGTTGAATACTGTCCGAATATTATTCCTGGTTGTGTGTCTTTCGAAGTCCAATATGTAAAACAAACTGTCGGGGCAGAAGAAAATTATCAGATAATTAAAAGCGTAAGCCAACTTAATGATTATATTGCAACCGAAACACAAAATATCGATTTGCCCGATTTTGTATTGTTCAAAGACGAGGTCGTTAATAAGTATAACGACGAGTATTTTGAACATTCTTTCATAGTAATTTTTATGAAGGAAGCGAGTAGCGGTTCATTTGGTTTTAAGGTAAATGATGTAGTAAGTATCAGCAGGGATAGGCTGATTATCAATTATGAAATCGTTGTGCCTTCGGGCGATGTGGGCGTAACTTGTGATATGGCATATTGGTATTCTTTTGTTGAATTAAGCAATGAATACAGAACAATGAAAAATGTGGATTTCATTTCATTGAAATAGTACGCTATAATGACTATGTGATAAATTTCAATTTACCATCAATTATAAAAAGCGAAGAATTTGAAAATTCTTCGCTTTTTATATTTCCTACGGGAAGTACGCTTTGACGAAATTGCCGTTATTCTGTATCACAATTAAAATTTGCCTGCGGGGGGAGGACGTATTGTCTTCACCCCGCAGGTTAAAAATCAAAGTCGCCGTTATTGCAATGTTATGGTTTTGTTAAAAATATTTCACAAAAACGTAACCGTTGAAACCGTTTATACGTTTGGTTAAAAGGGTATATAATAAGTACGAAGCGGAAGTACTTCGGAAAATAATTTAAAGTAAAAGGAGAATTTATTATGAAACGTTATTTACCCGAAAGTTACGATCAAAACAGGAGCTTGTTCGATGCATTCGACAGTTTGTTCAAGCCGATGTTTTTTGAGGAAACACGCGAGATGAGAACTGACATAAAGGAGACAGATTCGGCTTATCTTCTTGATATAGAGATGCCCGGCTTCGATAAAAGTCAATTAAAAGTCGCGCTTGAAGACGGTTATCTGACCGTGAGCGGGGAGAGAAAGACCAAGGAAGAAGAGGGCAAAAAATTTCTCAGAAAGGAGAGGAGCGAATCTTTCGTAAGAAGCTATTACGTCGGTACAGAAATATCGGAAGAAAACATTAAGGCAAAATACGAAAACGGCGTACTCTGCCTGACTGTGCCCAAGACGCAGCCCAAAAAGATACATTCGCATTCGATAAATATAGACTGACACAATTTGCCGTAAAATGTAATTAAAAAGCAGGGGCGCAGAGCTTAAAAGCTCTGCGCCCCCGATTTTGTCAGTTAAGCAAATGGTTTTGAAATGTGTTTTTGCCTTGTATAAATTAATCAGGGTACCCGCCTGCGGCGACACGCCGCTTGATTGGTGATTGGCTCGTCTTGCTGTGAGCAATTAAGATACCCGTCAGCGGCGACACGCCGTTACATAAGGGCTTTGCCCTGAGCAGTGCCGACCACGGTAAACAACTGAACTTCGTCGCCCGTGTTTGCGTCGATATAGACGTAGTAATCGTTACCACCGTAATTGCCGTAGAATTCGTAAGCAAGCACTTCTTCGCCGTCAAGGGGAATAACCGTAAGACGTGCGACCTCTACGTCAAGCCCCGCATTAAGGCTTTCACGCGCTTCTTCCTTTGAAATTGCCGCTTGGCTTGCGGGTCTTTCTATGTGGTTAAGCATATAAGCCAAACCTTCCATACCCGTTACAATTCCGCGTTCTTCGCAGACTTTTACTTTAATCATATCGGGGTAGTAAATTATCCCGTTCTGTTCATAAGCAAAGTTTAAGTTGCAGGTTGTGCCGTTTTCGCTTGTCCATACGGCTTTCATATCGTTGAAGCCGAGCGCGTTAAGGAAATCGGTTGCAATATCGGTGCATCTTTCTACCGAAAAGTTTTTGTCGCTGCAATCCTTGTAGCTGTCGAACATTACAACCTTTCCGCCCTTTTTGGTAATTTGTGCAAGCATTTCGCCGTCGTCGGTAGAAATTATAACGTTAAAGCAGTCAAGCTTCTGTGCAACGGCTTCGCCCGTGCAGCGCACGCCGGTGGGGTTGTAAGACTTGAAATAGTTGCTTGCAAGTTCTTCCGCACGCGTCGCATTTATTTCTTCAAGATTTTCAAGGTTCTTCGCCGTTACTTTTTTAACGTTGTCGGCAAAAGGTCCGTCGTTTATTTCTTTCGGAGTTTCCACAACGTTGTTTTCCATTTCGCCGAGCGAAGTAATCATAAGGCTGTCTTCATTGCCTTTCATTGCCCTCATCATTTCCTTGGGCGAGGATGAAGAGGTAAGCTCGTTTATGATACGCTTCATTTCAAGGTTGACGTCGTACATATATTCGATTGTCGCTTTCTGGCTGTCGGTAAGCTTGTCGCCGCGCGCAACCGCGTAAAGCATAGACTGTGCGCTGTCGCCCATTTTATTTACAAAAGACGACATATTCTGCGTAAGTCTGCAATCGACGGGCAGTCTTTCGATAATCACTTCCGCCATTTCGCTTTCTATTGCGATGTCTGAAAGTATTCGTACCTGGTCGTTGGAAGAGTTGGATACTCTCGCCTTGGCAAGGTTGGTGTCAAGGTTGTCTACGATAGAGTTGAGTTCGTAAAGCGACTGTGTGTGAACGCCCGCCATTTCGGCTTGCATACCGTTCATATTCATCCAGCCGAAAGTCATCATAGAACCGAGGGCAAGGGTGGTAACGCCGAGCGCGATAACCGCCGCAAGCCAACCGCCGAACCCGGGCGCGTGCTGTCTTTCCTTTCTGTCCGCGCGTTTTTCTGCGCGTACTTTAAGGCGGTGTTCGCGCCTTGCCTGTCTTTCCGCCGCCGCAGCCCGGCGCTTAGCAACGCGCGCTTCGACTTTTGCCTGACGTTCGTCGGCTTTGCGTTGCATACGCGCTTCTTTGCTTTCGTGTTTAAGCATATCTTTGCGTTCGCGTCTTTTTTCGCGCTGTTCGGCGCGTTTTTCTTTAATTGCCGCCAAGCGGTCTATTCTGTGCTGTTTTGCCTGTAATCTCTTTTCGAGGCGGTGCTGCTTTTTCTCTGCCCTGATTTTCTGCGCTTCAAGCTTTTTCTGCTCGCGCGCCTGCTGTTTTTTAAGCTTCTTTTCGCTTATTTGTTTTTTTGTTTTTGTCTTTTTTACGGACTGCTTTTTAGCAGTCTTTTTCGTGCTTTCAGCCTTTGCTTTCGCGGGCTGTGTTTTCTTTGCCGTCGTCTTTTTCGCCGTCGGTTTTTCCGCGGTTTTTTGGTTTTTGCGCGTAAGTTCTTCTGCTTTTTCCGCGCCGCTTGAAACTTTTTTACTCACTTTTATGCCTCCTATACTGCAAAGACGTGCTTACCGATAGTGGTAACAGTCTTTCTTCCGAATATCCAGGAACTTGTTGCAACCGCGGGGTTGTAGTAATATATACAACCGTAAGTGGGGTCCCAGCCGTTCATTGCGTCCGACGCGGCGTTTAAAGCCGTCTTGTCGGGTTCAAGCTTAATCTGCCCGTCGGAAACCGCGGTAAACGCGCCCTTCTGGTAGATAACGCCCGAAATGGTGTTGGGGAAGCTGGACGAGGCAACGCGGTTTAAAATTACCGCGCCTACGGCAACCTGTCCCGTATAACTTTCGCCGCGGGCTTCCGCGTAGATACATTTTGCAAGCATATACAAATCAGAGTTGGTGTAGTTCGAAGACGATGAACCGCCCTGATTCTGCAACGCTTTGACGGAATCGTTCATACCCAGCGCACGGTAAGTTGCTATACCCGCAACGCCGTCTGCCGTAAGCCCGTTCTTTTTCTGGAATTTTTTAACGGCTTCTACGGTTCCTTTGCCGTAAATACCGTCAACCGCTCCCGAATAATATCCCCAGTTTTTCAGGCGTCTTTGCAATTCCTTCACTTCGCCGCCCGTCGCACCCTGTCGCAGAACCGCAGTCTGGACGTAGGGCGCCGAAAGGTAGTCTTCGCTTGTGTATGCTGTGTTGAATACGGCAGTGGCTGACCCGACGGCGGCAACCGCCATAGCCACCAGACCTATTCTAAGTGCTTTTTTCATTTTTCCTCCTTGCTCCCCGAACGGCGAGCGTAATTGTTAATAAAAATAATTTTATGTCAATCGCTTAAAGCGGAATATATTTCCGCTGTTGCAATTATTATGAATAGTTACAAAAAAATAATTCAAACCCTTGAAAAAATTTATTCCGTATGCTATACTGAAAAAGCCAAACAATTAAATTCTTTGTAAACGGTATAAATATCGTTCTCTTAACTCACCCTTTTTTTAGGCATATTCGTATCCTATTTCATAAAGGGTGTGTTAGGCTTTGTGCCGTTTACTTTTAATGAGAATAATTGTTTGGCGACGTTAGAGGGTACGTTTATGCGGGCGGCTTCTGACGCCGCCCTTATTTTTTTGTTTAATTTAATAATGCCGCCACCGCGTGATTGCGGCGGACAGGGTAAGGATAAGGGGAACAACCGTCCGCAAAAAATTTTTTAAGGAGAAGTTTATGAAGAAAAAATTGCTCGTTGTCCTTTTGGCTGTAATCTCCGCGTTCTGCCTATCGTTTGTATTTGCCGCTTGCGGCGGCGATAAGGAGAATAACAACCAAGGCAACAATCAGGGAGGCGATACGCATAACGTACATAAGTACGATAAACAAGTCGTACAGGATAAGTATCTGAAATCGGCTGCTACTTGCACGCAGAAAGCCATTTACTACTACTCTTGCGAGTGTGGCGAAAAGGGCGAGCAGACCTTCGAATACGGCGAACTTGCAGACCATGACTTTACAAACGGCGATTGCGTCTGCGGCGTGAAAAAGCCAGACTCGCCCCATACTCACGATTGGCTTACGGCTTGGGAGAAAGACGATACGCACCATTGGCATAACTGCCAAGGCTGCGACGAAAAGAATTCCTATGCAGACCACGACTTTACAAACGGCGATTGCGTCTGCGGCGCGAAAAAGCCAGAGCCGCCCCATACTCACGATTGGCTTACGGCTTGGGAGAAAGACGATACATACCATTGGCATAGTTGCCAAGGCTGCGATGAAAAGAATTCCTATGCCGAACACGACTTTGCAAACGGCGATTGCGTCTGCGGCGCGAAAAAGCCTATTGTAGATACGGCGGGGCTGACCTATGAGATAGTAGACAATTATGCCGTTGTAACCGGTTTAGGAGTTGCAACGGATTCATATATCGTTATTGCGAATTTTTATCAGGGTAAACCTGTAACTACAATCGGCGATTCTGCGTTCCGTAGATGCGACTCGCTTACAAGCGTAATCATACCGGACGGCGTAACTACAATCGGAGAAGATGCGTTCTATGGATGCAGCTCGCTTACAAGTATAACTATACCCGACAGCGTTACTGCGATCGGCGATTCTGCGTTCTCCAGATGTAGCTCGCTTACAAGCGTAATCATACCGGACGGCGTAACTACAATCGGAGAAGATGCG
>CAJUNJ010000008.1:59435-74481 GCA_910587825.1 uncultured Christensenellaceae bacterium
TTCTATGGATGCAGCTCGCTTAAAAGTATAACTATATCCGACAGCGTTACTGCGATCGGCGATTCTGCGTTCTCCGGATGTAGCTCGCTTACAAGCGTAACCATACCCGGTAGCGTAACTTCAATCGGCGATAGGGCGTTCTCCGGATGTAGCTCGCTTAAAAGCATAACCCTCCCCGACAGCGTAACTTCAATCGGCGATAGGGCGTTCTCCGGATGTAGCTCGCTTAAAAGTATAACTATACCCGACAGCGTTACTGCGATCGGCGAGGGGGCGTTCTATGAATGCCGCTCGCTTACAAGCGTAACTATACCAGACAGCGTAACTTCTATCGGTTATATAGCGTTCGGTAATTGCGACTTGCTTTTAATATATTGCGAGACGGCAAACAAACCGAGCGGGTGGTACAGCTATTGGAATACAAATTACCCCGTAATCTGGGATTGCAACAATAACGACAAGGATGAAGACGGCTACGCTTATGCCGTTGTAGACGGCATAAGATATAAATTAAAAGACGGCGTTGCAACGGTAGTAAGACAGCCGACAAATATCGCGGTGGCAAATATTCCCGAAAAAGTAACTTATAAAGAGAGCGAATATAACGTGACTTCTATAGGCCGCCAAGCGTTCTATGAATGCAGCTCGCTTGCAAGTATAATTATACCGGAGGGCGTGACTTCTATCGGTTATGGAGCGTTCTTCGGATGCAACTCGCTTACAAGCATAACCATACCCGACAGCGTAACTTATATCGAAAATGCATTCTTTGGTTGCGACTCGCTAACAAGCATAGAAGTAAGCGAAAATAATAAAAATTATAAAAGTATAGAAGGAAATTTATACAGTAAAGACGGAAAGCAGATTATACAATATGCAATAGGTAAAAAGGAAAATTCATTTACTATACCGGACGGCGTAACTACAATCAGAGAAGATGCGTTCTATGGATGCTACTCGCTTACAAGTATAACCATACCTGACAGTGTAACTTCCATCGGCTATAGGGCTTTCGAATTTTGCAGCTCGCTTACAAGTATAACCATACCTGACAGCGTAACTACAATCAGAGAAGATGCGTTCAGCGGATGCGACTCGCTTACAATATATTGCGAGACGGTATACAAACCGAGCGGGTGGGATAGCTATTGGAATGGGGATAGCTATTGGAATACAAATTACCCCGTGATCTGGGATTACAACAATAACGATAAGGATAAAGACGGCTACGCTTATGCCGTTGTAGACGGCATAAGATACTCTTTAAAGGACGGAGTTGCAACGGTAGTAAGACAGCCGATAAATATCGCGGTGGCAAATATTCCCGAAAAAGTAACCTATAAAGAAAGCGAATATAACGTAACTTCTATCGGCAGCCAAGCGTTCTATGGATGTTACTCGCTGACAAGTATAACCATACCTGACAGCGTGACATCTATCGGCGATAGGGCTTTCGAATTTTGCCGCTCGCTTACAAGCATAACCATACCCGACAGCGTAACTTCTATCGGCGATAGGGCGTTCTCCGGATGCGACTCGCTTACAATATATTGCGAGACGGCAAACAAACCGAGCGGGTGGTACAGCTATTGGAATACAAATTACCCCGTAATCTGGGATTGCAACAATAACGACAAGGATGAAGACGGCTACGCTTATGCCGTTGTAGACGGCATAAGATACTCTTTAAAGGACGGCATTGCAACGGTAGTGGGACAGCCGATAAATATCACGATTGCAAATATTCCCGAAAAAGTAACTTATAAAAAGAGCGAATATAACGTGACTTCTATCGGCAATTTGGCTTTCGAATTTTGCCGCTCGCTTACAAGCGTAACTATACCCGACAGCGTAACTTCTATCAGTTGGTGTGCATTCAGTTATTGCAGCTCGCTAACAAGTATAATTATACCGGAGGGCGTAACTTCAATCGGCGATAGGGCGTTCTCCGGATGCAGCTCGCTAACAAGTATAATTATACCGGAGGGCGTAACTTCTATCGGCGAATATGCGTTCGATAATTGCGACTCGCTTACAATATATTGCGAGACGGCAAACAAACCGAGCGGGTGGAGTAATAGTTGGAATATTTATGGTTGTCCGGTAGTTTGGGGATTTAAACCCGAATAAAAAAGCGAGTTTCCGTATTATACGAAATCTTGAATTTAAAAAGGTGTATGTATAGTGGCGGGCGCGTGGCGACGGCGCGCCCGCAGGGCAAAATCGGGCGCGGACGGCAGATGCCGTCCGCGCCTGAAATTTTGTCTTATTATTTGTTTAAAAACTTATTTATAATCTCCATTATCGCCGAGCGGTATTTTACTTCCGCCGTGCCGGAAGTGAAGCAAAGAGGGGGATATATAACACACCACCAGTTGTCGCCCGTGCCCGTGCCCAATTCTATAATAAGCGCGTCGTAAATTCCGCTTTCCAAAGTCAAATCGCCGTAAACACGCGTGGGGAATTCTTCCGCACGAACGTCGGCTTTGGAAGTATAGCCGAAGCCGTGTGCTTTAAGCGTTCTGTCGCAAACTTTTTCAATTTCGGGAAGAATGCTTTTTACAAGTTCAACAGCCTTCTGTTTGTCCGTGCACTGCGCCGCGTAGGGGGTAATAAATTTAACCACTTCGTCTTTAACTATGTACTTTACGCTCTGGTCAATCTGTTCGTTGGAATTTGCCCTTACGTGTATTCTTAGATAGTCGGTGTCGGCACGTACGGGCGTAACGTTAAACGCATATACCGTAACCGCCGTAATTGCCGTAAAAATAAACATAACCGCCAAAAACTTTTTCATTTCTTCACCTTCAAATTTGATTTACACAAGCTTTATTGCCCGCAGTGAAGCAATTTATACGTTCATTTTAAAAAATTTTTATCAGTGCCGACGGCTTTGTTGTATTTGAAAGAAATCACGGTTACTCCCGTTAAAATAAGCAGAATGGAAATAAGTTGAGCGGGGGATAACGGCAGACCGACGCTTCCGCGAAAATCATTTCTGAAAAATTCTATAAATATTCTTACTGTTCCGTAAAGTATGAGATATAACGGAAAAGAATTGTTTTTTCCGCATATTACGAGAAAGATAAAAATTGCGATCAATAAAAAAGCTTCGTAAAGTTGGGTCGGGTGTACGGCAATAAGCTTACCGTAATAATTGTAAGGGATAGAGTCTTCCGGAAATATTACTCCGAAAACACAGTCTGTCGGCTTGCCGAAACAGCAACCGCCGAAAAAGCAGCCGACTCTTCCCAAACTGTGTCCTGCCGGTATGCAGACGGATAAATCACTAAGCCGTTCATAGACTGTAATTTTACGGTTCTTTTTTATGCAAAGCAATATCGAATAGACGGATATTGCCGCCAGCAACCCGCCGTAAAATGTGGCACCGCCTAATTTGAATATTCCGCTTTCCAAAAATTTAAAAAGCGAGTCTGCCAACATTGAAGACGGAACGGCAATTCCCATCGATATTACAAGCGCCTGCATTGCAAATAAATTTTCGTCAAAACAATCCGTATGCCTTTTGAAAGTGAGAAAATAAAACATTAAAAAACAAACTACCGCACCCGCTATTAAAAACAGCGAGTACGGATAGAATGTTATGCCTGCAACTTTAAAACTTTGTAACATTTTTAAGCTTTTCTATGTGCAAATACAGTCGCTATTACAAGTAAAATAATTGCAACAATCGTACAAAGATTTAAAAGAAAGCTAAATCCTTCGACTGCGACACAAGCGGTTATCAGCATACCGATTTGAAAAAGCAGACCGAGAAGAACAAGGACGAATCCGCCTTTTTTATACCCGAATGCCCTGATTCCGCCTACAAGTGCAAGAACCGCTCCGCCGATGCCGAGTATTATAAAGAATACAAGGTAAACCGTGGTAGAACTGCCTCCGCTTACAGCCGATTCGATACTGCCGATTGCGTCTGCGCACGCCGACCAAAGAATGCCTCCGATTAGTCCGAAAATTGCGCCGAGAAGAGCAAGCACAAATGCCGCCGTATTTCTTTTGTTCATAAACCTACCTCCTGTTAAAATTTATTTCAACCCTAATGGTTAAAATTTCATCTTAAAGTAAATACTCATTTAGGTTAACTATAAAATTATTTTTTATTTTTCAGCAAGTCTTTTAAGGAAATAAAAATATATATTATTTCAATAATTAAAAAGAAAATAACTTGCATAAACCCCATTGAAAGCTTATTTATAACTTTATTAAGTTTTTTATTCTTTTTCTTATCTGTATTCACTTACGGTTCACATTATAACCCATATAGGTTAAGTTGTCAACTAAAATGAGTTAATATTTTAACCCATTTGTGTGCTAAAATAAAAAAGGTGGACAAAAATGACGGTTATTGAAAGAATAGACGAATTGCGAAAATTGCGTGGTTGGTCGATTAATAATTTGGCGGTTGAAGCGATGCTTACACAGTCAACGCTGAATAATATGTATAGCCGCGGTGCAGAACCGAAGCTTTCTACTTTAAGGGCAATATGTTCGGCGTTTGAAATTTCGCTTACGGATTTTTTTGCGGGTATGGAAGCAGTAGGTCAAAGCAATTCCGATAAAGAAATTACAGTTCGTTTAGCGGGACTGTCGGGTGAAGAAAAAAATGCCTTACTGATATTGCTTAGGGCAATGCAAAACGGTTAGTTATTAACGTAAATTAATTTATTTGAATATAGTAGAGGTAGACTAAGTTTTACCTGTTGCTTCCGCACGGCGTACGGCGGTTTTTAAAATTTTTAAAAAATATAAAATTATCTTAAAAAACGCTTGATTTTTATTAGGATATTTGTTATATTAATTAAGCGTTCGGGAGCTTAGCTCAGTTGGGAGAGCAACTGCCCTACAAGCAGTGGGTCACAGGTTCGAGCCCTGTAGCTCCCACCAGAACAGTGCGGAAGAATAATATATGCGGGAGTGGCTCAGTGGTAGAGCGTCACCTTGCCAAGGTGAATGTCGCGGGTTCGAATCTCGTCTCCCGCTCCAAAAATTCTTTCGCACTGTTTTTTTATGGCGCTATAGCCAAGTGGTAAGGCCAGGGTCTGCAAAACCCTCATCCCCCGGTTCAAATCCGGGTGGCGCCTCCAAAAACACAATATGTTGTGGTTGAATTGACACTGTATCTACAAGATATAGTGTCAATTTTCTTTTTTCTACACAAAAAATGCACCTTTTGGGGAGTAAATTGGGGAGTAGAATTCAACTCTCGGTTTTGTCGCCAAGACGATGGCGACAAAACGCTACGAATTCAGGGCGTTGCCCTCTTTGCAAAATATTTAAATGCCCACAATTTTGAAATTTTGCAAATTCACCTACTGAGGCGATAAATCGTAAATTGGGTTGCGCTGGCGCAAAAGCGTGGTTTTGCTTGCGCTGTGAATTATTTTTAAATAGTTTCGCGAATTCAGGCTACTACAAAATTCACTTTGTCCATTTCTTTTCGCATAAACTCGTCGCTGTAATGCACGTAAGTTTTGCCGACAAGCCGTTCGGGGCTGTCGCCCATCCAAAGTTCAACGACTTCTCTTTTTACTTTTTCATCGCAGACAGAAGCAAAAGTGTGACGAAGCTGATAGGGAATAATTCCATCGGGCAACGCTTTTTTCATAATGTCAAGTGTTCTGTCGTATGAAAGCGGCGATTTGAGCGGAGAGTTAAAATCGAATAAATTTTGCGCCTGACGGGGAATAGGTATCTTTTTGTATGCTTTTTTCCCGTTTTTTCTTTTACGGTTTCTGCAAATAAGGAAGCCGTTTTCAAAGTGCGCTTCTTCGTCAATTTCGCAGGGACGTAGTCCGAAAAAATACATGACATAAGCAAAGTTTCTTATTTTATCGAAAATAGGCGTTTGCAGGTTTGTAATAAAAGTTTTAACTTGTCCGTCTGTCAGCCTGTCTCTGTTTTCACGCTCGGCGCGTTTGAAGGGTATCATTTCCACAGGATTGTATGTAACAATGCCGCTTGCCTTCGCATACTTGAAAATACTATTGAATATGGTTCGCATATCCTCATATTTGCGCGGGGTGTCAAGCGCGTTCATAAGCTCGTCTATATCCGAAGTTCGGATTGACTTAATTGCTTTGTCCTTAAATTTCTGCGGTATAAACCTCCGTATCTGACTTTCGTAACCCTTCCAAGTGTCCTCGGCAACCTTGCCATGCTTATATTTCAACCATTCGTCTGCAATAGAGCCGAAACTGAATTTGTTTTTCGCTAAGCTTTCGGGTGGAGGCAGGTTTTGCGTTGCTTCAATGAACATCGCTTTTGCAGTTTTCAGTTCTTTGTTGGATACGGCGATATCGTATCCGTTTCTGCGGTAACGGATTTCGTAGAAACTTCCATGTTTACCGCTGGGGCGCTCGATTATATGAGCCGCCATACCGTTTGCTATAAATTCTCTTTTAAATTATTTCGACATACTTTCAATTTCCTTTTTTGTGAATTTGATTTTTGCCGATGATGTTTTTTTGCCGTTGTTCTTTTTCTCGATTAGCTCGTTCACGATGTCGGTTGTAATTGTATCAGCCGCCGATTGCAGCATAAGCTGTACAGCCTTGTCGCGCCTTTCGCTATCGGGAATATCCTTTAAAATTTCCGTTATTTCCTGTAATTGTTTATAAGTCATTGTCCTCCTTTTGAATAGTGGGTCCCATTATACCCTAATTATTCGTAAAATTCAAGTAGTATTTTATATGTTTTTTGAAAAGTGGGAGTGCGGAACAGTTGGTGTTCCGCACTCCTTAAAGTTAAAATTCAGTTTTAAAATTTGAAGTTGTTATTTGATTTCGGTTTCGGCGTGGGACGAAGAAGTTGTTCAAAAGCTTCGGGATTTTCTCTTTGCATCTTTGCAAGTAATTCTATTGCGCGGTTGCCTTTGGCTTCTCTTTGTTCTGCCGCATCCGCTTTCTTTGCATAGTGCAACGTTTCGCTTATAGACGCTTCCAAACGCCTTGTCAACTCTTCATTTTCTTTCTTTGTTTTAATTGCTTCCGCTGTCGCCGCTATTGCTTGCTTTTTAAGGCCGCCGGGTGTCCATGCGTAGTTGCCTTTTTTCGCTTGTTCCAACGCTTCTTGGTATGGCTTGTTTTCTGCTTGTATTTTTTCTGCCTGTTGTTCGGCTTCATCTACAATTTTTTGTGCCTTGTATTCCGAAGCGGTTAAATGCTTTGCTCCACTTTTAAATTTTCCTCTTTCCAGTCCACATTTTTTACCTACCTTTTCGTAAAATTCCGTTTGTAATTCGGACAGTTTCTTTCTGTCGTATAAATCTTTGGAACAGAGTTTATCGTTAGTGATAGGTACAAGATTCAGATGAAGATGAGGCGTTGTTTCGTCCTTGTGGACGACGGCGCTTATAATATTTTCTGCACCGTATTTGTCCGCAAAAAACTTAACGCAATCTTTAAAAAATTCTTTCTCAGCCGCAAGCGGCAATTTCATAAAGAACTCTTTGTCCGAAGTCAATACAAAAGAATTCATATATATGGCGTCCGACCTTAACTTTCGCTTTAAAGTAAGCGTAGCTATTCTGGCGTTTATGAACTCCAAATATGTCGGCGGTGGCATTACCAAATGATAATTGCGGTTTGTACGGTTGCTGTCAATCTGCGGATTGCCCGCCTTGTAGTTCTCGTTTCTTTCGTTTTCCTCCTCGACAGGACTTACTTCCTGACGCTTATATTTTTCCATATGGCATACTATGTAACTCAAAATTTTTTCCTCCTTGCTTTATCCGATTTAATTTTTTAAGTGTAGCTCACTACACTTAGTTTCGCTTCGCTGCATAAGTTCCGTTCGCTCTGCGAGGCTTTTATCCGCTGAAAATCTTCATAAAATCATCTCTTTTAAAGGGCAAAGAAAAAGGCGGCAGCTGTAAAGCCGTCGCCTTGATACAATTATCCCTTCATATATGTAGATAAAATTTTTACCAAAAATTTCAGGGGGGGGGGGTAAAATTTCTTAAAAATTTTTTATATATGACCATATCTGTCCTATATGCTGTGTTATAATAAGTTTATGAATGACGAGTATTACAGAGACGAACCTATTTATAAAATAAGACCATCTAACGTAAAAGCAAAGTTAAAGCCGATGTTCAAAATAGAAAACGGCTACTTTTCTCCGTATCTTTTAAACGCAAAGCCGGTTCCCGCAAGCAAGGAAGGCTATTATAAATACTTCTATATGGAAAGCTATCACAAGATTGAAAAACGTAAAGTCGGAGGGAAGAAACAAAACGTCACCGTTCTTCATTCCCGTAAGAAGTATGTGGAAGTTCCTATTGAGCAATGGGAGAAGTTACGTTATTTTGATTTAAAAGATTATGAAGCTGCACGTGATGAATATGAAGGAACAGAATACGACGTCCACAAAAAGGACAAATATCGCAATGTATTTGATTTTATGTTGCAACAATGGGACAACCATAATCACGAACAATTTTGGATTAATGCCTTTGATTTGGAAAGAGTTTTAAATAAACTATCGGACGAAGATTTAGATATATACCTGATGCACAAGGAACGGCACTTGAAGCAGAAGCAAATTGCCGTGATACTTGGTAAATCAGAAGCGTACGTTACACGCCGAATGAAAGTGCTTGAAGATACTATCGAATACGATATGCTCGATGACGGGGAACGGACAGAGACGCAAATCAAAGCCGAAATAGAATACCGTAAATATCTACGGTCAGGCAAGACGGAGAGCTTTGTTGACGTATATGTCTATGACTTTCTTTTGGCTTTTCCGCAGGAAGTTCTGTTACGTTATTTGTTTGTCTTTCGCGGACAACAATATCTTATACGCTTTTGCTTTCTGTGGATTTATGAATACTTTGCTTCAAAAGATAAGCCTGAATTAAAAGCAAAGGAAGTTTTAGGCAAGTACAGCTACCAACTTTTCAATAAGTTTATGAGAAAAAAGAAAACTTGGTCCAAACAACTATTTATAGCAGTTGAGCTGGAGTTACAGCGCCTAATTAAGCGCTACGGCATAAAGGACAGCAAGCCAAACTAAAAGTTTATAAAGACGGTACAGAAATCGGCGATGGCTCGCGGTATTACCGTAGCCGAATACAGAGATAAAATCCTATTCCCCCACGGCAGAGAAAAGATAATCAAACGTTTCGAACAATATTACAAACTCAAAAACAAAGCGAAGAAGTAGTCTTTTTTGAAAAAGTGTAAAATGCAAGCTCAAATTATATAGAAAAAGTGTAAAAATCTGTTGCAAAAACCTTGAAAAAGTGTAATGAAAGTGCTATAATACTTGCAAGGTGGCAATATGAAACGCTTTATAACTCAAAAAATTATCGAATGGAACAAACAAAATAAGAAAAAAGCCCTCTTAATAGACGGCGCAAGACAGGTTGGCAAGACATATTCTATCCGTGAGTTTGCGCAAGCGCATTATGAAAATTTTATTGAGATAAATCTTCTCGAAAATGAAGACGCGTTAAATATGTTTTCAAAGGCAAAAACGAGTCAGGAAATTTTCGTCTATATGTCGTTGCTTTTCGGGGACAAAATGATTCCCGATAAAACGCTTATTTTTTTGGACGAAGTGCAAGAGTGTCTTAATATCGTAACCGTCATTAAATTTTTGGTTGAGGACGGACGTTTCCGCTACATTTTAAGCGGCTCGCTTTTGGGTGTGGAAATGAAAAACGTTAAATCCGTTCCCGTCGGATATATGGATATACTGCAAATGTGCCCTATGAACTTTGCCGAATTCTGTATAGCTAACGGCGTTGCGCAATCGGCGATTGACTATCTGAAAGACTGTTTTACAAATCTGACGCCCGTAGGCGAAGCTATCCATGAAAAGTTTATGCAGCTATACCGCCTTTATCTTGTTGTCGGAGGAATGCCCGATGCGGTGAAAGAATACATTGCCTCCAATAATCTTTCAAAAGTTTTAGAAATTCAACGGTATTTATGTGAAAACTATAAAGCGGATATGGCGAAGTACGAAAAAGAAAATAAGCCGTTGCTTTCCACTATATTCGATTTGATTCCAAGCGAACTCAACGCGCAGAATAAGCGTTTTAAATTTAAGTCCATTGAAAACGGTGGACGTTCAAAATATGCCGAAGATTCGTTTCTTTGGTTGACGGACGCGGGAATTGCTTTGCCCGTCTATTGTGCCAACGAACCGAAAGCTCCGCTGATACTCAGTAAATCACGCAATCTTTTAAAGCTGTTTCTATGCGACGTCGGCTTGCTTGCCTCCATGTATATAAACAATTTACAAGTTAAAATTTTAAGCGGAGAAAAGAATATAAACTTTGGATCGGTGTATGAAAATGCGGTAACGCAAGAGCTTGTCTGTCACGGATTAGTCCCTTATTATTTTAACAGTCATAAACAGGGCGAACTTGATTTAATTGTGGAGATTGACGGTGAAGCTGTGCCGATAGAAGTTAAATCGGGTAAAGACTATACGGTACACAGCGCGTTAAATAATATTCTCAATGTGGAAGAATACGGCGTTAAAAAGGCGTATATTTTCAACAACTATAATTTATCGGTTGACGGCAATAAAGTTTATTTGCCCGTATATATGTCGATGTTTCTTTGCAATACCGAGCAAGGCGAAATGATTTATAAATTAAATTTGGAAGAATTGAAATAATTGGAGCGTATATGTTCTATCATATGATAACAAAACAACGAGATAAGTGGTATGCTAAAAATTGTCCTATTACCGACATTATCTCGTACATAGAAAATACAAATCAAATGCGTGATGCGCAGATAGATGCCATAAAAACCTATCTGTATTTAAAAATTGCTTGCGATAACAAGCCGCTTTACGAGTTATTTACAAGCGGCAAGTTTAACTCATTAAATTTAGACGAACTTGAAATTTGCACATCTACAAGAGAAGCATTGCAATCCAAACCCGCACTTTCGGCTTTATACGAATACTGTTCGCAAACTGTCGGCGATAAACACATTTCGGAAAAAGCTTTGGAGATTATAAAAAGCGATCCGGCATCAGTTGACGCCAACAAGTTTTTCAAGAACGCCTTTTACGGTGTTACATATACCGATTATCTGTTCAGCTTACCAATGGGCGCAGGCAAAACATATTTAATGGCGGCGTTCATTTACCTTGATTTGTATTTCGCCATAAACGAGCCGACAAATACGGCGTTTGCCCATAACTTTATTATTTTTGCTCCGTCCGGTTTGAAATCTTCGGTTGTTCCAAGCCTTAAAACCATACAGAATTTTGACCCCGCGTGGATATTAGCAGAGCCTGTTGCTTCAGAATTAAAACGCAAACTAATATTTGAAGTTTTGGATGAGAATAAGACGGCGAAAAAATCTAACAAAACAAAAAATCCGAATGCTCAAAAAATAGCAAATCATCAACCGTTTAAAGATTTATTCGGTCTTGTCGCCGTTACTAATGCCGAAAAAGTAATTCTTGATAGAATACAAGAGAAAAACGGTCAAATATCTTTCTTTGATGAAAGTGATGACGAAAGAGATAAACAGGCAAATGAACTTAGAAATCTGATAGGGAAATTGCCCAGCCTTTCCGTATTTATCGACGAAGTTCACCACGCTGCTACCGACGAGAAAAAACTTCGTGCAGTCGTAAACAAATGGTCTGGAAGCGGCAACGTAAATAGCGTTATCGGTTTTTCCGGTACTCCGTATTTGCAAAAGGCAGAACAGTTTTTTATAATCGATAAATTCGGGATAAAGACGGAAGAAATTTCAAATATCGTTTATTATTACCGCCTTGTTGACGGTATAGGAAACTTTTTGAAAAAACCTGTTGTTTATACTTCAAGCAGTAATAGCCGTCTTGAAATTGTTGAAAGCGGCGTTAGGCAATTTTTAAATGATTACAAAGATAAGGTCTATGCTGACGGAACATCCGCCAAGTTGGGTATATATTGCGGAAGCATAGAAACTTTGGAAGAGCAGGTATTTCCCCTTATTGAAAGGCTTGTTACAGAATATGGTTTGAATCCTACGGAAGTAATTTTAAAATTTCACGGCGGGAATAAAAAATATCCGATTCCGACAGATAGCGGATATGAGTTTGCTTCTCTTGATAAAGCTCTTTCTAAAAAGAAAATTATTTTGCTTGTTCAGATAGGTAAAGAGGGCTGGGATTGTCGCAGTCTTACAGGCATAATTCTTTCGCAGGAGGGCGATTGCTCCACGAATATGGTCTTGCAAACGTCTTGCCGTTGCCTTCGCCAAGTAGAAAAAGGCATAGTCGAAGGTGCGCTTATTTACCTGAATGAAAGCAATGCAAAAACGCTGAATTTGCAACTTCAACAGCAACATAGAATAAACCTTGACGAATTTCAAAAGGGAGCTACCGTTACACTTCAAAATATTAAGCGTTATGACCGCACAAAATATTTAAAGCTGCCTAAGGTTGATTTTTATCAACTGAAAATAAATTACCGTACGGTTATAGAAGAAAAGCCAACCGACGTTTCCGCAAAGATATTAAAGTCGGCAGATAATACGGTCATTAAAAACGTAATGTCAACAAGCGAAATGACGACTGAATTGCATACTACGGGAATTGACGTCGATGAAACAGAACGCGGCAAACAAATTGCTAATTTTAATTATTGGGTAAATCAAATTGTTAAAGAAAGTTTCGGTGTTATAAAACATAGTGATTTAAATTCTTATAACAATGAATTAAAAATAATTTTCGAAAAAATTACATATTTGAAAAATAATACTGGCTATTTAAGTTCACTCTTTAATCAGTCTGCAGTCAGAGCGAATATACGTAAAGCTTTTTATGCTAAACGTTCTTTTGAAACAACGGAAGAATTAATTCCCGACGAAGCAAGCCTATTGCATGTAGAAAACTTTACCGATGAAATTAAAGTGAATGATGAAGATAGAAAATTATTAATTCCAAAGCAAAACATCACAGAAAACATTATTGCGGACGATAAAGGAAAGTTAAGTTTAAATAAAACTGAAAGGCAAATGCTTGAACTTGCTAAGGCTACAAATAATACAGAAATTATTAAGTTGCTCAGCAACAAATCACTCTCACACCCGATGAAAGACAATTCGTTCCACTATCTACCTTATAAAACCGATAGTGATTTCGAAGTTAAATTTTTAGAGAAAATCCTTGCAGTTGATGTAATAAAGGAGCTTAATCTTGAAGTGTATTACAACGGCGACAGGGCGTTAACCGAGTTTAAAATAAAATGCTATAAATCAACAAACGGCAAGTTACAATATGTCGGTATGTACACTCCCGACTTCTTGATAATTAAGAGGAAAGACGGTAAAATCTATAAGCTTATCATTGTCGAAACGAAGGGTAAAATTTATGCCAACGACCCGACATTTGTCGCGAAAAAAGACTTTACGGCAAACGATTTTATTACAAAGAATAACGAAAAATTTGGTTATGAGCGATTTGCTTATCTTTATTTGGAAGACTCACTTTCAGACAATGATAGAATTATTAAGACGATTGAAATAGTTAAAGCATTTTTTACGGAGGCAAATTAAATGAGTAAAGATAAAAAAGGTATAATAGAAGCAACATCGGATGCGGTCAAATCGTTAGTGCCTGAAACAACAAAGCAAACAGACGGAGTGTTATCGACAGTTGTTGGCTTTTTCAATAATGTAGTTTTGTATCCCGTTAAAAAAGCTAATTTAACTTTTAAATATAAACTTGAAGCCTTTGAACAAGATTTAAAGAAGAAAATAGAAAATATTCCGGAAGAAAATTTACAAGAGCCACCGCTTATGATTGCGGGCCCTGTATTAGAGGCATTAAAATATACATACGATGAGGAAAATCTTCGCGAAATGTACGAAAATTTATTGGCTTCGGCTATGGATAATAGGAAAGTAAATAACGCTCATCCTTCCTTTGTTGATGCAATAAAACAAATGAGCCCCTTAGATGCGAAAATATTATCGATAATGGTAGGCAAAAGACAATTAATGTTGGGGTTTATATGAAGAGTACTATAAAGAGCTTATTAGAATAAGAGATCAATATGGAATAGTATGTTTTACAAAAAACAAGCCGGAAAACAATATGGTTATGTGGGCGCATTACGCGGATAATTATCACGGATTTTGTGGCGAATATGTTTTTAGCAATCCTAGCGACTTATGCTCTGAGCAGAGAAGAGATAAAAAACTATACAACTTGTTGCTTAACATGGGTAAAGTTAGATATAGAAATAAGACTATATCAGTTGATTGCGAAAAACTTTTAAAAATTCCAGTAAAAGACCTGTCTGTGAATCCATATATTAAGAAATATATAAAGACAATAATGTTTACTAAAAATATTCAATGGGGTTATGAAAAAGAATACAGGTTAGTTCTCAAAAAAGATGATTGCAAAATTGCAAACGAAAATAATAATGGTTTTTCTATTTCATTCCCTTATTTGCAGAAAATCTTTATCAAACGTGATGAGAAACAGTTTTCTAGAAATTGTGCTGTTGACTTGCTTGCAAAAGAACTCCATATTGATCGTGATTATCTTGTTCAGTCAAACGAATGGATAGAATTAGAAACAGATGAAGAAACTACAATAAAAAATATGATTAACATACATAAACAATACAAAACGCCAAGCAATGTTGAGGATATTCCATTTTAATAATTGTTCTCTAAATTTTAGAGATTATCTTGCGTTTTGTCTTTAAAGTAGTAATCATAATAGATTAAAGAGCTGAAAAGCGCGAAAAAACCAGAAGAATTGACTTCTGGTTTTTCATAACATCATCGGCAAACTTGAATTTAATTTGGAGAGTAATTGGGGAGTAAAATTTTTACCCTAAAACGCTTGACTAAATATAGTGGTTTTTATATAATAAATAAGCTATATTTAGTATAAATTGGCACTTGGCTAAGGTGAATTTCAGGTACGCCAGCCGGTTCAAATCTGGGTGGCGCCTCCATAGAACAACCGTCTTTTTAAGACGGTTGTTTCTTTGTATAAAGAATACCACGCGATAGTCGCGTGGTTCAAAATAGGCTTAGCCGAT